>JAEEJJ010000171.1 GCA_016281805.1 Clostridiales bacterium
CGCTGTTCGGCAGACAACACGAACGATATAGTAAAACAGGCGCTCAGAATGCTTTCGAGAAATGTGTGAGAAACTGAAAAGGAAAAACGATGGAAAACGAATTTGACGAACGGATCTTATCCGCAAGAACGATACACAGCGATGAAACTGAGCTTTCGCTTCGTCCGAAAAACTTTGACGGGTATATCGGGCAGGAAAAAATAAAAGAAAACCTCAAAATATACATCGAAGCGGCAAAACGCCGCGGCGAATCGCTTGATCACGTTCTTTTATACGGCCCTCCGGGGCTCGGCAAAACAACGCTCGCAAATATCATTGCCACCGAAATGGGCGTTCAGATACGCATCACGTCCGGCCCAGCGCTTGAAAAAACGGGCGATCTTGTGGCTCTTCTCACAAATCTGCAGGACGGAGACATACTTTTTATAGACGAGATACACCGCCTTTCAAGAACTGTTGAAGAGGTCCTTTACCCGGCAATGGAAGATTATGAATTTGATATAATTCTCGGCAAGGGTCCGTCGGCAAGGTCTATAAGATTTACGCTTCCGAAATTTACCCTTATCGGCGCCACAACGCGTTCAGGCCAGCTTGCCGCGCCTTTCAGAGACCGTTTCGGCGTTCTTTTCCGTCTTGAGCTTTATTCTCCCGAAAATCTGCAGACGATAATCACGAATTCCGCAAAAATTCTCGATATAGCCATCACGCCCGACGGCGCATACGAGATCGCTTCGCGTTCAAGAGGCACGCCGCGTATCGCAAACAGACTTTTACGTCGGATACGCGACTTTGCGCAGGTGCTCGGAGACGGCGTGATAGATAAGGATCTTGCAAGAAGATCGCTTGACAGAATGGAGATAGACCGTCTCGGTCTTGATTCGGTAGACAGACGGCTTCTTACCGCCATAATAACGAGCTTTAACGGAGGTCCGGTAGGTCTTGAAACTCTTGCCGCGCTTACGGGTGAGGAGAGCGTTACCATTGAGGACGTATACGAGCCGTTTCTTTTACAGCTCGGCTTTATAAACCGCACGCCCAGAGGCCGCTGCGTAACAAAAGCCGCATACGATCACCTCGGCATACCGTTTCAGGGACAGAACGAAAATACGCTGTTTTAAAAAAAATCCACCTCAAAAGGTGGATTTTTCTTTTATTCTGAATGTTTCAAAATATTTTTCTTCCATCGGCAGCCACTCGTTTATAAAGCGGTCGAGCTTTGAAGTGTCGCGTTTTTTCAGCCGCAAAAGCTGTTCGTCAAGGCTTATTTCAAGCATAAGTTTTATATCGTAAACGTTGCCGAAATAAGGGTGCAGAGAATATACGCCTTCGATAACGGTTATGGGTTTTTTAGGAACGGTCATCGCTTCTGAAAGACTTTGCGTTTCACAGTCGTATTTTCGTATCTCAAAAGGCTCTTCTGAAAAAACACAGTCTGTGATCTCGCTTTTCATTCTTTCGTAATCTATGTTTCCGCCCGCCTGTAAAAGACGTTGCGGCGTTCGCTGAAACGGTCTTAAAAAATAGTCGTCCGCGTGAAAAACATTGCAGTCATAAATTTCCGCAATAATTCCTGCAAGAGTCGTTTTTCCCGACGCCGCCATACCGTCTATCCCGATTATTGCTCTGCCTTTATCTGAAAGCGTTTTTTCGATCTCAATAAAAAGGAGGAGCCATTCGGTATATTTTTTTTGAGCGATACGGTAGTGAGGCGCATATTTTTTTCTGTATATTTCGCTGTGAGAAAGCGGCGGAAAGCCGAGAGAAGAGTATTCTGCGATAAAATCACTTGTTTCTTTTTGTGAAAAAGGCAGAAAATCAAGAGCTTTCAGCTTTTCAAGATCGGCAGAAAATTGCTCTTTTCCGTCTTTTATATTATCGGTATTTGCGGAAAGAACAAAAATTTTGTTTATCGTTTCAGGAGAAAGCCGTCCTTTTATTGCGGCAAGGTTTATTCTTGCAAAATCGCCGCCTATATCCTCGCAAAGAGGTTTGTTTACATCGATCTCCGTTTGCGCAAGCTCTTTTTTGAGATATTCAAGACTTGCTTGCGGATCTTTTATCATATGTTCGGGACCGAACCTTCTTTGAAAGAGCAGCTTGACAATATCTGTAAGCTGCTCTTCGGGATGTGAATAAAACTCTTTTTTAATTATTTCCATATCAGTTTGCTTTTGTGTAATTGAGCCGTCCGCCCGCAAGAAGAATGCTTGCCTGGCGCTCGGATCTGTCGCAAAGAAGCTCGATCTTCATATTTTTTGTTTTGTCGTAAATAAATACGCTGCCGCCCTTTTCGATCTCTTCGCGAATATTTTTAAGACAGAGCACGTCTCCCTGATCTATGAGGTCATAATCGCGCGGATTTTTGAATGTAAGCGGAATTATGCCTGAATTTATGAGATTATCTTTGTGTATTCTCGCAAAACTCTTCGCAATAACCGCTTTTACGCCAAGCCACAGCGGAACGAGCGCAGCGTGTTCGCGCGAAGAACCCTGTCCGTAGTTTTCGCCGCCGATAATAAAGCCGCCGCCCGACGCTTTTGCTCTGTTCGGAAACGCGTTGTCGACCGCTTCAAAGCAGTATTTTGAAAGATGCGGTATGTTGGAGCGATACGGCAGTATCTTTGCGCCGGCAGGCATGATGTGGTCTGTTGTGATATTGTCTCCGACTTTAAGAAGCGCGGGCTTTTCGATAGACGCCGGCATAGCGTCGCCTACGGGGAACGGTTTGATGTTCGGACCGCGCAATACCTCTACATCGTCTCCGTTTTCTGCCGGAGGAATAATGAGATTGTCGTTTATATCGAATTTTTCGGGAATATCAACTTTTATTTCAACATCAAGCGTCGTCGGGTCGCAAAAAAAGCCTTTTATCGCGCTTGCAGCCGCGGTTTCGGGCGAAACAAGGTATACCTGTCCGTCTGCAGTGCCTGATCTGCCCTCAAAATTGCGGTTGAACGTGCGCAGCGATACTCCTGCGCTGTTGGGAGACTGACCCATACCGATGCACGGACCGCATGCGCATTCAAGAACTCTCGCGCCGGCTTCTATTATATCCGCAAGCACGCCTGACCTTGCCATCATTCCGAAAACCTGCTTTGAACCGGGAGATACGGTCATTGAAACGTTTTCGGCGACTGTATTTCCTTTAAGTATAGCCGCGAGCTTCTGCATATCCGCATAAGACGAGTTTGTGCATGATCCTGCGCATACCTGGTCTATTTTCATTCCGGCAAGCTCCGATACGGGCACTACGTTGTCGGGACTGTGCGGGCAAGCCGCAAGCGGAACGAGCGTTGAGAGGTCTATTTCGATATTTTCGTCATAAACAACGCCTTCATCCGGCAAAAGCTCGGTATAATCGTTTTCTCTGCCCTGCGCGGCAAGAAACTGCCTTGTTATTTCGTCTGACGGAAAAACAGACGTTGTTGCGCCAAGCTCCGTGCCCATATTTGTTATAGTTGAACGCTCCGGAACGGAAAGCGTTTTTATTCCGTCGCCGTAATATTCGATTATTTTGCCTACGCCGCCTTTTACGGACATTATCTGAAGCACTTTCAGTATAATGTCTTTTGCAGAAACCATTCGCGGAAGTTTGCCCGTAAGCTTTATGCCGACGATTTTAGGCATAATGAGATAAAACGCTCCGCCGCCCATCGCTACCGCAACGTCAAGTCCGCCCGCGCCCATTGCAAGCATACCTATGCCGCCGCCAGTGGGGGTATGCGAGTCGCTGCCCAGAAGTGTTTTGCCGGGAATGCCAAACCGTTCAAGATGGACCTGATGGCAAATGCCGTTGCCGGGCTTCGAGCAGTATATTCCGTGTTTTTTGCAGACTGTCTGTATATATCTGTGGTCGTCTGCATTCATAAAGCCGGACTGAAGCGTGTTGTGGTCTATATATGCAACGGATTTTTCTGTTTTTACTCTGTCTATACCCATAGCTTCAAGCTGCAGATACGCCATTGTACCCGTTGCATCCTGAGTGAGGGTCTGATCGATTTTAACCGAAATCTCGCTTCCGGGCACCATTTCGCCGGAAACAAGATGCGAGGCGATGATTTTCTGAGAAATTGATAAAGCCATTTTTCCTTCCGCCTTTATTTTATATTTTTCTGCCAGTTCCATGTATCGGCGCACATATCGAAAAGCGATTTTTCCGCTTTCCAGCCAAGCACTCTCAATGCTTTTGAAGCGTCCGCACGCGATTCGTCAATGTCGCCCGCGCGTCTGCCGTCTATAACATACGGTATTTTGATGCCTGTTGCCTTTTCAAACGCGTTTACGATATCAAGAACGCTGTATCCCGTGCCCGTTCCGAGGTTGAATATTTCGCAGCCTTTGTGTTTTGCGGCATATTCAAGAGCTTTCACATGTCCTTTTGCAAGGTCGGTAACGTGGATATAGTCGCGAACGCCTGTGCCGTCGTGAGTGTTGAAATCGTTGCCGTAAACGTGAAGCATTTCTCTTTTGCCTGAAGCGACCTGCGCGATATACGGCATCAGATTGTTGGGGATCCCTTTCGGGTTTTCGCCGATAAGACCGCTTTCGTGAGCGCCTATCGGATTGAAATATCTGAGTAAAACGACCGCAAGATTTTTGTCTGCACAGGAAGCGTCTGTAAGTATTTTTTCAATGAAGAGTTTTGTTGTGCCGTAAGGATTTGTTGTTGAAGTGGGCATATCTTCGGTGAACGGAACGGGATTTATGTTTCCGTATACCGTTGCGGACGAGCTGAACACAAATATGTCGGTACCGAATTCCTTCATCACTTCAAGCAGCGTTAAGGTGGTGTCAAGATTGTTTCTGTAATACATAACGGGTTTTTCTACCGATTCTCCGACCGCTTTGTAACCCGCAAAATGGATAACGGCGTCAATTTTGTTTTCGGAAAAAATTTTGCGCATCGCGTCGCCGTCCGCAACGTCTGCATTGTAATACTTTATATTTTTTCCGGTTATTTTTTCGCATCTTTTTATAACGTCAGGGCTGCTGTTGCTGAAATTATCGGCGATCACCGCGTCAAAGCCGCTGGAAAGAAGTTCCACGCATGTGTGGGAGCCTATAAAACCGGCGCCGCCGGTAAGAAGAACTGTCATAATATATCCTTTCAAATTCCTATCTGAAATTTCTCACAATATCGCTGATAAGCAAAAATTTATCGTATGTTACGCCCGGCGGACAGCTGTCTGAATTTGCAAGAACAAATCTTCTGCCTCGAGCGGTTGAAAGAAGGTCTTTCACGTATTTTTCAAGCTCGTCTGAAGTGCAGCTTTCAAAAAACGTCGGGTCTATGCCTCCGATCAGCGCTATGTGTTCGGGCAAAATCGCAAAAGCGTCGGCAATTTCTATATTGCCCGTCGGCGGCGGAGTTACCGATTCGAGAATATCTATTTTTGACGTTGCGATGAGCGGCATTATGTCTTTGAGATGACCGCACGCGTGATGCATAAGCAGCTTTCCTTTTGTGTGAAGGATATCCGCCCATTCGTTTATCTGAGGCAGCGTGTATTTTTCAAACATCGCCGGACTTATGTTCGTTGTTGAACTGTCTTCAAAAAAATTGAGTATTTCGGCAGGGGAGTTGAGAGCGTTGATAACCGTTTCACGGTCTTTTTCCATCATAACGGCAAGGCATTCTTCTACTGTTTCGGGAAAATCGTAAAGAGCGTATGAAAGCGCTTCCGTGCCGCACCACCGTTCAACAAGCGCCTGAAAAGCCGTTTTGTAGTTTACGCCTATGTTCGGGCATGAAACGGCGTTTTCGCCGAGTTTTTCGTATTCGCGGGCAAACGGTTCGATATTTTCGGTGATCTTCATATTCTCGTAAATATACTGAAGAACTTTGAAATCCTCCTCTTCGCTCACAGGATGTCCCGTTAAAAACCACGTGTCTGCCTGAGCGGAATATGTGCGTATTTCCGTTATAGTGCCTACTTTTGTAATATAGCTGTCAAACATCCTGTTGCCGTCGCGCTTTGATGTGTGCTCAACGTTTTTCATTTCGGAAACGGAAAGGAGGCACGAGCCGCGAAGAAGCGGATCAGCGCCGATTTTCTGCATATACGCCACTTCACCTTTTTCCTGCTCTTCACGCGGAACATACTGCCAGTAATACGCAAGAAAAGGCGACCACGGAACCCTGTCTGTTTCCTTGCCCGTTACGGCTGAAAGTATTCTTTTTTTTGACGTCATCTGTTCCATTTTGTCGCTCCGTTCTGAACGTATCTTTTACGGGATGATTATATCACATCGCACAATATTTGTCAAGAATAAAAGCTTTCTATTGACTTTTTAATCGGAAAATGATATAATGTCAGGAGTTATATTATATAAATAAAGAAAGGTATCGATATGACAAAAAGAATAGTGGGCTGCTGCATTCTTGCGCTGATCATGGCGTTGTTTGTATACGTCTGTTTCGCAGGTATCAGCATAGGCTCGTTTAAAATTCCTCCGAAGCTCGGTCTTTATTCGGACGAGGGCGGTATCCGCAGAGGTCTCGACCTTGACGGAGGCGCATCCATCACATTTGAACCGGATATCGACGGAGAATATTCGGGAAATCTCGACAGCGATATCAACGTTGTTGTTGAGGTAATGAGAAAAAGACTTACTAATCTCGGCTATACCGAGGGCAACGTATACAGAACAGGCTCTCAGGGCATAACCGTTGAAATTCCCGGCATTTCAAGCCCCGAAGACGCGATAGACGTTCTCGGCCAGACTGCAAACCTCGCATTCATAACGTCAGACGGCGAGGTAGTGCTTACGGGTAAAGATATAGTCAGCGCAACAGCAGGATACGACTCTCAGGAAAACAGATTTGTTGTTCTGATGAAAATATCGTCAGACGCCGTATCGCGTTTTTCGGAGGCAACAAAAAGAATGTCTCAGGAAACAGGAGATAAAAACTATATCGCTATCATGCTTGACGATGCGCAGATCGCAAGACCTTATGTTGAAAATCAGATAACGTCAACAGACTGCATAATCACAACAAACACTCAGGATCAGGCAAAGGAATATGCCGCAGTCATTTCCGCAGGCGCATTGCCGTTTGCGCTTGAGGCGATAGAACAGCGCTCTATAGGCCCGACCCTCGGTGACGGCGCTCTTGAATCGAGCCTTATCGCCGCTTTGTTCGGACTTATAGCCGTTGTTGTTCTTATGATAATCCTTTACAGACTTCCCGGCGTTGTTTCGGCAGTGGCTCTCGTATTTTACGTATCTATCGTCTGCCTTATATGCGCGCTTTTCAAGATCAATCTTTCGCTTCCCGGCATTGCGGGTATAATTCTTTCGATAGGTATGGCAGTTGACGCAAACGTTATTATTTTTGAACGTATAAAAGAGGAGCTTGCGGCAGGCAAAAGCACTTCAGGCGCTGTAAGCTCAGGCTTTGACAAGGCGCTGCTTGCTATAATCGACTCAAACATCACAACCGTTATCGCCGCTGTGGTGCTTATGATATTCGGCAAGGGCACAATACAGGGATTTGCCGTAACTCTGCTTATCGGCGTGCTTTGCTCAATGTTCACCGCCGTTATCATCACAAAATATCTTCTTCGTTCCCTCGTTGTTTTCGGCGTCCGCAATCCCGTTCTTTACGGACTTTCAAAGAAAAAAGCCGAACTCAGACTTGCGGACAGTAAAAACGGAGGTGCAGCAAAATGAATAAGCTTACCATAACATCAAAAGGAAAATTAATCGTTATTGTTGCTGCCGCAATAATCGTGCTGGGCATTCTGGGTATGGTAGTTTCCTACATTTTCAAGGATAATCCCGATATAGGCCTCAGATGGGGCATAGATTTTACCGGAGGCACGGTTTTCAACTTTTCGATAAAACGCGATGTTTCGCAAAGCGATCTTGACAAGGTCGAAGAGATCATCCGCAATGTTACCGGCGAAACGCCGTCTCTTGTTCAGAAAACGACCGTGACCGCCGTAGATACCGAGATCCTCAAATCGACCGACATCATCATCGTTAAATGCAATACCGATAAAAACGAAGACAGAAGAGCGATACTTGCTGAAATAGCGAAAGAATTCTCTCTCCCGTTTTCTTCCGACGGTCAAGACGGCGAAGAAAATGTTGACGCTTCAAAAATCGACTGGCTTCTTTCTTCAGACAGCGTAGGCCCCGCAGCCGCATCCGACCTTCTTCGCAGCGCCGTTATCGCAACAGTTATCGCCGCAGTGCTTATGCTCGTTTATATTTCGATCAGATTTGACCTGTTTTCGGGTATCGCCGCAGTCGTTGCCCTTCTGCACGACGTTTCTATGATGATAATTTTCAATCTCATATTCGGCGTTCAGATAAATCTTCCGTTTATCGCCGCCGTATTGACCATTCTCGGTTATTCTATCAACGCAACGATCATTATATTCGACCGTATACGCGAAAACAACCGTCTTATGCCTAACGCAACAAGTCAGGAAGTTGCCGAAAAGAGTATCAGACAGACTATGCGCCGCTCAATTTTCACATCCGTTACCACTCTTTTCACTATCTTTATTCTTTACATCCTCAGCGTTCCCTCTATAAGAGAATTCTCGTTCCCGATAATCGTCGGCATCATAGCAGGTTTTTATTCTTCCGTATTTGTCAGCGGAAACGTATGGATACTGCTTAAAAATAAATTTTCAAAGAAAAAGAACTGATATTGACAAAATCGTTGCAAAATGATATAATTAAACCGAAATATATCATTATTTCCAAAAAATCGTTCCGTCGACCCGACGGAAGAAAAAATTTTAAATAATTTAAAACAGGGAGAAAAAAAGATGAAATTTGTATGTTCCGTATGCGGATACGTTCACGAAGGTGACTCCGCGCCCGAAAAATGCCCCGTTTGCAAAGCCCCCGCTTCAAAATTCAATGTAATGGAAGACCGCACACTTGCAGCCGAACACGTTATCGGCGCAGCTGAAGGCGCATCCGAAGATATAATTGCCGATCTCAGATCAAACTTTATGGGTGAATGCACCGAAGTAGGCATGTATCTTGCTATGGCACGCGCAGCTCACCGCGAAGGCTATCCCGAAGTAGGTCTTTATTTCGAAAAAGCCGCATGGGAAGAAGCAGAACATGCTGCCAAATTTGCGGAGCTTTTAGGCGAAGTAGTATCTCCGAGCACCAAAAAGAACCTCGAAGTTCGTGTTGAAGCCGAATTCGGTGCGACCTCAGGCAAAAACGACCTTGCAAAACGCGCAAAAGCCGCAGGACATGACGCTATTCACGATACCGTTCATGAAATGGCAAGAGACGAAGCAAGACACGGCAAAGCTTTTGAAGGACTTTTGAACAGATATTTTAAGTAATTTTTGATCTTCAAATTTAAAAGGGAGGAAATGGAAATGATTTGTCCGAATTGCGGCACAGACGCGGGCAGTTCGAAATTCTGCACAAACTGCGGAACTCCGCTGCAGCAGCCGTCACAGCAGCCACAACAGACTGCTCAGCAACCCGTTCAGCCTCAGCAGCCACAGCAGACCGCTCAGCAGCCCGTTCAGCCTCAGGAGCCTGTTCAATCGCAGCAGGCTCAGCAATACGCTCCGCCGGTATATGCGCAGCAGCCGGCCCAGCAATATCAGCAGCCTCAATATCAGCAGCCTCAGCAGCAATACAGACCGGCTCAGCCCGCATACCAGAATTATGCTCAGGCTCAGCAGCAGTATTCAGCGCCTCAAAACGGCGGCTATAATGTAAATCCGTATTCCGCCCAGTATAATTCTCAGGCATATACCAATCAGGTTTATTCGGGAGAGGGCGCAGTTGTTGCAGTTGTTGAAGATTTCAATCTCTTCACCGCTTACGGCAGTATGTTCAAAAAATTCGCAAAGTTCAGCGGCCGCAGCAGAAGAAAAGAATACTGGCTTGCAAGCATAATGAACGCTATCATTATGATGATCTTCAGCATCGTTTTCAACATTCTTGCAGCGCCTTATGTAGAACCGCTGATGAGGAACCTTTATTACATAGCAGACGGATATTCGCTTGATGATATAGTATTTCCGGCGCCCAGCCTCGTTCTTATCATTATGATCGTAATATTTCTTGTTTACAACCTTATTCTCATTATTCCGTCACTTGCGCTTCTTATCCGCAGATTTCACGATACAAATCACAGCGGAGCAGCGATATTCCTTTGGCTTATACCGTTCATTGGCGGACTTATAGTATTCATTTTCACGGTTTTAGACAGCACGCCAGGTCCCAATAAATACGGTCCGAACCCGAAAGGCGTATGGAGATAAATTAAAAAAACAAAAGCGTCGGCAATACATAAGTATTACCGACGTTTCTTTTTGCGAAAATTTACAGATCTATTGTTTTTACTTCCATTGCCTCAAGAGGGATATCTCTGAAAGATTTATCCTCAAAACATATATCCGTTTTTTGCGGCGAAGAATAAAGGTTCATTAAAAATACCGTTTTTTCGCCGTTTTCGTTTTCGAGAACGGTCGTGAAAACATGCGGATTTGAATGAGACAGAGTCTTTTTTGCTCCGAGCATGGTAAGGAGCGCAGAAAGCATATCAACATGCGACATCTGCGACAGCGTAAAATCGAAACCGCAAAAAACAATTTCGCCTTTTCCCGCTTTTTTGCGTATCGCAACGGGTTTTTCGGCAGTAAGCAGAATTTCGTCGCCGTTTTTCGGAACGACGGCATATTTTATGCTGATCTGATGAATGCGCGATTTCAAAAAAGGCGCTGAGGCGGGAGAGGTTGTGCTGAATTTTTCTGTTTTTATATCCGCAAAGTCTTTAAGCACGGTGCAGGGGGAATATGAGTCGTCAAGAGTCGGGAAGGTTTTGAAAACGATAAGCTTTCCTCCTGCTTCAACGAACGAAACGACGTTTTTCTGCGCTTTTTCGCAAAGAGCGTCAGCTCCGCACAGAATAAGCGGCATATCCGTATCAGGCGCGCATGATGCGATATCAAAAAGCCCCGGAGAATAAGACGACGCCAGAAGAGCGTATAAAACGCCTTTTTTCATAAAGCTTTTTGCCTGCGCCTGAGAGTTTTCGCTTTCATAACCGTATTGAGACGATCTGAAAAGCTCGCCGTCATAACCCACGCGGACAGAGATTTTTCTTTCTGCAGACTGTAAACTTCTGTGGCTCGCAAGAAAATCGCCGAATTTTTCAGCCGCGGTATACGTTTCGTTCAGCGTTCCGTCTGCGCGGATAAATGCGTTGAAATCATAAATATCGGAAGATCCGCCCGTGTTTTTGTAGTTCGGTCCGCCGGTGAAGATATAATAATTGAGCCCTTTCATACCCATTGCGGCGTTTACGAAAAAGCATGCGAGAAGATCGTTTGAAAGCATCGGGGGAAAATCCGAAGGGGAGCCGCCTGGAAGCTCAAGAACGGTTTGCGGCATAGAAAGAGAAAGCAGCTGATCGTAAGAGCAAAGCATATCAACGGCGTATTGCGGCGTAGGATTGTTCTGCTCGAAATTCAGACCGAGATTGTAATAGTGGTCGCAGCCAAGCATCAGTCCGCCGTATTTCTCAAAACGGGGAAGGATCTTTTCAAAATAGCTCGTCATATTAAGGTTGCCCGCGTTGTGGCAAAACTTAACGTCGATCCCTTCGTTTCTGAGGCACTCCGCTGTTTTTTCAAGGTATTCGCCGCACATATCGAGGTAGAAATCAAACATATCCTTCGAGCATCTGCATGCGTATTCGTCCTTTGAATTTTTCTCAAGCGGCAGCGCATCGGCAAACGAGCTCCATGCCGTATTATATGCCGAGTTTACGTTTTCAACTGTTTTGTAACGCTCGCGCAGATATTTTGCGTATCTGCCGTTTTCATTGCCGAAGCCCCACGTCTGCGGATTGTAATCTAACGTTCCCGCCCATATCTGAGTGCCTGTAAGTTCATTGTCAAGCTGACACATGCATACGGGGCCGCCCTGTGATGAAAGATAGGGTTTTACGACTTTTGCGAACGCCTTAAGGTATTTTTCGGCTTTTTCAAAAAAGTGCGGATGCATATACGACGCCGAATCAAGCTTTTCGCCGTTTTGACGGCAAGCAAGGATCTCAGGGTATTTCTCGTTTATCCACGTCGGAACGCCGCCGCCTATAAGCTCTGAATAGCAATACGGTCCGGGGCGGACTATCACAGGAAGATCGAGCTTTTTGCATACTTCCAGAAAAGCCGCGAGATCACGCTCCGGTCTGTCTCCGAAAACTATGTCTCCTTCGGTTTCTTCATGAATGCACCACGGAACGTATGTTGAAATACAGTTTCCGCCTGCTTCCTTAAAAAGGCGCATACGCCGTTCAAAATCGTCGGACGGGACCCTGAAATAGTGAAATTCGCCCGAGACAAGGTAATTCTCTTTTCCGTCGATATAATACCGGCGGTTTCTGATCTCAATTTTCATCTGTTTTCTCCTCCGAAAACCCGTTTTCACTGTTCTGATCTTTCAGTCTGTATTCAGCAAGCAGAAGATCTACCATTTTGCCGTAGCTTTTTACGCCGTCTGCCTGTGTGTTGGCTTTGAGATAAATATCGTTTACCGTATCGGAAATATCTGCAATAACGCCGTTGAATTTTTTCCAGTAATCGTTTTTATCCGAAATATCCTTTTTTACCGCATCGTCGAGCTTTGCCGAAAGTTCTCTGTAAGTATCGGGAGATTCGGCGTAAAGAGCGGACGACGTGTGCGCAAGGGCAAGCATAAGTCCGGAATAAACAAACTCCGGGTCGCCGCTGCGAACGCAGGCAAGATACGCTATATAGTTTGCCTCGTCTTCTCTCATATGTCCTCTTACGTGTGCAAGTTCGTGACACATCGTGGCAGGCAAAGAGACCGGAGGCGCTTTGTCGTTTACGTTTGCCTCATAAGTAAACGGAAAGAAAAAGCCTGTGATCTGAGTAAAAGACATCCAGCCGAAAAAGTTTACTGCCTTAGGCGGACCGTAGTCGCCCGATAAAGACGGGTATTTTTCGGAGAGAGCCTCAATAAATTCTTCCGCAAGCAAAGCGTTGTCCTTAAAAGAACGGTATTTTCCTCCGAATTCCGCTCTTGCTGCGTTCGTTCTCGTTACGAGATCATCATAAAGCGCGGCAAGCTCGGAAACTGACGATTTTTCGATCACTATTCCCTCTTCTTCGGCAAAAGACTTTCTGTGATAGTTTATTCCGCATGTAACGCAGAAAAGAAAGAAGACTATCGAAAAAAGACAGATAAGATTTAAGGCGAAAGAGAAAAGCTTTTTCAGCTTTTCGGGACGGAAAATGATCGAAAGAATAGTAACAACAGTATAAAAAACTATAACGGCGGCAAAAACGATTATTATTATCTGCGCTATCGAAATATCGGTCATCGAAAAAAGATAGTTCAGCGCGCCGGACATAAACGGATATACCGTTTTTGTGTATATGTCGCGAAACGCTTCGCTTTCAGATGCCGCTCCGAGGATCAGAAGTCCCAGCGGAAGAAGAACAAGGACCCAGAGCCGCTTTATGCCGAATGATTTATCTTTCATCGCCGCCGAGCTTCTTTCTCTGAGTATTGTATGCAAAATACATCTGCATATTCTCCGGCGCCAGCTTTGCAAGCGCTCTTCCCGCCTTCATTGCAAAACCGGGAACGATAACCTTTTTTCTTTCAAGCATTTTGTTTACGGCATATTTTGCAACATATTCCGAAGACAGAGCGGGAATGCTGAATTTAACGTTCGCAACGCTGTCGAATCCGGTCGCGACGGGGCCGGGACAGAGCGCGGATACGCAAACGTGCGAGCCTTCTTTTTTCAGCTCGTAAGATACGGCTCTTGTGAGCCTGTAGACGTATGCTTTCGAAGCGTAATACGACGCAAAAAGCGGTCCGGGCAGAAACGCCGCAGACGACGCAACGTTGAGAATATAGCCGTAATCACGCTTTTTCATGTCGCGCAAAAAAAGCTTCATAAGAATATGCAGCGCGGTTATATTCGTTGCGATCATTTCCGTTTCGCGTTCCGTATCCGTGTCGCAGAATCTGCCGAAAACGCCGAAGCCGGCATTGTTTATAAGAATTTCCACTTGTTTGTCTTTCACTTTTTCATAAAGCGAATAAACGTTTTCCTTTTTTGAAAGGTCGCAGGTAATTATTTCAACGGGAACCGAAAGCTCTTTTTTCAGTTCCTCCATCGGTTCAAGGCGGCGTGCTGCAAGAATAAGCGGTATGCCTTTTTTGGCAAGTTCTCTTGCTATATCCCTGCCTATGCCGGAGCTTGCGCCGGTAATAAGAGCAGCCATATTGTCCTCCTTGGTGTTTGTGTGATGTTTATGTGTTTGTGTTTATGAAATCCGTGATCTCTGCCGCGTTGCCGTGCAGCGTTCCCTGACAAAGTTCGGCTTTCCCGCCGCCTCTGCCTGAAAATGCGCCGCAAAGGGATTTGTTGAGTATTCTTGAATCGGTTTTCACCGAAGATATCGCGTATCTTGTG
Source organism: Clostridiales bacterium (assembly GCA_016281805.1). Lineage (GTDB taxonomy): Bacteria > Bacillota > Clostridia > Oscillospirales > UBA644 > HGM12619. The sequence goes on from JAEEJJ010000171.1 coordinate 14,456, forward strand.
ATCCCGTCTTTATCCTGAGATAAAGCCACAGCCTCGCCGCATTTTTTTGAAGCGGCAACGGCAATAAGACGAAGCGCATCGTTATCTGCGCCGTTTTCGCAAAAAACCGAAACGCCGTCTGTTTCATTAATGCCTTCCGCAGTCTTTTCGGCGTATTTTTTCCATAATACAGAGTTTTCGTATCTTTTTAGAGAAAGCTCTTCAAGAAGCTTTTCCACACCGTTTGCAGCTTCCGAGGTCTTTTTTGAAAGCATTACGCCAATGCGGTATAATTCTCTGTTTTTTGCCGCGTAATCTTCAAGGGCGCGTTTTCCGGAAAGGATAAACAGTCTGACGCCGCCTTTGTAATTCATATGTTCAACTACCTTGAGAAGCCCTATCTCACCGGTGTTTTCAACATGCGTGCCGCAGCAGGCGCAGATATCGACCGAAGGGATCTCCACAATGCGTATATCGCCCGAAAGCTCTTTTTTTGAGCGATAGTCAATGTGTAAAAGCTCTTTTTCAGACGGAAAATAAGTTTTTATGCGTATATTCGAAAAAATAATATCGTTCGTTCTTTTTTCCGCTTCAATTATCTGCTCGTCCGTCATCGGTCCGTCAAAATCGACCGTAACAAACTCGCTGCCCATGTGAAAGCCAACGTTGTTGTAGCCGAGCATTTTATGGACCGTTCCCGAAAGTATATGCTCTCCCGAATGGTTCTGCATAAACGAAAACCGTCTGTCAAAATCTATTTTACCCGAAATCTCCGCGCCGTTTTCGAAGCTGTCTGCGGTCTCATGATAAATAAGTCCGTCTTTTTCGAAAACGTCCGTAACGTCTTTTCCGTCAAGCGTTCCCTTGTCGCAGTCCTGTCCGCCGCCTGTCGGAAAAAACGCCGTTTTGTCAAGAACGGTCAGAAACCGTCCGTTTTTTTCTTCGCAAAACAATACTTTTGCCTTGAATTCCGAGATATACGGGCTTTGATAATAAAGCTTTTCGGTCATATGAATTTCACCGTTTTATATTCGGATTCAAAGTTTTCGCCGTCCGTTTTTTCGATCGTGCCTTCTGTTTTACCGTTTTTGCGGGTGAAAGACATTTCAAACAGCGCATATTCGCCTTTTTCAAAATCGAAGGTTTCTCCGTCGTCATCGTAAACAAAGCCTTTGCCTTCGTTCCCGTAGCAGCGAACGGTAAGAACGCCGTTTTCGTATGTGGGTATCATCGCGCCGCTCTTTACAAAAAGCGGTATTTTGTCAAGTTCGCACTCGATTTCCACCGTTTCTCCGTTGCCCGCGTATTCGCCCGTATAATAGTTATACCAGTCGCACGGAGGCAGAGTTACCTTCCGCGATTTTTCGCCCGGTCTTACAGGACATACCATTATGCTGTCGCCTGCCATATACTGATCGTAAATATCAAAAAGCCTGAGCGTTTCATACGGACTCTCAGTGTGGTCAAGCTCCGATGTTTTTTGCGACGATGTTCCCGAAAAATCAAGACACATTGCGCGGAAAGGCGGCACGCCTTTTTTGGAATACGTGTAAAAGGCGTTGTAAAGATACGGAAGAAGAGATTTGCGGAAACGGATAGTGTTTCTCACAATGTCTTCGACCTCTTCAAATTTCCACGGTTTTACGCCGTTTGCCCACGCGTTGAGCATAAGCATCGGCGAAAAAACACACATCTGAAATCTTCGTACCCATTCTTCCGCAGTCTTTGCGTCACGGACTTCGGGCACCCAGAGACAGCCCGTAAAGGACGATGACGCAAGCCCTGTGAGATACTGCTCAAACGAGTAGCAGTCGTTATAAATGCAGAACGGCATCATAGACGAGCCTGCCGCAGATGCGCGAACAAGGCCGTATGTTCGTTTGTTTTCTTTTCTGAAAGCGTTGTATATGTTTTTCTGAGCAAGAATACCCAGAGTGTTGCGGACCGCCGCCGCGCTCCTTCCTGAAGGGAACGACGCATGATCGGGGAAGAGCCATTCGTCATAGCCGTCGCATTCGTCTATCTTGTATCCTGAAACGCCTATGTCTATATGGTCTTTTTTATGCTGTTTTGCAATTATATCACGCGCCTTTTCAAGCGTAAAGTCCGGCACTATGCCGTTCCATACCTTATGCGAACCGCAATACGGTTTTATCTCGGCAAATATCCCCGCTTTTTCAGAAACAAAGAGGTTTTCCCAGAGATTTATGCGGATATTCTTTTTTTGCATGGACGACAGAAATCTTTGCGGATCGGGAAAACGCTCCTTATCCCATTCGAACGTGCAGGGATACGAGTTTGAGTGCCAGCCCGGTTCAAGACCGATAACGTCGAGATCGAAATTCTTTTCTTCAAAAAGCTTTATCTCGTTTTCCACGTCGTTTTCGTCAAAACGCGTATGCGTTCTGTGCCAGAAGCCGAGCCCCCATTTGGGCACAACGGCGCCGCCGCCGCAAAGAAGATTGAATTTTGCAACAGCCTCAAGCATATTTTTGCCCGCAAAAACGTAAATATCCGCATCGCCTTCAAACGATGCCTCAACAAATTCCGAGGGCGTATCGGCAGACCAGTCGCCTCTGCCTCTGTTCTGCTCCTTCGGCGGATTTTTCGCGTCCGCTCTGACGGAGCCGCCCATGTAGAACGAAATGAATTCGGGCGTATCTATAAAAACACCGTATCCCGCGTCCGAAAGATAAAACGGAGTGGGAACGTGCGTTCTGCCGTTGTCGCTGCCGCCGTAATGGTCGCAGCGCAGATGGATAACGGAATAGTTTGTGGCAAGTCCGCGAAAACGAAGTCCCGGTCCGTAATGACGTTCCGAAAGCTTTCTCGGAATGCACACGACAGTTTTATTTCTTACTTTTTCGGTAAAAACGCCTTCAAAAGGCATGGGCATATCGTCAAAAGCGGCGCTTATTCCGTCAAGCTTTTTTTCGTTGCCAACAAGAGATAAAACACTGTCTGTGTTTTTGCCGGTGGAAGATCTGTAAACGCCCGGGGCGATCTTTGTAAAAGAAATACTGTTCATATCTGTCTCCGTTAAAAAAACAGCCGGTGTAAATCACCGGCTATTTCGATTTCTGTAATCAGTAAAGAGTTTTACCGGAAGAATGGAGGTCGTTGCAGGCTTCAACTACGCGTGCAGAAACGCCTGCTTCCGCTTTCTTGAGGTAAGAGCGCGGGTCGTAAACTTTCTTTACGCCAACTTCGCCGTCGATCTTGAGAACGCCGTCGTAATTCTTGAAGAAATGATCGGCTACGGGGCGTGAGAATGCATACTGGGTATCGGTATCAACGTTCATTTTTATAACGCCGTACTGAAGCGTTTCTTCGATATCTTCTTTCGGAGAGCCCGAACCGCCGTGGAAGACGAGAAGATAGTGTGCGTCGTTTCCGTATTTTGCTTTGAGCGCATCCTGACCGATTTTGAGTATCTTCGGGTTAAGCTTTACGTTGCCGGGTTTATATACGCCGTGAACGTTGCCGAATGTAGCTGCGAGAGTGAAAAATCCGTTCTTTACCTGACCGAGGGTTTCGTAAACAAGAAGCATGTCTTCGGGTGTGGTGTAGAGTTTTTCTCTCGGCGCGCCTTCGGTATTTACGCCGTCTTCTTCGCCGCCTACAACGCCTGCCTCAACTTCGAGAACTATCTCGTTTTTTGCGCAGCGTTCGAGAATTTCCTTCGCGATTTTAACGTTTTCTTTGTGAGGAAGCGCTGAACCGTCGAACATATGGCTGTTAAAGAGGTTGGGCTGTCCGTTTGCTCTGCGGCGCTCTGTTTCGGCGATAAGAGGATTGAGGAACGTTTCTATTTTATCCGCCTGGCAGTGGTCTGTGTGAAGAGCAACGAAAATATTGTATTTTTCGGCTACTCTGCGCGCGTGTTCAGCAAGAGTGATAGCGCCGAGGACCATATCTTTTACGGTCTGACCTGAAGCGTGCTGAGCTCCGCCTGTTGAGATCTGAATGATACCGTCGCTTTTAGCTTCGGCAAGTCCGGCAAGAACGCCGTTTATCGACTCCATTGAAAATACGTTGATCGCGGGAAGCGCGTAATGGTTTTTATACGCGGTTTCCATCATTTTGCAGTATGTTTTGTAATCCGCTACGGGCATTGGTATGTATCTCCTTTAAATATATTTCTTTAGTTAATTATACATCAAAAAAAACATGTAGTCAAGCCTTGAAAACGCTATATTTTGACAATTTTTCAAAGTTTCGGCATTTTGTTTTTCCGACACCTTTATACAGGTTGCTTTTTTGGTGACATTCTGCTATAATGCAGGGGTAACGACCGACAAAAGGAGAATTGCCATGACTGATTTTATTGCCGTAAAACCGGAAGACATCGAAAACAACGTTTTCGAAAACAACGTTTTCAGCGCCATAGGCGACGACTGGATGCTCATAACCGCAGGCGACGAAAACGGATACAACACCATGACCGCAAGCTGGGGAGGCATGGGTATTTTATGGAACGATCCCGTATCGTTCATATTCGTGCGCCCGCAAAGATATACATACACCTTTACCGAAAAACACGGAAAATATACTCTGTCGTTTTTTGACGAAAAATACCGCGACGCGCTGACGTTTTGCGGCTCGCATTCGGGCAGAGATCATGACAAGGCGAAGGAAACGGGGCTTACGCCTGTTTTTGAGGACGGCTATACGTATTTTGCAGAGGCGTCGCTCGTGCTTTTCTGCGAAAAACAATACGCCGACGACCTTAAAGGTGAAAATTTTACCGATAAAAGCATTATAGGCAAATGCTATCCGTCTTCGGATTTTCACAGAATGTATATCGGAAAGATAACAAAATGCATAAAAAAGCAGTCCGACTGAAAATTTCGAAAAAAAACGCTTGACAAACGGGATTTTTGGTCTTATAATAAATAAGACCTTAAGGTCGCAATAATTATTTGAAGAGGTGAGATTGCATGGACGCGGGAAGTAGTTCCGCAGGCACTGTTCCCCGAAGTAGACAGACCCGCAGACGCATAACTGCGCGTCCGTGCGGTCTGTATAAATAAGAGACGTTTGTCGGATATCATGCGATATCCGCATAAGCTGTCGTCTTTTTCGGGGTTTACGTGTCATTACTTCCATAAAAAAGCATAGAAATATGCAACAAAAGAGGAGGATCATATGACAGAGGAAACCCTTTTATTTTTGGAAAAAAAGGATTTTAAGGGCCTTCGCGAATATCTGAGCAACTTCAATCCGGCAGATATCGCGATACTGCTTTCGGAAATCCCGGAAGAAAGCCTGACGGTCGTTTTCCGTCTGCTGCCAAAGGAGCTTGCGGCGGAAACGTTCGTTGAAATGGATTCTGACGAGCAGGAATTTCTGCTCAAAGCATTTTCCGATAAAGAGATCAAAGAGGTCATCGACGAGCTTTATGTAGACGATACCGTTGATATCATCGAGGAAATGCCGGCAAACGTTGTGCGCAGGATACTCGCGAATACCGACAGCGAGATGCGCACGCAGATAAACGAGATACTCAATTATCCGAAAGACTCGGCGGGCAGCATTATGACAACGGAATTTGTCGATCTGCAAAAAGACATGACCGTTGCCGCCGCGTTTGAAAAGATAAGAAGAGTAGGCGTAGACAAGGAAACGA
>JAEEJJ010000172.1 GCA_016281805.1 Clostridiales bacterium
ATTTGTATTTCCTCCTTCCTCATCAATCAACCGGGAATCCGAGTTCTTCGCGTTTATAACGAAGTTCGTCGTTGATAGCCTTTACGTAGTCAAGAAGCGTTTCGCGCGGGTCAGCATGATTGTTTACGACATTGAGGAACGCGAAGTTGAGGTTACGTGTGAGAGCGTATGAACCGGGAACCTGCGGATAACCTACAACGTAGTTGCGCTGATCCATAAGAACGGCGAGTTCGTCCGATCTCCACGGCATTCTCTGAAGCGCTTCGGTGTTTGCGGTTGTGTAACGGGCTGCGGTACCGAGGATCGATTCAACCTCGCGGCCGTAGTCTACCTGAGCCTGCGCACCGGTCCACCATTTGATGTATTCCCAGCTTGCCTCTTTGTCTTTCGCAGCCGCAAGCATTACGCTTGATACCGCCGTTGCGATAACCGAGCGGTCTATCGATCCGTCTGCCTTCTTCGTTCCGGGAACGTTTGTGAAGGACCAGAGACCTTTGATCTCAGGCGCGAATACCGATATCTGGTTGTAGAAATCGTAAGTCTGAAGACCGAACGGCATTTCCGCGAATCTGAAACGGTTTGCGAAGTTCGATTCTACCGGCAGCTTGTAGCTCGTGTAGAGGTCTGTCCACTGAATAAACGATTCTATCGCGACCTCGGTATCGAGAGCCGTTGTTTTTCCGTTGTCGTTGTAAAGCGTTCCGCCGTTCTGGTAAAGAAGCGTTTCATATGCCGGCGGAGCAAAGTCCATATATCTCTTCTGAAGGACCGCTATAAGATCGTATACGTCATCCCATGTGTCGGGAAGCTTGAGATTATATTCTTCAAGTATATCCTGACGGTAGAACAGAACGAGGAATACCTGCGTTTCGGGAAGACCGTAATTCAATAACCTGCCGTCGCCCCAGTCAAGCGTTGTGGGTACGAGGGCGGAGGGGAGGAACGACTTCTTTACTTCATCGAAATCGTCGAATATGTTGAGTTCCTGCAGTGCGTTACGGGCCGCATAGTTAATAACTGTTTCGGCGTCCTGGTTCATTGCAACGTCGGGGCCTTTGCCTGCGAGCGTTGAGGGAAGAAGAGCGCCGGACGGAACAAGTTCAAGGTCAACGTTGATGCCGTAGTTGGGAATGAAGCTTCTGTCAACGAGCTGACGGACTACCTGCGCATAGTCACGCGCGGAGGTAACGCCTGCCATCCATACCGTTACGTCACGGTCAAAAGAACCGGAGCTTGTGGCGGAAATGGCGTTGACATCCGTAAAGAATGACGAGAAGAACATCGATACCTGATGCGCGAAACCTACAAATATATTGGATTCGGCGTCGGGGACCTTGTAGTTGTTCTCTGAAACAAGTATGTAGTCAACTTCGAGCGGCTGCTCGCGGGCGGAGAGGAGCCATGAACCGAGGTTGCCTATGTTGTTTTTGAATCCCGAGAATTCCTTGGGGATCGTATCGGGTTTTTCGAACATCGCGTAAAGCTGCATGAATACGGTTTCGAGCGTTGCCGTCTGTTCGCCGCGTTCGCCGAGGATATGCACGAGTTCGTCATGTATCTTTTTGAGTATGTCTGCCTGAGCCTTGAGGTCAGAGATCGTTTCGGGGATCTCGTCTTCGAAATCGTAGTCTCTGTACTGGTCGGGAGACTGACCGGTTATCATGATTATGCGGCGGTAGTCTGCGTTGAGTTTAAGAACAACTGCTTCGACCGCGTTGATGATATCCGCCATATCGCCCAGAACGGCTTTGAGGCGTATAGTGTTTTCGCCTTTATTGAAATGGAAAAGAAGATCGTTGTTGTATTCGTCCTTCGGCTGCACCATCTGCCAGCCCGACGCGTAACCTACGCGGACTGCGGATGCCTGCTCGTATGCGCTTTCGCCGTTTACGGTTATTTCTCTTGATGAGAAAGTACCGCTCGACGCATTCTGACGCGCGCGGATCGCGAGCTTATACATACCCTCTTCGGGAATATCAACGGTATATTCGACCCACTGACCTGAAGTTTTCCATGTGGACGTACCGTTCGTACTGCCGAGGATATTCATTTTTATCGTGCCTGAGCTTGCCGGAGATGTGGACGGCGAAGCTCTGTCTGTGCCGGCAAAAAGCGTTGCTTCGGATTTTGCGGACGGATATTCGCATTCGACTTTTGCGATAAGCTCTTTACCGCTCTGGTCGAGATATGCGTATTTCGCCATTGCATCGTTGTAATCCTGGTAGCTGGACGCACCGTAAAGTCTGAGTCCCGAAACAGCCAGGGGCTCACGGACAGAGTCAAATGTAATAGTATGTTCGCCTTTTTCGAGATAGAACTGAAGAGCGCCGTCGTAAGAACCCGAAGAGTCCTTGAAAAACGCGCCGTCTACCCATTTGGGAGATTCTACCTGAACGGGGCGCAGCTGGTTGCCCGACTCGTCGTGAACAAAATAGTTTTCGAGGTCGGATCTGTCTGCGACATCGTCGGCATATATTCTGTCAAGAGAAGCAGAACGTGCCTCCGTAAATAAGTATTGACCGTCGATGAGGATACCTCTTTCGATAGCGGCGCCCTTGCCCTCTATCGGATAATAATCGACACCGATGGAATACATACCGGTTTTATCGACCGTTACCGTATACGTTATCGTGCTCAGCTCGGTCGTGACAGCAACGTTGCTGCGTCCTTCGACCGTGCGGACCTCGGCATCGCCGACCTCGTCGGTAAACGTTGTTACGTCTATCTCAACGGGATTATCGGCAATCGCCGTTTTCATGTAGTTCTGAAGGTATTCACCGTAAGAACCGCTCTTGTATACAGGCACAAATACCGAAACACCGGTCTCTTCAACGACATCCGATCTCGCAAACGAAATTACCGGTATCAACTGGACCGATATTACCGCCGCGAGCAGTATCGCCAAAGCTTTCAGCTTGCGAATGCGCACTGCAAAACACCTTCCTTAATCTGTTGCTTGTAAAACCGCCCGTACGGCTGCTTTTACAGCTTTTTGTCTGTATATTATAATATTTTTCTTTTTTCTTGTCAATAAAAAAATTCCCGTTTTTCATATTGAGTAAAACGGGATTTTCTTATTTATTTGTGCAATATGCCCTATTTTGATTGATTGTATATCACATTTTTAGTAAATTTTACCCATCATAAATTTGTCACATTTGTATCGGAACAAAGAAAAAACACAATATATTGAAGATTTTCGCGATATTTTGATAATTATTCTTTATTTTGTGTCAAGCACTATTTTTTGAAGTTTTTGTTTTGTTCAATTTGCACAAAATTTATTGACGGAGCAAAGTTTCGTTTTTAATTTGCAATTTCGTCGTCTTAAAGATACCAAAAACACACTTTTTTGTAACATTTACAGAGAAGGCGGTATAATAATGTCTTTCGGCCGAGATAAAAACGGGAGCGAAAACGCAGAAACGGGATAAGATTTACTCCCTTTTGTTTCCGTTTCTTTCGGCGTTGAGCTTTGTGATGAGCTTGGCCGCCTTATATATGTCGCCGCAGCCGAGAGTGATGAAAATATCTCCTTCTCTCGCCGTTTCAAACACTCTTTTCGCAATATCCTCAAATGTTTCGCAGTATTCCGCGTTTGGCAGAAGCGCCACGAGGTCCTGCGCGTATACGTTATACAGATCGTTAGTTTCTCTTGCGGCGTATATGGGGGCTACGATCACGTGATCGACCGTTGAAAGAACCTCCGCGAACTCTTTCATAAGCAGTTTCGTTCTTGAAAATGTGTGCGGCTGATGGATCGCTATTATCCGCCTGAAGCCGATGGCTCTTGCGGTATCGAAAGTTACCCTGTAAGCGTCGGGGTGATGTCCGTAATCGTCGGCTATGACCGCGCCGTTTACAACGCAGTGATATTCAAAGCGCCGCTCGTCTCCGGCATAATCGCAAAGTCCGCGAACGACCGTTTCAGCATCGATACCGTAAAGAGTGCATGCCGCAGCCGCGGCAACGGCGTTTTTCACGTTGTGAAGACCGGGGATAGCCAGGCGGACGTTGCCGAGAAGAGTATCGCCGTCATAAAGGTCGAAAACGCCGCATCCTTTTTCAAGCGTAACGTTTTTCGCGTGAAATCTGCCCTTTTCAATGCCGAACGACGCTTTTTTTCCCTCATAGCCCTCTATCATTTCAAGAGATGCCCTGTCCTCCGCATTATACACAACATATCCGCCCGGTTTTGTGTTTTGCAGATACCGTCTGAAGGAATTTATAAGGTTTTCTTCCGTTTTGAAGTATTCCATATGATCGGGCGCGATATTTAGAATAACGGATATGTCGCTTTTGAAAAACAGATACGACTCTTTATATTCGCAGCTTTCAAACACGCACACCGAGTCGGTTTTGCCTATGGTGTATCCGTCGCCGAGCTGCTTCATATGTCCGCCTAAAATTGCGGAAAAATCAAGCCCGGATGCAAGAAAAACGGACGTTATCATAGAGCTTGTGGTCGTTTTGCCGTGAGTGCCGGCAACGCCTATCGTTTTTTTGTATCCGTCAAGCAGCGTGCCGAGAAGCTCCGCGCGGCGATATACGGGTATGCCGAGCCTTGCAGCCGCCACGATCTCGGGATTGCTTTCGGAAACCGCTTCGGTTTTTACTATCGCAGCCGGCATTTCAGCCTCTATATTCTCTGCCTTCTGCCCGATATAAACCTTTACGCCTTTTTTTACAAGCTCGTCAGTAGCCTCCGAAGACTGCATATCCGAGCCGCAGACTTTTTTGCCCCGAAAAAGCAGTATTTTTGCGAGACTGCTCATAGAAGAGCCGCCTATGCCCGAAAGATATATTTTGCCGGAAAAATCAAGATCCAAAACAACACATCTCCATTTTGAAATTATGCTTATATATTATAATGGTAACCTTCAGAACCGCGTTTTACGCAAGCTCCTTGATTTTATTCATCGAAATATACGAAAACAGAATAAATATCACGTTTATGCCCGCCGTTATCCAGTCAAGCGGCAAAGGCAGATTTATAAACTGATTTACTATATATACCACTGCAAGAACGCTGTATGCTATGCTGAAAACATACATCACCCTGCAAAGGAACATCCGCTCCTGAGACTGCATTGAATACCCTATCGCAGAGGCAAGCATAAACATAAAGATCATCGTGAGCGCGGTAAGAATGCTGCCGCCGATGCGCACAAGGTAATTTATAAAATAAAACAGTATCGCAAACAGCTGTCCGTCAGGACTTTCCAGCAGAGGCTCCAGAAGAAAACTGAGAGAGGAAATAAGCGTTATAAACGTTAGCAGCATCATTCCCGTTGCGGCAGAGTGCGCCTCTTTGAACCATCTGTTTACGTCTACAGATTTTTCAAGCCCGAACCATATGAGCAAATAACCCACAAAGTCAGGCAGAACGTCAACGGCAACGCTCGCCTCCACATTGTAGCTGAAAAATGAATAGTCAAATCTGAAAAGAATGAATATCAGTCCGACGATTACAAGGATCATAACCTCTTCTCCTTTCGTTTTCGGATAATTATATCAGTTTTTTCAACGCATTGAGAGCAACTTCAAAAAGCTCTGCGCCTCCGACTGCGATATTGCTTGTGGCAAGATGCGGCTCAATAGACAAAAATCCGCTGAACCCGCGCTCTTTGAGCGAATTTATGATATACGGCACGTTTCCGTCGCCCTCGCCCGAAGGCACAACTATGTGCTCGTCTGTTTTGGCGTCTTTTATATGCATATATTCAACGTAATCTTTGAGCAGCGCATACGCCTTTATTGTATCGTGACCGTCGATCGCAAAGTTTGCCGGATCGAACACCGCTTTTACTTTTTCGGAATTCAGCGATTTTATCAGATCAAGGCAGTTTGCGGCGCTTTCGCCGTATATGCCGTGCTCGTTTTCATGCAGAAGCGTAACGTCGTATCCCTTTGCCGCGTCTATAAACGCATTCCAGCGCTCAAGAACGGCGTCGCGGTATTTTTCGCATTCCGCCTGCGGCATATAAAAGCTGAACATACGTATATATTTCGTTTTTGCCACAGCCGCAAGATCGAGCGTATTTTTAAATTTGTCGAGATGTCCGCCGAAATCGTCCGTTATGCCTATTTTTCCTATCGGAGAACCGAGAGACGATACGCCGAAGCCGCGGTCTTCCATCTGCTTTATTATTTCCTCGAATTCTTTCGGAGCCCAGTCGGAAATATTTTTACCGTTTATGCCCCGAAGCTCAATATATTTTACTCCGTTTTTTTCAAGAACGTTCATCTGTTCGGTTATATCCTGATTTATCTCGTCACCGAACGCCGAAATCACAAAATTATACATCTCTGAACCTGCTTTCATTTATTTTACGGGCAGTCCGAGCACTTTCGTGCAGTAGTCAAAACTGATCTTCAGACTGTCAAATCTGTCGCCGGGGCACGAATCCTGCTCTATCGCGGCATATTTTGCCCCGATCTTCTCCGCGATCTCCGTAATAAGCCCGTAATCCATATTTCCGTTGCCTATCTCGGCAAAATCGTGATTGCCCTTTCCGGGGACTATTCTGTAATCCTTATAATGCATTACGCTCGTTCTGCCCTTCAGCTGCAAAAGCCACGAATATACGTTCACTCCGGCATACTGAAGCCAGAAGCAGTCGGGTATGAACTCAACGTTTTTACCGAATCCTTCAAGCAGTATATCCATTCCTCTTGTTGCGCCGGATATCCTCTCAAACTCGAATGAATGGTTGTGATACGCAAATTTCATTCCGTGCGCCGCAAGCTTTTCGCCTATTTCGTTTGCCTTTTTCACAAACTCGGTGTAGCCTTCGACCGTTTTCGGATATTCGCCGGGCATGCCGCCTACGCCTATCACGCTGCAGCCCCAATCTTCATGCTCCTTTACAAGCGCGTCAAAATCGTCTGTAAGTCTCGAAAACGGAGAGTGCGTTACACAGCATTTCAGATCGTATTCCTTCAGCGTTTCTGTTACTACAGAAGGCGTAACTTTCGTGTGTCCCGAAAGCTGAACGACGTTGTAGCCGATCTCCTTTATTTTTTTCATGGACGCAACAAAATCCTCGTCCGTCTGCATATGCGGATGTATCGTGTAACACTGCGCTGTAACTATAGGTTTCATTTTAACTTTATCCTCGCTTTCTTTTACTCTTTGTATGTTATTCTGATTTTTATGTCAAACTCTTTTTCAAGTCTTTGGATGTTTTCTCTTTTCTGACCGACCGTTTTAGAAATATCCGTTTTAGGGACCGCTGTCGCGAATACGCCGCCTAAAACCCCGTTTTTAACGATCTTTTCCCGCATTCTGCGATATATTATCTCGCTCTCGCAAAGCTCGCCGAACGCCGGATGAAACGCGCCTCCGACAACGCTGCCGTTTTTTGTCAGGTCTGATGAGTGAAGCCCCACCCGCAAAACGTCTATCCCGTTTTTTTCGTAAAACTCAATCAGTCCGGCGCATATTTTTACAGCCTCTTCGACTGTTTGCGGCTTGTATTTTCCCTCTTTCGCCATTCTTTCGAGCTTTGTTCCCGAAAGCACGACGCAGGGATATATCCGCACGGCATCGGGCATAAGCGCCGCGACCTTTTTTGCCGTTTCGATATCCTTTTTTTCGCTGTCGCCCGGAAGCCCCGTCATAGTCTGCAAAACAAGTGAAAATCCGCGGCTTTTTATCATTTTTGCCGCCCTTGCCGTGTCTGCCGCCGTATGACCTCTTTCAGAAAGCGAAAGCACGCCGTCATCCATGCTCTGCGCCCCGAGCTCTATTGCCGTAACGCCGTATTCTTCAAGCACGTCAAGTATATGCTCGGATATGAAATCCGGTCTCGTTGACAGCCGTATCCCCGTTATCCTCGGGTATTTTTCCCTCGTTTTTTTCGCCGCCGCAAGATAATACCGCATAAGATTTTCGTCTATGCCGGTAAAGCTGCCCCCGAAAAAAGCTATATCCGCTTCGGTGAATTTTTCGGAAAGCCCCGCCGCCGCGGAAAAAAGAAACTCTTCAAGATCTTCCGGCGGACTCTGCGCGCCCGATATCTTCTTCTGATCGCAAAACACACAGTCGTTAGGGCACGCATAATGCGGCACAAACACCGGTATCGTCGCATGCTTCTTTTTCACCGCGCGTCTCCCTCCTTTTTCGGCGTCTTTTGCTTTGTTTCAAACGGAATTTTCTACTTTATCCCCATCAGCGCAAGGGCGGATTTGGCGGCTGCCTGTTCCGCTGTCTTTTTGGAGTGTCCTTCGCCCTTTGCGATTATGTTTGAGTTGATCTTCACCTGACAGACGAACATTTTGTCGTGCGCGGGTCCCGATTCGTCGATTATCTCATACGATAAAAGCTCGCCCTTGTTTTTCTGAACGATCTCCTGAAGCATGGTTTTGTAATCGTGCAAAACTTCCGACTCGCCTATGCACGAGATAAGATACGGCAAGATTATCTTTTTAACCTCTTCGATGCCCGCGTCAAGATAGACTGCGCCGAGCATTGCCTCTACCGCATCGGCAAGAGTTGATTTTCTTTCCGTGCCGGCGGCTTTTTCGCCTTTGCCGAAAAGCAGACATTCGCCGAGACCTTTTGCTTTTGCGAAAGCGTAAAGAGAGTCTTCGCACACAAGCGCAGCCTTGAGCTTTGTCAATACGCCTTCGTTTTCGTGGATATGCGAAAAGAGGTATTCGCACGTGATGAGCGAAAGCACTGAATCGCCCAAAAACTCAAGGCGTTCGTTTGATTCGGTCTCATGCTTGTGTTCGTTGTAAAAAGACGAATGCGTGACCGCGTCTGCGGCAAGTTTTTTATTTGTGAAAGAATAATTTATCTTTTTTTCGAGAAGCGAGATCTTTTCTTCCGCTCCCGTATAAAAAGAAGCGCTCATTATGTTTTTCCTTCCTTTATTTTTCAGCGGCGGCAGTGAGTTTTTCAACGGTGTATGGTCCTTTTTTCGGAAGCGTTACTTTTTTGCCGAACTCTTCTTCGATTATCATCGCGATTTCAAGCATGTCGTATTCATCGGCGAAAAGATCTGCAAAAAGATCGGTATCGGGCTTTATTTCGCTTTCGTCAACGTCGAAAATTTCGGCAAGAAACGGTTTAAGCCTTGAAAAAACGCCTATGTTAAACATTGTTTTCCTCTTCCGTATCTTTTTTCATCGCCTCTTCTATCTGCGGAATAACGTTTGCCTTCACAAGGTTTACCGCCTGGCGTATCGCGCAGAAAAACGCCTTTTCGTCCGAAGAGCCGTGAGCTTTTATTACGGGTTTTGAGATGCCCAGAAGCATTGCTCCGCCAACTTCCTTGTAATCCATGCGTTTTCTGAGATCCTTTATGCCGCCCATAACGAAAAGCGCGCCGATTTTTGTGATGATATTCTTTTTGAACATATTTTTTATTTCGTCCGCAAACATTTTGCCTGCGCCTTCATATGTTTTGAGTATCATATTGCCCGTAAAGCCGTCTGTTACCGCAACGTCACACTCGCCAAGCGGCAGTCCCCTGCCCTCAACATTGCCAACGAAATTGATTTTGCCGTTGTTTTTAAGGACCTTATGCGTTTCAACATAAAGCTCCGTGCCTTTTGTTTCCTCCGCGCCGTTGTTTGCAAGACCTATGCGGGGAGCGGCGATGCCGTGTATGTTTTTCATATAAACCGAGCCCATAACGGCAAACTGTTCGAGCATTTCGGGCTTGCAGTCAAGATTTGCGCCTGAATCGACTATCATCATAACGCCGCCTTTTACCGGCATTACCGGCGCCATTGCCGCACGGCGAACGCCTTTTACGCAGCGGACGATAAGCGTTGCCCCCACAAGAAGAGCGCCTGAATTTCCGGCGGAAACAAGAGCGTCGCCCTCGCCGTTTTTAAGCATGTAAAGCGATTTTGAAAGAGAGGACTCCGTTTTTTTCCTTACGGATATCGGCTCGTCGTGCATCGTTATAACGTCGGGCGCGTTTACGATTTCTATTCCCTCCGCAGAGAGATTTTTTTCGGATATGATCTTTTTTATTTCGTCTTCTATGCCGACGATCTTTATATTCACGCCGAATTCCTTTACCGCGCGCGCCGAGGCTGTGACCATTACCTCCGGCGAATTATCGGCGCCCATTGCGTCAACTATTATTACCATTTATTATTCCCCCCGATAAAATTCCGTATTTTTG
This sequence comes from Clostridiales bacterium, assembly GCA_016281805.1. Lineage (GTDB taxonomy): Bacteria > Bacillota > Clostridia > Oscillospirales > UBA644 > HGM12619. The sequence goes on from JAEEJJ010000172.1 coordinate 10,146, forward strand.
ATTATTTCGATCGCTCTTGCGGAATACATTTCTTTTCTGTCTGCCTTTTTCGGTTTTCTGCCCGACCATTCCAGCGGCGGAAAAATGCCGAAATTAACGTTCATAGGCTGAAAATCCGTTACCGCCTCGTTGCTTATGTAATGCGCAAGCGCTCCTATCGCTGTTTTTTCATCGAAAATATACGGCGTTTCTCTTGCCGCATTTATGCCGGCAACAAAACCCGAAGAACAGCTTTCGATATACCCTTCAACGCCCGTCATCTGTCCCGCAAAAAACAGTCCTTTTCTTTTTACCGCCTCATATGCGGCTGTAAGATTTGAAGGCGAGGAGATATACGTGTTTCTGTGCATAACGCCGTAGCGGACGAACTCCGCGTTTTCAAGCCCCGGTATCATCGAAAAAACTCTTTTCTGTTCGGGAAACTTAAGATGCGTCTGAAATCCCACAAGATTATACATCGAAGATGCGGCGTTGTCTTTTCTCAGCTGAACTACCGCATACGGCGTTTTGCCCGTTTTGGGATCGGGTAGTCCCACAGGCTTGAGCGGACCGAAAAGAAGCGTGTCTTTTCCGCGCTGAGCCATAGTTTCCACCGGCATACAGCCTTCGAATACGTTGTTTTCAAAATCGCGTATCTCTGCGGTCTGAGCCGTTATGAGCGCATCGTAAAACGCCTCGTATTCCTCTTTCGTCATCGGACAGTTTATATAATCCGGAGTTCCCTTGCCGTAGCGCGACGCGAGATACGCCTTGGACATATCAACGCTTTCAGCCGTTACTATAGGCGCCGCAGCGTCGAAAAAATGAAGTCCCTCTTCGCCGAAAAATTCAGATATTTTTATTGCGAGCGGTTCTGAAGTGAGCGGACCGGTAGCGATCACCGCGGGAGCGTCAAAATCGAGTGAATCGACCTCTTTTTCGATGATTTCTATATTCGGCTCGTTTTTTATATATTCGGTTACCGCCTTCGGAAACTCCTCTCTGTCCACCGCAAGAGCGCCGCCTGCGGGAACGCGCGTTTTATCGGCGCACATCATAACAAGAGAGCCCATGAGCCGAAGCTCTTCCTTGAGCAGACCTATCGCGTTTGAAAGACCTTCCGCGCGAAAAGAGTTTGAGCAGCAAAGCTCGCAAAAAAGATCCGAATTATGCGCCGGAATGCGTTTTTTCGGCTTCATTTCAATAAGACGGACTTTCGCTCCGCTTTTTGCCGCCTGCCACGCCGCCTCACATCCCGCAAGACCGGCGCCGACAACGTATACTGTGTTTTTTTCCAAGTTTTTCTCCTTTAAACCGTCATTCCGCCGTCAACGGTAAGTATCTGCCCCGTGATATATTCATTTTCGGCAAAAAACAGCACTGCTTTTGCGATATCCTCAGGAGCGGCGAACCGTGAAAGAGGTATCTGACCGATAAGCTCCCTTACCGTTTCCTCGTCAAGCGAAGCGTTCATATCGGTATCGGTAACGCCGGGACATACGCAGTTTACCCTGATATTCGAAAGGGAAAGCTCTTTTGCGAGCGCCTTCGTCAACCCTATCATTCCGGCCTTTGACGATGAATACGCCACCTCGCACGACGCTCCGCAAACGCCCCACATAGACGAAACATTCACTATTGCGCCGCCGCCGGCGTTTATCATGCCCCGGCATACAGCTTTCGAGCATAAAAACGCGCTTTTGAGGTTGTTTGAAAATACGTAGTCCCACTCGCTTTCGGTAGTTTCGGTAAAAAGTTTTATAAGGCTTACTCCGGCGTTGTTTACAAGAACGTCTATTTTTCCGTATTTCTTTTCTGTCGCGGAAATCATTTCAACGACCCTTTTTTCGTCTGAGCAGTCACCGCAAAAAAGAGTTACATCCGTTCCTTTTTCTTTCAGTTTTTTTTCGAGCGCTTCGGCTTTTTCGCGGCTCGATCTGTAATTTACCGCAACATTATACCCTTTTTTTACAAATTCCTCCGCGCACGCCGCGCCTATTCCCTTTGCGCCGCCGGTTATGAAAACCGTTTTATTCATTATTTGTCGTCTCCGCTCTTTTCCTGCTTTCTTTCGACCTTCGTTTCATAGCCGCAGGATGCTTTCTGACAGTAAAGACGGTTGAATTTTCTGAAAAGCGTAGAGCCGCATTTCGGGCATCTTTCTTTTGTGGGCAGATCCCACGTCATAAATCCGCATTCGCCCGTTCTTTCGCAGGCGTAATAGGTTTTTCCCGTTTTTGAACGGCGGACAAGTATTTTGCCTCCGCATTCGGGACATGTGCCTTCTGCCTCAACGACTATCGATTTTGTGTTTTTGCACGTAGGATAGTTGGGACATGCCAGAAATCTTCCGAAACGGCTGACTTTATAGACCATTTTCGCGCCGCATTTTTCGCACACAACGTCGCTTTCCTCATCGGGAACGGAAACCTTTACGCCGTCAAGCTTCTTTTCGGCTTCCTTCAGCTCTTCCTCAAATTCGCCGTAAAAGCTGTTCATTATATCGAGATAATTCTTTTTGCCGTCTTCTATTTCGTCAAGGCCGCTTTCCATGCCCGCCGTAAAGCCCACATCTACTATGTTTCGGAAGTTTTCGGTAAGAACGTCTGTGGTAACGTTGCCTAAGGACGTCGGTCTGAGGTTGCGGCCGTCCTTTTCAACGTAATGTCTGTCTATTATCGTGCTTACGATCGTTGCAAAGGTTGACGGTCTGCCTATGCCGTCCTCTTCAAGCGCTTTTACAAGCGATCCTTCGGTATAGCGTGACGGCGGCTGTGTGAATTTCTGCTCCGGATCGAGTTTTTCAAGCTCCGCCTTTTCGCCGACTGTGAGGGGAGGAAGTTTTTTCGGAAGTTTTTCGTCATCCGTATATCCATAAACCTCGGTAAAGCCGCCGAATACCTGTTTTTTATCGGATGCCTTGAAAATATACTCTTTTTTTGTCGTTTTGCCCTGCGCGCACACGTCAACATCGGTAACTTCATATACCGCAGACGCCATCTGCGACGATACGAACCGCTCCCATATGAGCTTGTAAAGACGGAACTGTTCGCTTGTAAGGCTTTCTTTGAGCAGCTGCGGAGTAAGAGTTACGTCTGTGGGGCGAATTGCCTCGTGAGCGTCCTGCGCGTTGTTTTTCGTTTTGTATACTCTTCTGAACGGAGGATAGTATCCTGCTCCGTAAGTATCTTTAATAAATTTTTCTGCGGCGTAAGCTGCCTCATCCGAAACACGCTGAGAGTCTGTTCTCATATATGTGATAAGACCTACCGCGCCTCTGCCCTTTACTTCGATGCCCTCGTAAAGATTCTGAGCGAGGCTCATCGTGCGCTGCGGACTGAAACGGAGACGGGAAGACGCCTCCTGCTGCAGTGCGGACGTTGTGAACGGCGGCTTCGGGTTTGTTTTTTCTTCTCTTTTTTCAACGGAAGAAATAAGATATTCCGCTTTTTCAAGATCGGCAAGAAGAGCGTCCATGCTCTCCTTGTTGGTTACAGACATCTTTCCGCTTTTTTCACCGTAAAAACTGGCTGTCCACTCCTTTGCGCCTTTGCGGAAAAGCGCTTTGAGAGTCCAGTATTCGTCGGGCTTGAACGCCTCTATCTCTCTTTCGCGGTCAACTATGAGCTTTGTTGCCACAGACTGAACTCTGCCCGCGGAAAGCCCCGTTTTTACTTTTTTCCACAAAAACGGACTGAGCTTGTAACCTACTATCCTGTCAAGAACACGCCTTGCCTGCTGTGCCGAAACGCGGTTCATGTTTATGCTTCTCGGGTTTTCAACGCCTGCAGTTACGGCGGATTTCGTTACTTCGTTGAATGTTACGCGTATGTTGTCGTCAGGGTCAAGACCGAGCAGAGTGGCAAGATGCCATGCGATCGCTTCGCCCTCTCTGTCGGGGTCGGTTGCGAGAAATATTTTTCTGCTCGATTCAGCAGCCGTTTTAAGCTCTTTGAGCACTGCGGATTTGCCGTCTTTTCTCGAAACGACGTATTCGGGCGCAAATCCGTTTTCTATATCAACGCCGAGCCGTGAAGACGGCAGATCGCGTATATGGCCCTTTGACGATAAAACCTCGTATTTTGAGCCGAGTATCTTTTTTATTGATTTGATTTTGTTCGGAGATTCGATGATAAGAAGGTTTTTTGTGCCTTTGGGCGTTTCTTTTGCTGTTGTTTTTCTTGTTGCCATTACTTTGCTCCTGTGGTTATATATAATTATTATTTTAATCTGTATCTGCCGGCTTCCGCCTCAAATATAAGCTCTTTTTCCTCAAGATCCGTTATTGCCGAAAACGCTTCGCCGAAACTTGCGTCAAGCGCTTCGCAAACCTCGTCTACCGAAAAGGAACCTCTTTTTTCCGCAAGCCTGTATGCCGCCTTTTCAAAATCGGAAAGAGACGAGAGATCTTTTTCCGCTGTTTCCTTTATTTCGGGTCCTGGCGGCTGTTTTTCCGCTTTTTCGGACTTTTCGGGCTTTTCTGTTTTTTTATCTGTCTCTTTTTCCTTTTTTTCGGCAAGAGACGAAAGCCTTTTCATTATTCTGAGCCGCATGCCGTATTGCGAATTGAGAAAATCGATCACGTCATCTGCGCACGTAACTGCGGGACAGCCGTCTTTTATCAGTCTGTTAGTGCCCAGGCTTACCGCCGAATCGAGTGGACCGGGAACTGCAAGCACAGGCACGCCCTGTTTTTTTGCGTGCTCCGCCGTTCGCATCGAGCCGCCGTTTTCGTCCGATTCAACTATTATCACAACTTTCGAAAAAGCGCTCAGAAGTCTGTTTCTTTCGGGAAAATGAAATCCCTGCACCGATGACGACGGAAGATATTCCGAAACTACCGCGCCGTTTTGCGTGATACGGCGGTAAAGCTCCGCATTTTGCTTCGGGTAAATCACATCTGCGCCGCCGCCCAAAAATGCGAATGTTTCCTTTCCCTCGTAAAGCGCGCCCTTATGCGCGGCGGTATCTATGCCCGTCGCCATACCGCTTATGACCGTAACGCCTGCGGAAGAAAGCTCGTATGCAAGGCGGGAAGCTATTTTTCTGCCCAGATCGGTCGCTTTTCTCGATCCTACTATCGCCACGCGCACATCTGTCTGAGAAAACACGCCCGTGCCCTTTACAAAAAGAGCGCACGGCGGATTTTCGAGTTTTTTTACCTCATCAGGCATTTCGGCAGACGAAAACGGAATTACCCGTATGCCGAGCTTACGGCATTTTTCGGCAAGCTCTTTTGCGGCGGTAAGGTCTTTATTCATAAACAGCTCTGCCGTGTTTTCGCGAAAACCGCAAAAATCAGATCGGCCGCCTTCATAAACGTCTTTTGCCGTTCCGAACGTTTTTGCGGCGCGTCTTGCCGCCGACGGACTGTTTTCGGTAACGGTCATTATCCATAAAGCGTAAAGCTCTTCGTTTGAGTTCATTTTTACTCCGGTGTTAAATTATTTGCCGCAAAGAGCATACATAAGTATCCCGGCGGCGGTCGCGGCGTTGAGAGATTCCACGTTCTTTATCGGGATGTAAAAAACGCCGTCGCATTTTTTCGCAACGCTTTCGGTCATTCCGCTGCCCTCGCTGCCTATCACAAGCGCCGTTTTTCCTTCTTTTTTTTCGGGAGGAACGGCATTTTTTTCAAGCGCGGAGCCGAAAACGGTATATCCGTCAGCTTTGAGTTCGGGTATGAATTCGTCGAGATCTCTTTTTTCCACATACGCTCCGCATAATGCGCCTGCCGTTGATCTAACTGCCTTAGGAAGATACGGGTTTGCCGTTCTTTCGCCGCAGATAACGCCGAAGCCGAACGCGTATGCCGTGCGTATCATCGTGCCTACGTTGCCCGGATCCTGTATCCCGTCAAGAAGAAGCAGCTTTTCGGGCATGGGAGTTTCTTCTTTTTTCACCACGGCAATAATACGTGAGGCGGAGCTTTCGCCAGAAAGTTTTTTCATTACGCTTTCGGTCACTTCAAAGCATTCCGCGCCTTTTTTTTCATAATGTCCGCAAAGAGACCGGTCTGTTGAAAAAACAGATATAATGTTTTTTGCCGCAGCGTCGTCTATAAACTTTTCGCCTTCAAGAAGAAAAGCGTTTTTTGTTCCTTCTGTTTTCAGCGCGGCGGTTTTTGACACCGTCGGGTTTTTTACGCTTGAAATATATTTTATCATATCACTTTGTCAGCTTTTTTATGTCTGAGTCAGAACCGATAACAACAAGCAGACGGTCTTTTTCGAGCGGAGACGTCGGATTTGGCGAAATATCTATGAATCCCGTTTCGGGATCTTTTACCGCAACAACGTTTATGCCGTATTTTTTTCTTACGTCAAGCTCGGCAAGCGTTTTGTCCGCCCACTCGGACGGCATTTTAATTTCCATTATCGAATATTTATCCGAAAGCTCTATAAAATCGAGAACGTTTGCCGACAAAAGCCCCTGCGCGAGCTTTTCTCCGAAGTCCGCCTCGGGAAAAACCACCCTGTCCGCGCCTATCTGCTTCAAAACCTTTGCGTGAAGCGCGCTTTTCGCCTTTGCAACAACATACTTCACCTCAAGCGTTTTGAGGGCGGAGGTTATCATTATGCTTGCCTCGATATTTTCAGAGATCGCCACTACAGCGCAGTCGAAATTTCTTACGCCTAGCGCGCGCAAAACCTTTTCGTCCGTGCAGTCGCCCGAAACGGACTGTGTTACATATTCGCTGATATCTTCAACAACAGACATGTTTTTATCTATCGCAAGCACTTCCGCGCCGAGCTGCGAAAGCTTTATTGCAAGACTTCTTCCGAAACGGCCGAGTCCTATAACGGCAAATGATTTCATATTCTGTCCTCCGTAAAATATTGTTTTTTTAACCTATCGTTATTTTCGCCTCGGGGTATCTCACTCCGTTTTCCGACGCCGCCTGCTTTCTGAAAAGCGCGACAGAAAGCGTAAGAAGACCTATTCTGCCGAGAAACATAAGTATCATAAGCAGCGTGAGAGAGAACGCCGAAAGAGAGGGAGTTATGCCGAGAGTCAGCCCCACCGTGCAAAACGCCGATACGCATTCAAAAAGCGACGCTGTAAACGGTATCGACTCCGCAACCGATATCGCGAACGAAAAAACGAGCATTATCATAAGGGATATAAACACGAGAGCAAAGGCGCGAAGCACCGTATCCTGCGGTATGCGTTTTTTCATTACGACCGCTTCCTTTCTGCCGCGAAGAACGGAGACCGCCGCAAAAAACAGCACGGCAACGGTGTTTGTTTTTATTCCGCCCGCGGTAGATCCGGAAGAGCCGCCGATAAACATAAGAATTATCATTATTATCTGAGAAGGCTCTCTGAGAGCGGCAAGATCAAGAGTGTTGAAGCCCGCCGTTCTTGCGGTCACCGACTGAAATACCGCTGAAAGAGCTTTGCCTTTTACCGAAAGAGCGCCGAGCGTTTCGGGATTTGTGAATTCTATCATAAATATCGCCGCGGCGCCGATAATTATAAGCGCGCCCGAAAAAGAGATCACGATTTTTGACTGAAACGACATTTCGGAAAATTTCTTCCCCGAAAAAATATCCTGCCACACAAGAAAACCGAGTCCGCCCACGGTTATGAGCGCGCAAACGGTGAGATTTACCGTAAGATCGTCCGCATAAGGCGTGAGGGACGAAAACGCGCCGTGGCTGCCCATAAGATCAAAGCCTGCATTGCAGAAAGCGGAAACGGAAACGAAAACTCCGCGCCATATCCCGCTTAAAAAGCCGTATTCAGGTATAAATCTGAAAGAAAGCACCACCGCCGCCGCGCCCTCAAAAGAAAATGTGCCTGCAAGAATGAGTTTTACGAGCCTTATTACGCCTGACGTTTCGTCAAGATTGAAATTCTGCGCAAGAAGCAGTCTTTCCCGCTGTCCCACAGACCGTCTGAAAAGCAGCGAAAACACTGTGGCAACGGTCATAAAACCGAGACCTCCGAGCTGAATGAGAGAAAGGAGCACCGCCTGTCCGAAAAAAGACCAGTGGGTAAAAGTGTCGTATACGATAAGCCCCGTTATGCATGTTGACGATACGGCGGTGAAAAGCGAGCTGAAAAAAGGCGTCGATTCTCCGTTTGCGGAGGATACGGGCAGAGAAAGAAGGATCGCGCCGATAATTATAAGCGCAAAAAATCCTGCGATGAATACTGCCGAGGGATTGACTTTTTTTACACGCTTCACTTTTCAGTCTCCAATCTTTAAACGCTGCGGCAAAAAACCGATACTTTCCATTATAATTTAATAATGTAAATTGCGATTATTAATATACCACCAACATGGCGTTTTTGTCAAGACGGTTTTTTATGTATTTTTGGAACATTATTTCTAAATTTGAGAATTTTTATTGAAATCCCGCCGATTCTGTGCTATAATATATAATGTATAAATGTAATCATTTTTTGCGGAGGATACAATGAGATACCTCAGGTTCTGCACAGACAGAAACGAAACATTTTTCGGCAGGCTCGACGAAGAGGACCCGAAAAAAATAATTGTTTTATCGGGTGATTTTCTTGACGGGGCAGGCGATACGGGACTTACCGTACCGATAAAAAACGTGCGCATACTCCCGCCCGTAAAGCCTTCAAAGATCATTGCCGTGGGGCTGAACTATTACGATCACATCAAGGAATTCGGAGACAGACCCGTTCCCGAAAACCCCACTCTTTTCAACAAAATGCCGCATACCGTCATAGGACATACCGACGCGATAATCTCTCATCCTTTTTCTTCGAGAATAGATTTTGAGGGCGAGCTTGCGATAGTTATTTCAAAGCACTGCAAAGATGTGAAGGCTGAAAACGCCGCGGAATATATTTTCGGCGTTACGTGCCTGAATGACGTTACCGCAAGAGATCTTCAGCGCGCCGACGGACAGTGGACGAGAGGCAAAAACCTCGAAACGTTCTGCCCGATAGGTCCTTATGTTGCAACGGGGCTCGACATAAACAATCTTCACATACAGTCAAGGCTGAACGGCAAGATCATGCAGGACAGCAGCACGTCGCTCATGATGAACTCGCCCGCCCGCCTCATAGAGTTTATTTCCCAGTCTTTTCCGCTCGAAAAAGGCGATATAATCTCTACCGGCACGCCGAAGGGCGTAGGACCGATGGTTCGTGGAGACATAGTTGAAATTGAGATCGAAGGCGTTGGAACGCTTGCGAACATTATGAAATAAATACGGAGGAATACCGTGAAAAAATCGTTTATTGCTTTAATTATTCTGCTGTCTGCAGTTTTTGCCGCGTTTTTATGCTCCTGCTCGTATAACCTTTCCGCGGAAGGCTTTGCGCTTGTTTCCGATTTCAAATGGGACGGAGCGCACGATTTTTCGGAAGGGCTTGCCGCCGTTAAAAAAGACGGCAAATGGGGCTTTATAGACCTTTCGGGCAACCTTGTGATAGATACGGTCTACGACAGCGCAGGCTCGTTTTCGGAAGGACTTTGCGCCGTTCAGACAGGCTATGCGTGGAATTATATAGACAAAACGGGCAAAACCGTGATCTCCGGCGATTTTGAGGCGGCAAACGCCTTTTCTGAGGGCAGAGCGTCTGTAATGATAAACAATAAATACGCCGTTATAGACAACAGCGGAAAGCTCCTCACCGAGCCTTTGTTTGACATAATACGTCCGTTTTGCGGCGGCGCTGCGGTCGCGGAGATAAACAATCATTTTTCGTATATAAAAGCAGACGGATCTTTGCTCGGCGATTTTTCGTGGGGCGGCGCTTCCGATTTTTCGGAGGGCGTGGCGGAGGTTTTTGAGGACTACCTGAGCGGATATATAGATATTGACGGAAATTTCGTAATTCCTCTTTCGCTCGACGACGGTTCGGATTTTTCGGAAGATCTCTGCGCGGCAATGTCTGAAGACAGGCTCTGGGGCTACATAGACAAATCTGGTAATTTTGCTATAGACGCAAAATGGGACGAAGCCGGGGAATTTTCGGAAGGCTTTGCCGTAGTATATAACGGTTCGCTTTACGCCTACATCTCCGCAGACGGAAAAGAAGCGACCGGATACAAATTCAACCGCGCGTATCCTTTCAGCGGCGGACTCGCAAAAGTAGGCGTTCTTTCCGGCATGGGTCTTTCTTTCGGATATATAGATCCGTCGGGCGAATACGCCGTAGAGCCGTCGTATGCCGAAGCGCACGATTTTTCATACGGATTTGCGGCTGTCAAAAACGCGTCCGAAAAATGGGGATATATAACAGAGACCGGCAATATCGCCATACCGTTTGATTTTGACGGCGCATACGCGTTTTCCGAAGGTGTCGCAAGAGTTATGCGCGGCAGGAAATACGGATTTATCAAAATTTCCGGAACGGAAGGGAAAACAAATTGAATTTTTCGGATAATTACGACGTTGCCGTTGTCGGCGCGGGACATGCCGGCGTGGAAGCGGCTCTTGCCTGCGCAAGGCTCGGTATGAAAACGGTGATCTTTACGATCAATCTCGACGCCGTTGCGAATATGCCGTGCAATCCGTCTATAGGCGGCACGGCAAAAGGACATCTTGTGCATGAAATAGACGCTCTGGGCGGCGAAATGGGCAAAAGTGCGGATAAAATATTCCTTCAAAGCCGCATGCTCAACCTCGGCAAAGGCCCTGCAGTCCATTCTTCGCGTATACAGGCAGACAGAAGAGAATATCAGAAGCTGATGAAGCATATTCTCGAAAAGCAGGACGATCTTTCGCTCAAGCAGGCTGAGATCACCGATATTCTGACTGAAAACGGAGCCGTTACGGGCGTAAAAACGCACCTCGGCGCTATATATAACGCAAAAGCCGTGATAGTCTGCACGGGCACATACCTAAACGGCAGAATAATAGTCGGCGAACATTCGCATTCGGGCGGGCCTGACGGCATGTTTGCCGCAACAAAGCTTACCGACAGCATACGCGCGCTCGGCATATCTACTCAGCGCTTCAAAACGGGCACGCCGTCAAGAATAAACAGACGCTCGGTCGATCTTACGAAGCTCGAAAGACAGGACGGCGACAAAAATATCGTGCCGATGTCTTTTGAAAACGAAGGCAGAAAAATAGGCGAAAATACCGAACCGTGCTGGCTTGTTTATACGAACGACGAAACAAAAAGAATAATAAAAGAAAATCTTCACCGCTCGCCGCTTTATTCGGGCGATATACACGGCATAGGTCCGAGATACTGTCCCTCAATAGAAGACAAGATCGTGCGTTTTGCCGATAAGGAGCGCCATCAGCTTTTTCTTGAGCCGACGGGAAAAGATACGGAAGAGATGTATCTTCAGGGTATGTCGTCGTCTTTGCCCGAAGACGTTCAGATAAAAATGATACGCTCTCTCGAAGGCTTTGAAAACGCCGAGATAATGCGCATAGGCTATGCGATAGAATACGACTGCGCGGATCCTCTTGAGCTTACGCAGACGCTTGAATTCAAAAAAGTAAGCGGTCTTTACGGAGCGGGTCAGTTCAACGGCACATCGGGCTACGAAGAGGCTGCGGCGCAGGGGCTTTTTGCCGGCATAAACGCCGCGCTGAAAATAAAAGGCGAGCCTCCGCTCATACTCGACAGAAGCTCAAGCTATATCGGCACGCTGATAGACGATCTTGTAACGAAGGGCACGAGAGAGCCTTACAGAATGATGACTTCCCGCTCTGAATACAGGCTTCTTCTGCGGCAGGACAATGCGGACGAACGCCTGACGCCTTACGGCAGAAAAGTCGGACTGATAAGCGACGAGAGATGGGAAAGATTCGAAACGAAAATGCGGCTTATTGCCGCGGAGGAAGAGCGTGTGGAAAAAACATTTTTATCTCCAAACGAAAGCCTTCTTTCTCTGCTTTCGCAAAAAGGGTCTTCGCCCGTATCAAGCGGCATTTCGCTTGCAGACCTCATAAGACGGCCGGAGCTTGACTACGATTCTCTCGCGCCGGTTGATAAAAACAGACCGTCTTTGCCGAAATACGTTTGCGAAGAGGTCGAAATACGCGTGAAATACGCGGGATATATCAGCCGTCAGAAAGATCAGGCGGAGCAGTTCAAAAAGCTTGAAGAAAAAAGACTTCCGCCCGATTTTGACTATTCATCCCTTTCCGGTCTTCGCCTTGAAGCAAGGCAGAAGCTCAACGCCGTAAAGCCTTCAAACATCGGTCAGGCAGGGCGCATTTCGGGCGTATCGCCGGCAGACGTTGCGATACTGCTCGTTCACTTTAAATATATTTGATGATCCGGAGTTTTTATGCGAGCACGAAAGAAAAAAAACTGTGATGCGCGCCTTGAAAGATGCGCGGAATACATTACGGATAAAATAGTTATCCCTCCCGAAAACACAAAACCCGTTTTTCTCGAACTTGGCTGCGGAAAAGGCAGATTTGCCGCTGAGACCGCAGAAAAGGAAAACTGTCTTTTCTTTGCGGTCGAAATAATGAAAGATATTATCGTTATGGCGGTGGAAAAAGGCGCGAAAAACGGACTTGACAACATAAAATACCTTCTTGCGAGCGCTGACGACATACTCGAATTCTGTCCCGAAAAAAGCATAGACACTCTTTTTCTCAATTTTTCCGATCCGTGGCCGAAAAAACGCAACGCAAAAAGAAGGCTCACATACCGCGCATATCTTGAAAAATACAAAAAAATACTGAAAGACGACGGCATTATCGCCTTTAAAACAGATAACTATCCGCTTTTTCAGTTTTCTGTCGAAGAATTGAAAGAAAGCGGCTTTGAGATTTTCGATTATACCGAAAACCTTCACGAAAGCGGCATATACAACGTTGCGATGACCGAATACGAAGAACGTTTTTCGCAGATGGGTCAGCCGATATATCACCTGAAAGCGAGAGTTAAAAACTGATGGAGCAGACGCTTTCAGATATTCTCGCGTTTTTTTCGGGATTTCCCGAATGGTCGCTTTGCCTTATCCTTATTGCGCTCGCGCTGCTGCAGTATATCTTCCCTCCCGTCCCTTCCGATACGCTTCTCGTTGCGCTCGGTATTCTTGTTTCGCAGGGCGTTTTTCACCATATTTACGGCTTTGCCTCATACGCTCTGGGCGCTGTCGCAGGGGCAATAGGGCTTTTCTTTCTTTCGTATTATCTCGGGGACAAGGTCCGCAACATAAAATTCGTAAAAGCACATATCAACGAAAAAACGTTTGAAAAGGCGCAGAAAGTAATAGGCAGATACGGCGGCGCTTCGTATTTTATCCTGCGTTTCGTGCCGTCGATGCAGTGCATAACGATAATCGTTATGGGTCTTTCGAAAACCGAAAAGAAAAAATCAGTTTTTTTCATTTCCGCCGTCACGGTTTTCGCATGCCTCGTTTATTATCTTCTCGGTTATCTTCTCGGTTCAAATATCCCGAAACTTATTTCCGTCCTCGACGCTCTCGGCACCGCCGGCTGGATAATCCTTGCCGCGCTTGCTGCCGCCGCGCTGGTCGGGTTCATAATATACAAAATTGCGTCAAACCGCAAAAACGGAGGTTGAGTTATGTTTGAAGAAAGCAAAAATGTTCTTCCAATAGACGGCAATGCGCTCATCGGTCAATCGGGAGGACCGACTGCCGCGATAAACGCGACCCTTTCCGGCGTTATAAAAGGACTTCGCGGCTGCCCGAACGTAAAACGCATATACGGCGCAAAAAACGGCATCGAAGGCGTTTGCGAAGGAAAAATAGTCGATCTTTCGCGTTACGTTCAGTCGGCGGAGGATCATTACGCGCTTGAATGCACTCCCGCCGCCGCGCTCGGCTCGTGCAGAAAAAAACTTCCGTCAGATCTTAACGACCCCGTATACGCCGATATCTTCAACGTTTTCCGCACTTACGGCATACGGTTTTTCATCTATATCGGCGGCAACGATTCTATGGATACCGCCGACAAGCTTTCAAGATACGCAAAAAACAATTTTTACGAAATATATATCGTCGGCGTTCCCAAAACGATAGATAACGATATTGTTATCACCGACCACACGCCCGGCTACCCCTCCGCGCTCAAATATATCGCCACCACCGTTGAAGAGATAGCGAGAGACTGCTCGATATACACGGTAAAAGCCGTAACGATAGTTGAAATAATGGGCAGAGACGCCGGCTGGCTTGCCGCGGGCGCCGCCTTGCCGAGAATTTTCGGACAGTCCTGCGCGGACCTTGTTTATGTTGCCGAAACGTTTTTTGATTTTGACAGATTTATTGAGGACGTAAACGCCGTTCTCGAAAAAAAGCCCAACGTTGTTGTTGCGGTATCGGAAGGCGTAAAGCTTGCCGACGGCAGATACGTGGGCGAAAGCGCGCAGAGCGGCTCGGTAGATATTTTCGGTCATAAATATCTCGCAGGCGCGGCAAAAGTGCTTGAAACTCACGTGCGCGCAAAGATCGGCTGCAAATGCCGCTCAATAGAGCTGAGTCTGCCGCAAAGATGCGCCGGTCACTGCCTTTCAAAAACCGATATCGAAGAGAGCGTGCTTGTCGGAGCCTGCTGCGCAGAACACGTTGCGGCGGGCAATTCGGGCGATTTCGCATATTTTGAGAGGGATAACAACGCCGACGGCTCATATTCCGTCTCGGTAGGCTTCTGCTCCGTTTCAAAAGTTGCAAATCATATCAAAACGATACCCGTAAAATATATCGTTCCCCGCGGCTGCAACGTTACAGACGAGCTTTTAACGTATCTTGCTCCGCTCATAGAGGGCGAGGTTGCCATTCCCACCGAGCACGGACTGCCGAAGCATTTTACGATAGACTGACATAGGCTCTTCGAATTAAGCCCGATCTGATTTTTTACTCCGCAGGAGATTTTTATGGATACACGAACAGAATACGACAGCATGGGGCCCGTTCAGGTGCCTCTCGACAGCTTTTACGGCGCGCAGACACAGCGAAGCCTTCAGAATTTCCGCATAGGCGAAGAAAAAATGCCGCGTGAAATAATAAACGCGCTTGTGATAATAAAAAAAGCCTGCGCTCAGACTAATTTTGAGACGGGCAAGCTTGACGGGGAAAGAGAAAAGATCATAGAGTCTGTCTGCGACGAGATCCTTGACGGCAGTCTCGGCGAAAGCTTTCCGCTTTCGGTATGGCAGACAGGCAGCGGCACTCAGACGAACATGAATGTAAACGAGGTCATCGCAAACAGAGGAAACGCCGTTGCGGGAAAAAAACTTCTTCACCCAAACGACCACGTGAATATGTCGCAGTCTTCAAACGATACTTTCCCCTCAGCGCTCCATATTGCGGCGGTAAAAAGCGTCAGAGAAAAGCTTATACCGGCGCTTGACGGCATGATCGGTGAGTTTTTAAGGCTTGAAAAGGAAAACGAAGGCATAATAACCGTTGGCCGCACTCATTTGCAGGACGCGGTGCCGATCGCTTTTTCGCAGGAAATAAGCGGATGGCGGGCGATGGTGCAGCGGTGCGAAGACTCGGTATGTTCATCTCTTGACGGACTTTTGTCTCTCGCTCTCGGCGGCACTGCGGTAGGCACGGGGCTCAACAGTCCTCACGGCTTTGCTGAAGAGGCTGTAAAAAAGATCGCCAAAATAACGGGTATCCCGTTCATTTCCGCAAAAAACAAATTTCACGCTCTTTCGTCAAAAGACGATATAGCGTTTTGTCACGGCGCGCTCAGAACGCTTGCTGCGGACCTTATGAAGATCGCAAACGACATCCGCTGGCTCGCCTCCGGCCCGAGATGCGGCATTGGCGAAATAAAGATCCCCGAAAACGAACCCGGCTCGTCGATCATGCCCGGCAAGGTAAACCCCACACAGTGCGAAGCGCTCACTATGGTAGCCGCGCAGGTCATGGGCAACGACGTTACCGTGGGCATTGCCGCCTCACAGGGCAATTTTCAGCTCAACGTGTATATGCCCGTGATCGCGTATGATTTTTTGCAGTCCGTAACCCTGCTTTCGGACGCTGTGCGGTCGTTTACGAAAAACTGCCTTGCGGGACTTTCCGCAAACAAAGAAAAGATGGAAGAAAACGTCCGCCGCTCGCTTATGCTCGTTACCGCGCTTTCGCCGAAAATAGGCTACGATAACGCCGCGAAAGTGGCAAAGGAAGCGAACAGAAACGGCACGACGCTCCGCGAAGAGGCTCTTCGCCTCGGATTTCTGACCGAAGCCGAATTTGACGAAGCGGTAAACCCCGAAAAAATGATATAAACCGAAAGGAAATATAAAACCGTGAATTACGCAGAAGAATCTTTGAAAAAACATTATGAGTGGAAAGGCAAGCTCGAAACAGTCCCCAAAATGACAATAAAAACGAAAGACGACCTTTCGCTCGCCTACACCCCCGGCGTTGCTCAGGCATGCCTTGAAATTCAGAAAGACCCCGAAAAATC
>JAEEJJ010000173.1 GCA_016281805.1 Clostridiales bacterium
AAGACTTTTTGCTGCCGTATATAAACATTCCTTCCTGATACATTCTCGCGGTCTCAAATAAACTTCGCGTCGCTTCGCCTTTCATGCCGTTGTCAAATTCGAAAAGCGCACTTTCTACCGGAAACGGATTCCCGTATTGTTCTGAAAGCCACGGTTCCATTGTGCCGGATCCAAAACAGATAACTCTTTTTATCCTTGACCCGGAAAGAGCGACCATAGGTCCTATTGCGTGAGTACCGTACCACATAGGCGGCAGTCCCATCCAGTAATCGGGCCAACCCGACATATCCTGATAATGCGATCCGCGCATAAACTGTATCTGCCCAAGCTCGCCGCTTTCTATCATATTTTTAACATAAAAGAACTGATACGTGTAAAGCGTTGTTTCCATCATCATATAGTTTTTGCCTGATCTGCGCTTCGCTTCGGTTATCCGCTTTATTCCGTCAACCGAAGTTGCCATCGGCACGGTGCAGGCGCAGTGTTTGCCTGCTTCAAGCACTTTTACGGTCTGATCCTCATGCAGAGGGATCGGAGTTACCAGATGAACAGCATCAATATTTTTATCTTCAAGTATTTCTTCAAATGAACGGTATTTTTTCAGCCCGAGACGGTCCGCAAAAGTATTAAGACGAATTTCGTCCGTATCAAAAACTCCTACTGTGTTTACATTCGGGTGATACTTGTATATTTCAGGAAAACAGCCGCCAAACCCCAGTCCGACTATCGCTACATTTATTTTATTCATATATTACCTCTTTTTTTGCTTTTTTTTAATTATAATGCATTTTACCGCTTTTGTCAATATATAAGCTTACAGAGACTGTACTTTTGAATAAAAATATGCTGAGAATGTTCCGTTTGGTCATTTTCACCAAAAAACACCGTGATATGTTGCTTATGTTTTATATGCCGTTTTTTTTATTTAATCAAAATTAATGATTATGACATAATTTTGGTATACAATGATAGATGGTTGAAATTTTAAATATTTATATATTCGGGAGGAAAAATACCCATGTCAATTAAAGTTGCAATCAACGGTTTCGGTCGTATCGGCCGTCTCGCATTCAGACAGATGTTCGGAGCAGAAGGCTATGAAGTAGTCGCTATAAACGACCTCACAAGCCCCAAAATGCTTGCTCATCTTCTTAAATATGATACCGCTCAGGGTCGTTACCTCGGTCATACTGTAGAATCTGACGACGAAGCCGGCACAATCACCGTTGACGGTAAAGTTCTTAAAATTTATGCTGAAAAGAACGCTGCAGACTGCCCCTGGAAAGAACTCGGCGTAGATGTTGTTCTTGAATGCACAGGTTTCTACACCTCTAAAGAAAAATCCATGGCTCACATTCAGGCAGGCGCAAAGAAAGTTGTTATTTCCGCTCCCGCAGGCAACGATCTCAAAACGATCGTATACGGCGTTAACGAAAAAACTCTTACAGCTGATGACCAGATCATTTCTGCCGCTTCATGCACCACAAACTGCCTTGCACCCATGGCAAAAGCTCTTAACGACTATGCTCCCATCGTTTCCGGTATCATGACCACTGTTCACGCTTACACCGGCGACCAGATGATCCTTGACGGTCCTCACAGAAAAGGCGACCTCAGAAGAGCAAGAGCAGGCGCTGCAAACATCGTTCCCAACTCAACAGGCGCCGCAAAAGCAATCGGTCTCGTTATTCCCGAACTTAACGGCAAACTCATCGGTTCCGCTCAGAGAGTTCCCACTCCCACAGGTTCCACCACTATCCTCGTTGCCGTTATCAAAGGTAAAGACATCACTAAAGACAGCATCAACTGCGCTATGAAAGCAGCTGCTTCCGAATCCTTCGGATACAATACAGACGAAATCGTTTCTTCCGACGTTATCGGTATGCGTTACGGTTCTCTCTTTGACGCTACACAGACAATGGTTACAAAGATCGACGACGATACTTATCAGGTTCAGGTAGTTTCCTGGTACGACAATGAAAACTCCTACACCAGCCAGATGGTAAGAACCATCAAATACTTCGCAGAACTCAAATAAGTCAGTCTCATAAACAAAAAGAAGCTTCAAATATACGATTTGAAGCTTCTTTTACTTTATTCAGAAATAATCACAGTGAGTTTGTAAATCCGGTCTCTATCAGAGCGCAAAGAGCCTTGATCGCCGCCGCCTCGTCCGGTCCGTCGGCAATAATGTTTATTTCATTGTCTTTAGTTACACCGAGTGAAAGAACGCCAAGCAGACTTTTTGCGTTCACTCTGCGATCTTCACGTTCTATCCAGATTGAGCATTTAAACTCGTTTGCTTTTTGAATAAAGAAAGTTGCCGGCCTTGCATGAAGACCTACCGAATTTGTAACGGTTATTTTTTGATTGATCATATGTCTTCTCCTTTGATATCCGGAACCGATTAAATCCGTACAGGAAATCAACCTTACTATGTGTAATATTATACAATAATTATTTGAACTTGTCAATCGTAAAAAGCCACAAAATAGAGAGTTTCAATATGAAAATAATTATGCATTATTAATAATAATACATCAAAAGGCTTCGGTTTTCAGAAGCCTTTTGATAAAAAAGCAGTTTATTTCTCAACTTCCCATTTGACCGGACCGATTATTCCCGAGGCAGGTATCGTCATATAATTCGAGAATCCGTCTTTTATCGCGTTTGCGAGCGTGTTTGA
>JAEEJJ010000174.1 GCA_016281805.1 Clostridiales bacterium
AAACATACAGATTTAAGCTCGGTAATAAGAGATAAAACGCAGACAGGCAGCAGCAGGGGAAGGATATATAAGATAATAACCGTAACATCGTTTTCGGTAATAAGCTTCTGCATAATCTTTGCGGTAAGCTATTATGTCCATATAAACAGCGTGGATATGTATTACCGTCATTTCTATACCGAACATACAAAGAAAGTAGACGTATTCAACGACCCGTCACTCGGAGAAGATGTGGAAGTAAAACCGCAATACAAAGGTCTTGCCGAAGATTACGTGATAGATAAATTCGTAACGATAATGTATTCCGATGAAGCGCCGTATATAAGAGGAACGTATTATGAAGGCAACGTCGCGCTCCCCTATATTCTTGAAGGCAGATATTTCAGCGAAGAAGAGCTTTCGGGAGGAAGACGGAAAAAAGTAGTTGTAATGGGCAGACAAGCTTATGAAGACTTTGCGGCGGTAAGAGAAGACGGAGCAGCGTATTTTATGTATTTGGGAACTGCTTATGAAGTAATAGGCATAATGGGAAAAGCAGACGGAACGGTAACAAGACTTGACGAATGGGTATTTATGCCGCTTGATACCGCTCTCGATACATACGGTAAAATGGGAACATATTTCATAGACGGAAAAACGAAGAAAAACGTTGAGGACGCAAACGAAGCGTTCCTTGCCGCGCTCGAAGGAAATGCGCAGGCGGAATCGCACAATCAGAAGCTTACGGAAGTAATAATCGGTCCAACAGATGCGCTCGCATCGCTTGCTGTAATGATAATACTGAACGTTATAATCGTTTGTATATATTATACGGACAGAAGACAGTATGTAACGGCGGTAAAGAAGTTTATCGGATATTCAAAGAGCATGATATTCGGTGAAATATTCGCGGGATTTTTAAAGCTCGCCGCGATCGGCTTTGCAATCGGAGCGCTGATAACGTTGATAATAACTGTAACTCCTGCAAAAGAAATACAGATGTTCGGCGCGTTGTCGTTAAATCTTCCCACCGTTCTTTTCTCCGTTGCCGCAACAGCATGTCTTGCATTCATATTCGCCGTTATCGCCGTAAACAGAACATATTCGCGTGATACGAGCGATGTTATAAGGGAATAAAAGACTGAACTAAATCCATACAGCATTAATTAATACAACATATACAGATACGATATAACTCAGAATAACATATATTAATAATATAATAATCCACCCGAAAAAACGGGTGGATTATTGTTTCTTTATTGTATTTTGTGTATTTTTGCTTTTTATTTCGTTCCGAATATCCTGTCTCCCGCATCGCCGAGACCGGGAACGACTCATTATGTGACGGAAAAAAGTTGCGTTATATTATGCTTTTATTCCCACTCCACCGTAGCAGGAGGTTTGGAAGTAATATCGTAAACTATACGGTTTATTGATTTTACTTCGTTTGTTATGCGGCGTGACGCAGCTTCAAGAACGTCAAACGGAATGCGTGTCCAGTCCGCGGTCATAAAATCATCTGTTGTAACAGCCCGCAATGCCACCGTGTGTCCGTAAGTGCGCGCGTCGCCCATAACTCCGACGCTTTGTGTGTTAGTAAGAACGGCAAAATACTGACTCGGAAAAACACCGGCTTTTTCAAGCTCTTCTCTGAATATTGCGTCTGCTTCCCGTAACGTATCCGCCTTTTCTTTTGTTATTTCTCCGATTATTCTTACCGCAAGCCCGGGACCGGGGAACGGCTGGCGCATAACGAGATATTCAGGCAGTCCGAGTTTTAATCCCACGGCACGAACTTCATCTTTAAATAGTTCGCGAAGAGGCTCAACGATTCCCTCAAAATCTATAACGGAAGGAAGTCCGCCTACGTTATGGTGACTTTTTATCGTTGAAGCGTCGCCTTTTCCGCTTTCTACAACATCCGGATAAATCGTTCCCTGAACAAGATAATCGATTTTACCGAGCGAACGGCTTTCTTCTTCGAAAACGCGTATGAATTCCTCTCCGATTATCCTGCGCTTTTTTTCGGGATCGGTAATTCCTGAAAGCTTTGAAAGAAATCTGTTTTCGGCATTTACTCTGACAAGTTTTATATTGAATTTTTCACGGAAAATATGTTCAACATCGTCGCCTTCGTTTTTTCGAAGAAGCCCGTGATCAACAAACACGCAAACGAGGTTGTCACCTACGGCACGATGCATGAGCACTGCGGCTACTGATGAATCAACGCCGCCAGACAGCGCGCACAGAACTTTTTTGCCCTTAAGTTTTGCTTTGCAGTCCGCCACTGTTTTTTCTATAAAATCGTCCATTTTCCAGTCGCCGCTGCAGCCGCAAATACCGAAAAGAAAATTATGAAGAACAGTTTTGCCGTATTCCGTATGCGTTACTTCAGGGTGAAACTGAACGCCGTAAATATTTCTCTGTCTGTCTGCCATAGCGGCGCAAGGGCAGTTTAGGGTCGATGCGATGTTTTCAAATCCGGCAGGTATGTTCGAAACATAATCGGTGTGGCTCATCCAGCAGATGCTTTTTCCCGGAATGCCGTCAAAAAGACTGACAGGTTTGATATTTACCTCGGTTTTTCCGTATTCACTTATATTGCCTGCGGACTTTATTTCGCCGCCTGCCATATAGGCGAGCAGCTGATGACCATAGCAGATGCCGAGAATGGGAATACCGATATTCAATATCTCAGGGTCGTAATGAGGAGACTTTTCATCATATACACTGTTCGGTCCGCCCGTAAAAATGATCCCTTTGTATTTTTTTGCCTTTATTTCTTCAATATCGATTTTGTTATACGGTGTAATTTCGGCAAATACACCGAGTTCACGCACTCGGCGGGCTATAAGAAGATCATATTGACCGCCAAAATCAAGAACGAGTATTTTCTCCATGTTTTTATCCTTTCAAGCCGCAGACAGAGCATCCGTTGTGAAAATTCGGCAAAGTGCTTTTATCTTATAATTATGCTGTCGCGTTCTGGACCGACTGAAACAAAGCCTATGTGACAGCCTATCCTTTCTTCGATAAACAAAACATAGTTCTGAGCCTCTTTGGGCAGATCTTCAAATTTTCTGCACGCAGAAACGTCTGTTTTCCATCCGGGCAGATATTCCGTTACGGGTTTTGCATCCGGCAGAGCCGCAGGGAACGGAAATTCATCTGTTTGTTCACCGTTCAGGATATAGTGAGTGCATACGGGGATTTTTTCCATATATGAAAGAACGTCAAGCTTTGTAAGCGCAATGCAGGTCGCTGCCTGGACCTGAACCCCGTAGCGTGTTGCAACGATATCAAGAGGACCTACACGGCGCGGTCTGCCTGTTTTAGCCCCGTATTCGCCGCCTGCTTCACGCAGTTTTTCGGCTTCGGGACCGAACCATTCACATGTGAAAGGACCTTCACCTACACAGGTGGAATATGCTTTTACCACGCCGATTATTTCGTCGATCTTTACTGAAGGACATCCCGAACCGATAGGCGCATATGACGCCGTGGTGTTTGAAGATGTCGTGTAGGGAACGATGCCGAAATCGAGATCTCTCAATGATCCGAGCTGAGCCTCAAACATTATTTTTTTGCCGCTTGACTCTGCTTCGCGTAAAAGTTTGCCTGTGTCGGCAATATAGGGTTTTATTTTGTTGGCATACTTATCTATCCAATCTTCAAGCTCATTCATTGTATGCGGTTTTGCGCCGTATACGCGCTGGATCGTAAGATTTTTCCATTCAAGCAGTTCAGCAAGATGATGTCTCATTTCATCAGGATATAAAAGCTCTCCGGCAAGGACGGTTTTTTTCTGATATTTGTCAGAATAAAAAGGAGCTATGCCCTGTTTTGTGGATCCGTATTTTTTATCCGCCAGTCTTTCTTCTTCAAGCGCGTCAAGTTCTCTGTGCCATGGCAGCAAAAGAGAGGCTCTGTCGCTGATTTTCAGGTTTTTATCAGTTATTTCGATCCCTTTTGACGTAACTGTTTCAATTTCAGCCAGAAGATTTTCCGGGTCAAGAGCAACGCCGTTGCCAAGAACATTCACAACATTTTTGTGAAAGATACCGGAGGGGAGCAGGTGAAGCGCAAATTTGCCGTATTCGTTAATTACGGTGTGGCCCGCATTGCCGCCGCCCTGAAAACGAACAACAAAATCATAATCTTCGGTTATCAGGTCGACCATTCTTCCTTTTCCTTCATCGCCCCAGTTGATACCGACTATAGCACAGTTTTTCATTCAGACACCTCATATTTCAGCTTTTGATAATCAAACAAAAAACGCGCCTCTGAACCTGATAAGCCCAAAGACGCCATTGCCTTCAATATGAATAATTATACAACCCAAACAGCAATATGTCAAGGTGATTTTTGCGAATTTTTTTTGAAATCAGTCAAAAACCGATTTTTACATTGACAGAATCGTTTTAAAGGAGTATAATAACAGAATACAATGATAATAAGTAAAGAGATATAAACACTGGAATATGATCGAATTTATCTTTTCGGGGGACATCTATGAACGGTTCAGACAATAATGTAAATATAACAACTGAACAGATTTTCAGAATATCATATTATGAAGAATTGTATGACAAAATAAAAAAGACGCTTGCCGAACTTGAAACGGCAATATCGGAATTTGAAGCCTTAAAACCAGATATCGCCCGTCTTGCATCGTATTATGAAAGTGGCTGCTGGAAGAAAGATTTCGAAGACGACGAGGCACATATTCTTCCGCAAAATCTTAAACGAGGCGTTTTATCTGAAGACGGGATATATCTTTTGCTTGATGCGGTAAAAGAAACGGATAAAATGCTGAAAAGAGATAACGATAATGATTGATTTTTTCAGAAAAAACAAAAAAAACGCTGAAAAAATCAAGCCAACTGCTAACGATGTTGTTGTGATCAAAAGGTCTGATCCGAAATCCTGCGGCGGCACAGATGCCACACAGAACATAAATGCACCTAAAACAATCAATTCGGATAAAATCGTTTTTTTCAGCGTTACATCTGCGCTCCATCCCTCAAAAAAGGTAAGTCATGAAACGGAAAATATCGCTCCGGGTTATGTTTCCGCATTCGGTATTCCCGTAAAAAACGGAACATTCCTTTTTCTTGAAACAGGCAGAAGTTTCAGCTGCCACGACAAAAGAAATTTTTCATGGGCACTTGTAAAGGATGACCCTTTTACAGAGCTGGCGCAAATAGTTAAATGTCATAATCTGGCAAAAAACAACGGATTTCATTCCAGAACGCACGGATTGCCCGAAAATTTCGGCGGAAGTGTGGAAATTCTTTATGACGATGGTGAAGAAATCAGCTTTTCAAATAATCAGGTGCCTGTGATAAGCAGTGATGCCGGAACTGAAATAGCTCAATTCTTTACGGAAAAAATGAACGGCGAAAAAGCGTTGCTGCCTGATACTGACAGTCTCTCAGAAATATGCTATTGCGAAGAACGAGGCGACGGAGGTTCTTTAAAGGCCGATCTTCACATTTTAAACGACGGCAGCGGTGTTATTAAAAGAGCTTCCCGCAATTCGGAGGGAACGGAATATACAAATGATATACCTGTTGACAAAGCAAGGGTAGATGAGATAAAGAAGATCATATCCAATCACGGAATGTTTGCCTGGCAGGGTGCAATTGACGCAAAACATCATGTCAAAGAAAACAGTAAAATTACATTTGGATTTGCAAACGGCGAAGAGATCGTTGTGGAAGATCACAGATCGCTGCCTGAAAAAATATCTGTCGCTTTTTTCAACATCAAGCTTGAAATAGCAGTCAAACATTAAAAATAAGCGCCCTTGGTATTCAAAGCAATCGGAAATGTATTGCGAAATAATAAAAT
Organism: Clostridiales bacterium; assembly: GCA_016281805.1. Lineage (GTDB taxonomy): Bacteria > Bacillota > Clostridia > Oscillospirales > UBA644 > HGM12619. The sequence goes on from JAEEJJ010000174.1 coordinate 5,836, forward strand.
AAAACATATTTTTGATATTTGTATTTGAAGGGAATAAAAATGAAAGATCTTACACGCAGTTTAAAAACATGGAGGATAATTGCGATCGTATCGTTGATCCTCCTTCTCACGGTATCGGTCCTTTATGTTTTCGGCATAGGACTCAATACCTCCCCCCAGAAAAAACCGCTCTCAGGAAAAGCGGCGCTGTCTTTATGGAACGAGTCTGCAGAAGCAAAACACGCACTTATTTCATATATAGAACGAATTACCGATAAAAATAATCCGTCGTATATTCCTGAAGAATATCGCGTTGCGGTATTCGACCTTGACGGAACTCTTTTTTGCGAAACTGATCCGAACTATTTTGATTATACCTTGCTTGTATACAGAGTTCTGGAAGATCCTGAATATAAAGACAAAGCAAGCGAATTTGAGCGTGAAGTAGCGGAAAAAATAGTTGAACAGAATAAAACCGGAGCTTCTTTTGAAGGATTGGAAGTAGATCACGGCAAAGCCATAGCCTCTTCTTTTGCGGGAATGACAATAAAAGAATTCAACGATTATATACAGAAATTCAAGCAGATCGATATGCCCGGCTACAACGGTATGAAACGCGGAGAAGGCTGGTATAAGCCGATGCTTCAGGTCGTTGACTATTTGCAAAGCAACGGCTTTACCGTATATGTTGTCAGCGGCACCGACCGTTTTATCGTTCGCGGCATCGCTTATGACTCTCCGCTCAACGTTCCTATGGGACAGATCATCGGTTCTGACGAAACGCTTGTTTCCGTAAATCAGGGCGACACTAACGGACTTGATTATGTGTATAACGAAAATGACGTTCTTGTTCTCGGCGGAGATTTTGTTGTAAAGAACCTTAAAATGAACAAAGTAACCGTTATTGCTCAGGAAATAGGCGTTCAGCCCGTTTTGTCATTCGGCAACAGCACCGGAGATTCCAGTATGGCTGAATACGCAACAAGCAACAATCCGTATGAAAGTCTCGCATTTATGCTTTGCTGTGATGACACCGAAAGGGAGAACGGAAATATCGCAAAAGCGGAAAAAATGGTTCTGCTTTGCGATGAGTTCGGCTGGATCCCCGTTTCTATGGCAAACGACTGGTCAACGATCTACGGCGAAGGCGTTACAAGAAAATAAATATTTATTATTTGCAATAAATTATTTTTTCAATCGAAATTATGAAAGGAAAACAGAGCGGTTTTACGCTTTGGGTAAAGAAAATGGATAATAGACCGTCCGGCAGAAAACGCAATGTTACGGGCAGCACATCCGGCGTTAACAGAAAAGGTTCCGGCTTGGGTACCGGCAGAGTAGGCAGAACAGACTATTCGGGAAAGCGAACACAGTCATCAGGCGGGCAGAACACATCGCCGTTTTCAGTAAATAACACAGGTTCTTCAGGTAATCGCAGAGCCGTCAGAGGATTGAATATCGGCGGAGGCTCGATAGGCATAATAATCGTTATTGTAGTAGCGTATTTCCTTTTAAAGAGCTGCGGCGGAATTGATCTGCTCGGCGGACTGGGAAATATCGGTGAAATTGCCGGTGGCTCAAATGTCTCTCAGGGAGGAGATATCCTCGGAAATCTCGGCAATCTCGATCTTTCGTCGCTGCTTTATCAGAGCGCGGGCATATCAAATTCCGCGATGAATACGATCTCCGACACATCATCTTCGTCATGGAACAATTCGCAAAACAATGCTTCCAATCTGAATACATCGGTAGCGTCGGGAGTCCGCGAAAAATATACCGAAATATTCGGCAGAGGCAACGATGTTGTTACGCTCATGATGTATATGTGCGGAACGGACCTTGAATCAAAATATGCAATGGCATCAAAAGATATTCAGGAGATGTGCAACAGCAGCCTGTCGGATAACGTAAATGTAATTATTTACACCGGAGGCACAAAAACATGGCAGAATCAGATCATAAGCAATACAAAAAATCAGATCTACAAGGTTGAAAACGGCGGTCTTAAAAAACTTGAAGACAATATGGGCAACAGCTCCATGGCAAGCCCCGACACTCTTGAGTCTTTTGTAAAATACTGCGCCAAAAATTTCCCTGCAAACAGATATCAGCTTATTATGTGGGACCACGGCGGAGGAACGGTAAGCGGCGTTTGCTTTGATGAAAAGAGCTCTTCAAAAGGCGCTATGTCTCTTACCGGAATCCAGACAGCGCTGAAAAACGCCGG
>JAEEJJ010000009.1 GCA_016281805.1 Clostridiales bacterium
AACGGCGATACAAAAGATATTCTTACAGTAGAAATCGAACGCGAAGCAGGCGAAGATGTAGGCAACTACGTAATCACACCTTCCGGCGACGCAGAGATAGACAACTACACGATAGAATACGTAGACGGCAACTTCGAGATAGTACCTCTTGAAGTAACAGTAACGATCACAGGTCACACCGACAGCCTGCCGTACAACGGCGAAGAGCAGAAGGTAGAAGGCTACGACGTAGAAATCAGCAACGATCTTTACACCGAAAACGACTTCACCTTCAGCGGCGAAGCAGTTGCAAAGGGAACAGAGGTAGATGAATACCCGATGGGTCTTGCAGATACACAGTTCACCAACAACAACGACAACTTTGACATAACATTCTCCGTAACAGACGGCAAACTGATAATCAACAATATTTCCGCAATGGAAATCATTGCTAAGATCGTTTGGGAAGACGACAACGACCGTGACGGCAAACGTTCAGGCGTTGACGCAATCATGCAGCTTTACAAAACAGTCGGCGGCAATACCGAAGCTTTTGGCGAAGCGATTTCAGTTCCTTACGAAGACGGTATCGTTTATACATGGAAAGATCTTCCTGTATCTGAAGACGGACAGAAGATCCAGTACAGTGTAAAAGAAACGCTTGTAACTCCTAACACATATTCTATCAGAAATCCTGCAACCATAAGAAAACTTATGCGCGCAGCAAGAGCAGCCGCAGAGATCACTGAACTTTCTGCAAATGTTGACCTTGGCAATGAAGTTACATTCACCACAGTTCATAATCCCGAAATCATCAGTATCAGTGTTACAAAGATCTGGGATGACGCTGATAACGAAGATGGTATCAGACCTGACAGTATATCCGTAGTATTGTCCGGCGGAGATGACAATCTCGATGCCGAAATCGACGATTCTACTAAATGGACATACTCATTCGACGGACTGTATAAATACGCAGACGGTGCTGAAATTGTATATGAACTGACCGAAGAACCTGTAGACGGCTACGAAAGCGATGTAGCAGGTGACGCGGAAACAGGCTTCACTATTACAAATACTCATACACCTGAAGAAAAAGAACCCGAAACATCAAAAGTTACCATCACCAAACGCTGGGCAGATAACTATGATGCAGACGGAATGCGTCCCGAAGAGATAACGGTCATCATCAAAGCTGTAAACAATGATTCGATACCCGAAAAGAGAGTAACGATCACCGCAGATAAGGCTTGGCAGACGACCGTAACGCTCAATACAACCGACGCTGACGGAAACGCTATTGAATATTCCGTAACTGAAGTTGAAGTAGACGGATATTCATCTTCAGTAACCGAAAAGAACGGTAATTACACAATTATCAACTACCGTGCTTCGGATAAAACTGATGTAAGCGTAGCAAAGGTATGGAATGATAATAACGACAGCGACGGAATCAGACCTGTATCGATCCTTGTTCAGCTTTACGCAGAAGGCAGTGCGATAGGTTCACAGATTCGACTCAACGAATTCAACAACTGGACTTATACATGGAAGAATCTTGATGCGAATAAAGACGGACGCAAGATTGAATACAGTGTAATGGAAGTCAGAACACCTATCGGTTATATCTCAAACGTAAGCACAGCATCCGAAAACAATTTCATCATAACAAATACACATGAACAGTTCACAACAGAAGTATCTGTAGCAAAGATTTGGGACGATGAAAACAATGCGGACGGAATAAGACCTGAAAGTATAATTGTAACACTCAGCGACGGTACAAAAGAAGTTGAAAAGGTTACGCTGTCAGAAGCAAACGGCTGGAAGGCAACGGTATCCGGACTTCAGAAATACAGTAACGGCGAAAAGATCAATTATACGTGGTCCGAATCAGCTGTATACGGATACGTAATGAGCGATATGACGGTAGAAGGTAATACAACAACATTTACCAATAAACATATCGTTGTTCCGAAAGAAGAAGAGCCTACCGATGGACCTGATGACGGCCCGACAGACGAACCCGGCAAGGAGCCTGACGGAGAGTCAACAGTTACGGTAAATGTTAAGAAAGTCTGGGTAGACAACAATAACCAGGATGGTCTCAGACCTGAATACATAACCGTAAACCTCATTGGCAACGGCAAACTTATCAGCACCGTTCAGATAACCGAAAAAGACGGTTGGGCATACGAGTTCAAAGATCTTGCGATCTGTGATGCAAACGGCAACACTATCGTATACGGCATTATGGAAGAACCTGTAGAAAACTACATGGCCATTATTGCAGGCGATATGGAAACCGGCTTCACTCTTACAAACAAGTATACCGCACCCGAACAACCGGTTATAATACCTGATACGGGCGATGACGATGAGTCTGATACAAAAGCAGCACCTATAGTTAACGTATCAGCACTTATCACTGCCGCAGGCGTGATCTTCTATATTAAGAAGAAACAGCATAACGCTTAATCAAATTTAAAGCAAGGACCGCAGAAGAGCAATTCTTCTGCGGTCCTTATCATTGCAAAAGGTCTTTTATTATCAGTCTTTTAATGAAAACGCGCCCTTAACTTTGTTGTCGATATCATCACGCAAAATATCGAAACGTTTTATCTGATCTTTTTCAAGCTTTGCGTGAACCGAATACGCCCATATATCCCACGTAAGCTGGCGGAGATCATCTGAGATTCGTTCTTTTAGATATTGCGGACGTTCCTTGTCGGTAAGCGCCCAGTAAATATTCCTTTCAAAGCTTGTTTCTATTGCCGGCATAGTATCGGCAACACGTCTTGCTTCATCTGTCCTGTTTGTATCGCAGTAATGCCTGAAAAGTAAACGCACC
>JAEEJJ010000175.1 GCA_016281805.1 Clostridiales bacterium
ATATCATTTGACACAGGAGTATCCGGAAGTGAACATAACAAAAATCAAAAAAGAATACATAAATATAAAAATGCTCTTACGGGCGATTCCTTCAGTTGCCGTTGCGCTGTTTGCGGTAAGCGTTGTATGTATGAACATTCTCGCCAACAAAACAATAGTCCAGACAGAATGGCTTGCGCTTGACGGTGGGATCACAGTATCCTGGCTTTCGTTTTTATGCATGGATATTATAACTAAATATTTCGGCCCCAAAGCATCAAATATAACGGCAATCCTTGCTGCCGTCATCAATCTTTTGGTATGCCTGATTTTTTTTGCCGTCAGCATTATTCCTTCAACTGCAGACGATTATACTGCGCTTGACGGCATTCTGGGAGGAACATGGTTTATACTTCTGGGCAGTACTGCAGCGTTTATTGCGTCTGCACTTATAAACAATATAATGAACTGGCTTATCGGTAAGTGCTTCAAGAAAAATCCTGACGGAAAACTTGCTTTTGTTGTCAGAAGCTATGTATCTACTTTTATCGGTCAGTTTGCAGACAATATTATTTTTGCCATTATTGTATTTGTTATTTTTGCCCCTATTTTCTGGGATGGTTTTCACTGGACAATGCTTCAGTGCCTTACGTGCGCTCTTACAGGTGCGGTTGCTGAGCTGCTGATGGAAGTTATCTTTTCACCTATCGGATACAAAATCGCTCAAAAGTGGAAACAGGAAAACGTTGGAAAAGATTATTTTGAACACCTTAAACAAGGACAGCATTAAAAATGAAAACATTAATAACCGGAACATCGCGCGGTATAGGAAAAGCCGCGGCAGAACTGTTTCTTAAAAACGGACATACTGTTTTTGGTATAGACCGGCTTGAGTGCGAAATATCAAACAGGAATTATACTCACTTTGTATGCGATATTCGCAACAAGGAAAAACTGCCGGAAATTGACGGTGTTGAAATACTTGTAAATAATGCCGGCACGCAGAACGAAGATGATATCGATATCAATCTGAAAGGTCTGATAGCGGTTACCGAAAAATATGCAATACAACCGAAAATCAGATCTGTTCTGAACATTGGTTCGGCATGTGCACATTCGGGGTCGGAATTTCCCGAATACGTGGCAAGCAAAGGCGGAGTATTGGCCTATACGAAAAATGTTGCGATCCGCATAGCGAAATACGGAGCTGTATGCAACAGTATCGATCCGGGCGGAGTAATCACACAGTTAAACGACTGTATTTTGAATGACGCCGAACTATGGCAGAAGGTTATGGATGAAACGCCTCTTAAAAGATGGGCCACCGCAGACGAAATTGCGGAATGGATATATTTTATGACAGTTAAAAACAGATTTTGCACCGGACAGACTATTATCGTTGACGGCGGAGAATCTATTAATTTTCATTTTATCTGGAAAGAATAAAGCTCCGTTGTAAAAAAAAGAATTGAGGTGAGGACTATGAGAAAAACTAAGATCATCTGCACTATCGGTCCCGCATGCGAAAACGAGGAAACGCTGAAGGAAATGTGTCTTGCGGGAATGAATGTTGCCAGGCTGAATTTTTCGCACGGAACGCATGAATATCACGGAAAACTGATGGAAAAGATCAAAAATGTCCGAAATGCACTCAACCTGCCGATTGCGATCATGCTTGACACAAAAGGACCTGAATACAGAATATCAACATTCGAAAACAAGAGGATCTTTCTTAATGACGGCGACACTTTTTCTTTCACGACAGATGAATGCGTAGGAAATCAGAACATAGTTTCCGTAAGTTACAAAAATCTTGCAAATGAGATAAGTATCGGAGATATAATACTTGTTAATAACGGTCTTTTGTCATTCAGAGTAAAGGAAATCAGGAATAATACGGTTATATGCGACGTTGTTGTCGGGGGAGAGCTTTCCGACAAAAAAAGCATGAATTTTCCCAATCATACAATGAAGGGAGCTTATCTGAGCGATCAGGATAAGGAAGACATCCTTTTCGGGATAAAAAACGGTGTCGATTTTATTGCAGCATCTTTCGTATCAAACAAAAACGACGTTGCGGCACTCCGTGACTTTCTGAATAAGAATGGCGGCAAAGATATTGATATTATAGCAAAAATTGAAAATCGTTCGGGCGTAGACAATATTGACGAGATATGCGAGATCGCAGACGGAGTAATGGTAGCAAGAGGAGATCTCGGCGTTGAAATTCCGTTTGTTGAGGTCCCTTCAATTCAAAAATATCTTATAAAAAAATGCAGACTGCTCGGAAAACGCGTTATAACGGCAACTGAAATGCTAGAATCTATGATAGAGAAGCCGCGTCCTACGCGAGCAGAGATATCGGATGTCGCAAACGCTGTGTATGACGGTTCTTCAGCCGTAATGCTTTCGGGAGAGACCGCATCAGGAAAGTATCCCGTTATGGCGGTAAGGAATATGGCAGAAATTGCCGAAAGCACAGAAAAGTCTATAGATTACAGCAAGCAGTTTTCAACGACCGAATATCGAATAAAAAACAATATCGATGCTGTTTCCCACGCAACGTGTGCTATGTCAATAGACACAAAAGCAAAAGGGATCGTTATAAGCTCTCTTTCGGGAATGACGGTAAGAATGGTCAGCCGTTTCAGACCCCCTGCTGATATTATAGGCATGACGACTTCAGAAAAAGCATGGCGCAAGCTTAATTTAAGCTGGGGAGTAACGCCGGTGATGAGCGAAGAATTCAATTCTGTTGACGTTGTGTTTTATCATGCAGTTCAAAAGGCAAAACAAGTGTTCGGCCTGACAAAGGGGGATAATGTTATTCTTACCGGAGGTCAGACGAACGGTAAATCGGGAAACACCAATACAATACGACTTGAAACAATTTCATAAAAAAACGGTCTCTTTTCATTTGATGGAAAGAGACCGTTTTTTGTTCGAATGATTGTCAGTTGTTTTCTATTCCCCAGCTGCGGTTTGGCACATCTCCCATTTCAAGGATCAGCTCTCCGCCCGAAACAATATCTTTATGGTCTATAAACGCCCTGTTAAGCTCTTTGCCGTTCAGTTTTGCGGACTGAATATAGCGTTTTCCGTCACCGGCACCTATTGCGGATATTCTGAATGTGCCTCCCTCAACAGATATTTCAATATTATCGAATATCGGAGAAGAAATGGCGTATTCGCTCTTTCCGGGACACACGGGATAAAGGCCGATTGCTGAAAATGCAAACCACGAAGACATTGCGCCACCGTCTTCATCGCCGCAGATTCCGAGAGGCGAATTTGTAAACCATATATCCATAATAGTGCGCATACGTCGCTGAGTCATCCACGGTTTGCCGCAATAGTTGTAATAATAAGGGATATGGAAACTCGGTTCATTACCCATGCAGAACATGCCCATCAGTCCCGTTGAATCGGGAAACTGACGGAGAAACGTATATTTATTAGGCAGGCACGGAGTTGTGAAAAGTTCGTCAAGGCGGTCGCATAAAGCGTCTTTGCCGCCCATAAGTTCTGCAAGCCCTTCAATATCATGCCATACGGAAAAATTGAAGGTATACGCATTGCATTCAGCAAAGTAAGCTCGACCCCCCTGCCCTCCACTAAGCATCGGGTCATAATCTTTTATCCATTCGCCGTTTATGTTTTTAGGTGCCATAAAACCTATTGATCTGTTATAAACGTTTACATAGTTTTTAGCACGCTTCATAAAAAGACGGTAGTCATCTTCTTTGCCGAGATGCTTTGCTATCTGTGCCACACACCAGTCGTCATACGCATGTTCAAGAGTAACGGCGACACATTGGCGGTTTTCAAAATCGTGGACCTCCGGGATATATTCTTCTCTATCCGGTTCCAGACCAGGAAAATATCCTTTTTCGTAATAACACCTGTCAAGCTCGGTAGCCGGTCTGTCTGCAACCCACGGAAGCATTGTGATCTGAGTTGCATTTCTGTAAAGTCCTTCATATGCAGTTTCGTAATCGGTCTCTATACCTTTTGCAAGACCGTCTGCAAACAGAGCTGCAGCATGAAAACCGAGCATTACAGGAGAATCGCCATCGAAACCCGGGAACGAAGGCATGGCACCGGACTGTTTATACATTTCAACATAGCTGTCAAGCACGTTTTTATGGTTTTCTGGTTCAAGGAGCAGCTGCAGAGGATGCATTGAGCGAAAACTGTCCCATAGCTGGTCGCCGGCATAAAATCCGTTTCCGAAATGTGTTTTTTTATCGTATCCTGAGTAATACTCTCCGTATTCGCTCATATCGGTCATTTTGCCGAATGAGCGGTAAAGAGATGTATAATATACGGTCTTTTTATCTTCACTGCCTCCGCTTATTCTGATCTTGCCAAGAAGTGAGTTCCAGACATTCTTGGATTCTTCTGCTATGGTGTCAAATGACTTATCCGCAGCTTCTTTATGATATATCTCGTCTGCTTTTTCGAATGAGATGTTGGAAACTGCCGCTATGATTTCGCAATTTTCAGGCAAATTTAAAACAACTGCATTTTTTTCGTCTGAATTGAACGATACAGGATCGTTGAAATAGATTTTAACATATAAATTATGACCCGCCTGCAATTTTAACGATATATTTATATCAGATAAAAAGATATTTGTTATTTTATCGTAGTATAAAAACATTTTTTTTGCGCCGACTGTTTTATAGGCGTAACAGTTTTTTGTTGTTGAAGCAAAGACAGTGACATGAGTGTCTTCAAGATAAACTGAGTACAAATATGGATGTGCGATAACAGCGCTTATATCAAAATGAGAAACACAGTCTGAAAAATTTTCCGTTCGTTCGGAGCCGAACATTATTTCAAGCGGTCCGACAGGGAATGATGAAATTTTATCAGAAAAATAATAGTCATGCTGAACAGGCAAAACATTCGGAAATATCTGTGCTGCTCCGTGAGGATACATCGTTTTTGGACGAGTACCGGTAAGAAGATGACCGACTGTGCCGATATACGGATCGACATATTCTGCAGGTGTTTTACTGATCATAATTATTATCCTTTCAGATTGTTTCTATAAAATAGCTTTAATCAATTGCGAAGATTCTCAGGATCGTTCTGTGTTTTTTTGACATATTTGATATATTCAATGTTTTCCTTTGTTGACGATATCTCGGTCATAAATGAATAAACACGGTCTCGAAGTTCTTTTTGTGCCTTTTCAGACGGGAGGAAGCTATCGGCATATGTCTGTTCGGAAAGTGTGACAGCCATGCCCGTGACGTTTTATCAAGGAAAAAACGCCTTTTCTTTTCCTTATGACGTGCCCCTTTGATTCAACCGAGTTAATAAGCTAACCGATTAAACATGCCTATCCGTAATATAACATATTACGTAATAATTGTCAAGTCAGGCAAAGGTCAATTTAGTATTGCTTAAAATGTGACAATGGAATTAAGGACTGAACAATAATTTATCATATAGTTTTACATATTTGCAGACAAAACTGTAAAAATAGAAGACAGCCCGACAGACTGTCTTATATATGTTTATATGATAATTACGATCCTGAAACTCTCAAAACCAGGGAATGTTTGATAAAATCATCTGACTGTGAGCTGAATATACTTTTTTCGAGATCTGCCCAGGTAACATCGCTGTTATCAACAAGCGCATAAAGTGTATCTTCTGTGTTATGCGGATCATCCTGCAGCTGTAAAAGATACTCAAAAGTTTCGGAGTAATCGGTTTTTGTGAGATCGGATTTTCTTACGGTTTTTTTAAACTTCTCTCCATCATATTCGATGTAAGAGAAAAAAAGGTGCGGATATGAATCTTTTTCGTTTTGATACACCTCTTCCGAAACAGAGTTTTCATCAAGAGTATAATAATTTGCTATCGAAACAGATGACGGAATATTGTTTATCGCATTATCGTAAAACTGTTTCCATATATCATATCCGTATGTGCATGTGAGTCCTTCACAAACTACTAAATTGTTCTCTTTTGCCCATGAGAGAGCCTCGTCGGCGTTTGCAAGAGGAAAATTATCAGGAGACGTTTCTGTTTTGCCGGAACAAGAAATCAGGGACAATGTTAACACGGTAAACATAATGATCAGAAATAGTTTCTTCATAAATCTTTCTCCTTAGTTTATATTTTTACTTGTTGATTTAATTATATCGTATAAAAATGGTAGAAAAGAAAAATAATATTGTTTTTTTTACGACATAAGGTTGCGGATTTTTGCTGTTAACTATTGACTTTTTTTTGAATATGGTATATATTGTAGTTACAGTCGCAGTCAGTGGTCTGACAGATGAAAATATATGAAACATGAAAGGGACTACGGTATGAAAAAGCATTCGTATTTAAGGGCCGCTATAATGATCCTGCTCGCATTGATGCTGTTGATGTCGTCGTGCGAAACAATAAGCCCGATCGTAAAGGAGAACATAAAGATGACAAAAATCAATATCAGCAGAACTGAGCTGACTCTTGACAAAGATATGAGCTATACTCTTTCGGTATCGTTTGCTCCCGCATATTCGTGGCCGGATACGGTAGTATGGGAAAGCAGCAACGAAGATGTAGCAACGGTTGACGAAAACGGTGTTGTTTCGGGCGTAAGCGAAGGAACAGCTACGATAACTGCCGTATCCGAAGCATATCCCGATATGAAAGCCACCTGCAAGATCAACGTAATGAAAATATATTATGTATCACCTGACGGAGATGACAATACGGGAGACGGAACAAAAGAAAATCCTTTTCTGACCCTTGAAAAAGCACGCGACACTATCCGTTCGCTATCCGAAATACCTTACGGCGGAATTACGGTTTATATGAGAGGCGGAGAATACTGCCTCAACGAAACATTCACTCTGACTCCTCAGGATTCCGGAACAAAAGATCGTCCTATAATCTATTCAGCTTATCCTGATGAAGAAGTAAGTATAGTATCAAAAGAATATATAACCGGGTGGAGAAAACTCACTGCTGATGAAACAGGCTCGGATCTTTACGGCATGTCTGAAAAAGCAAAGAATAATGTGTATATCGCTGATATTCCGCAGGGATGGCGGTTTCACTATCTTTACATTAACGGTGAACGCATGCAGAACTCGAGGATGATAGAGTCTGACGAATGGGAAAGTGACTGGCCGAGAGCAAAGGCATCGAGCAGAGATTACAGCGAAAGCGGACTTAAAGCCAAGTTTAACAAAGGGGATCTTGACGGTCTTGAAGGCTGGGCAGACACGGAGCTGAAGCTTCTTACCGCAATATGGTGGAACGTCAACGCTGCGCTTACGGATATTGACACAGAAAAAAGCATCGGATATATACAGTCCCAAATAACCTCGTTTTATCCGGATTTCTCCGACTGGGGCGGTCAGTATAACATTATGAATAC
>JAEEJJ010000176.1 GCA_016281805.1 Clostridiales bacterium
AAGATTGATACGGTAAAGCAGCTCCATGCCGTTAAAATCAAATGACTGCCCTTCGTTTGAACCTGAAAGGCTCAGATCAAATGATTCTTCCGAACTCTGAGCACAGCCGGTAACAAGCGTTATCAGCAAAACCGCCGCAAGGATCCTGCAAATAATCTTCATGGTGTGTCCTCCTCGTAAATAAAAACTGTTTAGTGTAAATGCACAAAATAATTATAAAAAAACAAATATTTTATGTCATAATAAGATTATACAGCTTTTTACCGTTATTTGCTTATACAATAAAACTATAATACGATAATATGGGATATGTTTAACGGTAAAAGGCAGGTTTTCGTTTTATCCGGCCATTTCGTGACATGAACAGAGATTTTTAACGGTCAACGGACACAATTACAACGACATATTTGATTTTTCTTAAAAAGTTACAAAAAAGTACTTGTTTTTTCGTTCTTAACATGATATAATATCCAAGTTATGGTATAAATATAATTATAATTGAAATTATGAAAAATCAGGAGGTACAAACCTAAATGGCAAAGAAATATGTTTACCTTTTCACCGAAGGCAACGGTTCGATGAGAGAACTGCTCGGCGGTAAAGGCGCAAATCTTGCAGAAATGACTAAAATCGGTCTGCCTGTTCCTCAGGGCTTCACCATTTCTACCGAAGCCTGCACTCAGTATTATGAAGACGGTAAGAAGATCAATGCTGAAATCATGGCGGAAGTCATGGAATACGTAGCAAAGATGGAAGAGATCAACGGAAAGAAATTCGGCGACAAGAAGAATCCTCTTCTCGTATCCGTTCGTTCCGGTGCGCGCGCATCCATGCCCGGCATGATGGATACCATTCTCAACCTCGGTCTTAACGACGATGTTGTTGCTACAATGATAGCCGGCAACCCCGATCCCAAATTCGAACGTTTCGTTTACGACTCATACAGACGTTTCATCCAGATGTTCTCAGATGTCGTAATGGAAGTTGGCAAAAAGTATTTTGAAGCCCTCATCGACGCAATGAAAGCCAAAAAAGGCGTTCAGTTTGACGTTGAACTCGATGCGGCTGACCTCAAAGAACTTGCAGGACAGTTCAAGGCTGAATATAAAGAAAAACTCGGTAAAGACTTCCCGTCAGACCCTGTTGAACAGCTCAAACTCGCTATCGAAGCCGTATTCCGTTCATGGGATAACCCCAGAGCAAACGTTTACCGTCGTGATAACGATATTCCCTATTCCTGGGGTACTGCGGTCAACGTAATGCCCATGGTATTCGGTAACCTCAACGACAACTCCGGTACAGGTGTTGCTTTCACACGTGATCCCGCAACAGGCGAAAAGAAGCTTATGGGCGAATTCCTCACAAACGCACAGGGCGAAGACGTTGTTGCAGGCGTACGTACTCCTATGCCCATCACCCAGATGGAAGAAAAATTCCCGCAGGCATATGCGGATTTCATTAAAGTATGCGATGTTCTTGAAAAACATTATCATGATATGCAGGATATGGAATTTACCGTTGAAAACGGCAAACTCTATATGCTCCAGTGCCGTAACGGCAAGAGAACTGCTCAGGCTGCTCTTAAAATTGCATGCGACCTCGTTGACGAAGGCATGAAGACCGAGCAGGAAGCCGTAGCAATGATCGACCCGAGAAACCTCGATACTCTTCTTCATCCTCAGTTTGATGTCAAGAGCCTTAAAGCCGCTAAACCTCTCGGTCGCGGTCTCGGCGCATCTCCCGGCGCTGCATGCGGTAAAATAGTATTTACAGCAGAAGATGCCGAAAAGTGGCATGCAAAGGGCGAAAAAGTCGTTCTTGTCAGACTTGAAACATCTCCCGAAGACATTACGGGTATGAAAGTATCTCAGGGTATCCTTACAGTCCGCGGCGGTATGACATCTCACGCTGCCGTTGTTGCCCGCGGTATGGGAACATGTTGCGTTTCCGGTTGCGGCGACATTAAAATGGACGAAGAAAACAAAAAATTCGAACTTGCAGGCAAAACCTTCCACGAAGGCGACTACATTTCAATAGATGGCTCTACCGGTAATATCTATGACGGTATTATTCCCACGGTTGACGCTACCATCGCAGGCGAATTCGGCAGGATTATGGCATGGGCTGATAAATACAGAAAACTCAAAGTCAGAACAAATGCAGATACTCCCAGCGATGCAAAGAAAGCCCGCGAACTCGGCGCCGAAGGTATCGGTCTTTGCAGAACCGAGCATATGTTCTTTGAAGCTGACCGTATCGCCGCATTCCGCGAAATGATCTGCTCCGACACCGCCGAAGAAAGAGAAAAGGCTCTCGCAAAGATTCTTCCCTATCAGCAGGGTGACTTTGAAAAACTTTACGAAGCTCTCGAAGGCACACCCGTATGCATCAGATTCCTTGATCCTCCTCTTCACGAATTCGTTCCCACGGAAGAATCAGATATCGAAGCGCTTGCTCTTGCTCAGAACAAATCCGTTGAAAGCATAAAAGCAATAATCGCATCTCTGCACGAATTCAACCCCATGATGGGTCACAGAGGATGCCGTCTCGCGGTTACATATCCCGAAATCGCCGCTATGCAGACAAAAGCTGTTATCAGAGCTGCAATCAATGTTCAGACCAAACATCCCGATTGGAATGTTGTTCCCGAAATCATGATCCCGCTCGTAGGCGACGTAAGCGAACTTAAGTATGTAAAGAAAACTGTTGTTGATACGGCAGACGCAGAAATCGCAACAGCCGGCGCAAACCTCAAATATGAAGTCGGCACAATGATCGAAATCCCCAGAGCTTGTCTCACCGCCGACGAAATCGCAAAGAACGCAGACTTCTTCTGCTTCGGTACAAACGACCTTACTCAGATGACTTACGGCTTCTCCCGTGACGATGCAGGTAAATTCCTCTCCGCTTACTACGATGCGAAGATCTTTGAAAACGATCCGTTTGCAAAACTCGACCAGGTAGGCGTAGGCAAACTTATGGAAATGGCGATCAAACTCGGCAGAGCCAACAACGATCATCTCCATATCGGTATCTGCGGCGAACACGGCGGCGACCCCGCATCCGTTGAATTCTGCCACAAGATCGGTCTTGACTACGTTTCCTGCTCACCGTTCAGAGTTCCCATCGCAAGACTCGCAGCTGCACAGGCAGCTATACGTGAGAAGCAGGCATAATTAAAGACCGGTTTTAGCCCCTGAAAAGCGGGTTTTAGCCCAAAAACAGCCCGATTTTGAGGGAAAAACGGTAAAAATGCCTTAA
>JAEEJJ010000177.1 GCA_016281805.1 Clostridiales bacterium
GAGGAAAAACTTGATGAATGCAAGCTTCTTGAAGGAATGCAGGACAAAATCGAAAGGATAACGCTCTATGCTCCCGGAAGAAAAGATCGTAACATTGCTGAAGAATAAAAAACTTAAAATCGCCGTTGCCGAATCGTGCACCGGCGGGCTTATCTCAAAGCGCATAACCGATATTCCCGGCGCTTCCGACATTCTGGATATGGGGATAGTGTCTTACGCAAACAGCATAAAAGCACGCTTTCTGGGTGTATCGGAAGAGATACTTAATACAGTTGGAGCTGTATCCGAACAAACTGCCGCAGCAATGGCAAAAGGAGTTTGCGAGGCTGCAAATGCGGATATAGGCGTTTCAACGACCGGCATTGCGGGACCGGGAGGCGGAACGGAAGAAAAGCCTGTGGGACTTGTATATATTTCCGTATATTTCAGAAATGGAAAACAGACGGTAAAAAAACTGAACCTTTCGGGATCAAGGAAGGAAATCAGAGAACAGACCGCAAACGCCGTGTTTGAAACGGTACTGAATGAATTGACTGAATGAATTATAAAAAAAGGAGTTCACCGATTTGGTGAACTCTTCTGTTTATTTGAGTTTTTCCCACTCGTCTTTCATAATTCCGTAGTAAAGCACATCAGAAAAAGTTCCGTCGTGCTTGCGGTAATGCTGCCTGAGTCTGCCCTCGTAGATCATTTTGTTTTTCATCATTACCTTGCCCGAAGCAACGTTTTCCTCTTCATACGATGCGCCGATTTTATGTGCGCCGAGTTCCGTAAAAGCAAAGCCTATAGCCGTGCGCACAGCCTCGGTCATCAATCCTCTGTTCCACCAGCGGGAACCCATGCAAAAGCCGAGCTCAAGGCGTTCGTCACGTTCCGATATGGCGTGAAAATCTATGCTGCCTATTACGGTGTTTTCATTTTTAAATTCGATTATCCAGTTGTAAGTCATCGGGTTTATGTAAAGAGAAATAATGCCTGAAATATATTCGGCGGTAACCATTTTTGATTCGTGCGGATTCCACCGCAAATATTTGGTTGTTTTTAAATCGGTTGCCCAATTTTCAAACATTGCGTCTGTATCGCTCATTTCAAATCGCCGTAAAATAAGTCTTTCGCTTTCAAGGCGGACCGTTCCTTTATGTTTCATATTTCTCCTTTACAGAATGTATTCTTTGTATTCGCGCTGAGGCGTCATGCCGAGCGATTCGTAAAACTTCAGCGCGGCAGTATTGCATGCCCATACGTTTAATGTGATGTTATGGCATTTTTCCGTTTTGGCAAACGCTTTTACCGCTTCAAAAAGCGCTGTTCCTATTTTTTTGCCTCTGTAAGACGAATCAACGCATAAATCGTCGATATAAAGCGTTTTTATTGGCAATAAAACCGCACTGTTTTGCGGACATATAAGCTGGCAGAAAGCGTATCCGCGAACGATGCCGCCTGTTTCCGCAACAAAAACGGGCCTTTTTTCATCCGTAAATATTTCTTTGAGCTCATTTTCGCCGTATTTTGTAACATTGCTTTTGAAAATATCGGGTCTTCCTTCGGCATGGACCGCAAGTACCTGAGAAAGAAGATCCATAATGATCGGAATATCTTTTTCTTCGGCTCTTCTGATAAATACCGTGGACGCTGGAGTTTTTTCAGTCATTTTTATTCTTCTTTCTTTTTTTCAAAAAGGTTTTCGCGTATAAAATCTAGGCTTTCGTTCAGTGTTTTACTGTCTACGCCTTCAGGCTGATGCGCGGGCGCTTCAAGAGTGACAGTGCCGTCATATCCGGATCTTTTGACAAGAGAAAAATACATATCCCAGTCGATATTTCCTTTTTTGGGCTGCGGAATTGGGTTTACCTTCGCCCATTCCTTATATCCGCCTGAATAGTCGTTTATATGAAGATGCGAAACCCTTTTCATGATCGGACTTTTAAGGGTTTTTTCAAGCTCCGCATGAAACTGCGCGGGGCGGGAATCGATCAGAAAGCGCATATCGGGATAAATCGAAGCGAGATTTTCGAGATGAAAGAGCGGAGATGACACACAGCAGAAAATATTTTCAAAAACGGGCAATATTCCGTGATCGGCGCAGATATCCGCTACCTCACCCGCACGCCTGTAAATAAGCTCGGAGTTTTTGTCGCTGTCCGTTCTGCCCCATAAGTGGATCACTGCTTTTTTTGTTTCGAATAATTTTGCCGTTTCAAGGTTTATTTTAAGCAGTTTTAGCGCTTCGGAATATCTTTTCGCATCTTCTGAGCCTATTCCGTCGCCTATATCTTTATCAAAATGCATAACGGGGATATAAAGCCCTGCGGAAAGGTATTTTTCGGTCACTTCCTGTTTTTTAAGATAAAAATCCGGAAAAATCATAAATTCAAAGCCGTCGCATCTGAACTCGTTTTTATGTTCAGGTAAAAGATCGTGATTCCGGTCATTGATCCTGCCGATAAACGTGCCGGTAGATAAAAGAAGTTCCATATAACACCAATGAGATTTTCTGGTAATATTTCGCAAAGGTCTTCTGCGGTTTCATCTTATCATACTTTTTGGTTTTTGTCAAGCAAAACGCAAAAACGGCTGAAATGATCCAGCCGTTTTCTTATTGTCTATAATATCAGTTTTCAAATGCCGCCTGAAGCGTTTGTTCGGGCAGTTTTTTCGTAAATGCGCTTACTATCGGAACAGATACGAAAGATACCGCCATTGCCATTACGCCGCACATTGCTACATCAAACTTGATTGCGGGAACGAGAAGAGAAAGTGTGTAGTATACCGCAAAAACAGCGACGCCCGAAAGAAGGCCGCACCATGCGCCGGCACGGGTGGTTTTCTTTGAGTAAAGCCCCCAGATGTACGGACCGATGAAGCTTCCGGATACAACGCCCCATGAGAAGGACATGATCGAAACGATTATTGAGAAGTTAAAGAGTGCAAAAACAAGGGAAAGAATGATAAAGAGAAGGCAAAGCGCTCTTGTGATCACCATTTGCTTCTTTGAGTTGTCTTCCTCCCTGCCCTTTTTGAACGCACCGAGAAGGTCAACGCTGATGGCTGTAGATGAGGTAAGGACTATTGAAGAAAGTGTTGACATTGACGATGAAAGAACGCAAAGAAGAATTATGCTGAGAAGGATATTTCCGAGAACGCTTGAAGAGAATGCCGCGTTGAGCATTGTGGGAACGACGCTGTCGTATCCGCCTGCGATATCAGGCGCTCCGTTTGCGTTTGCGTCGATGAAAAATCTTCCGAGAGAGCCTGCGAAGTATGCGCCGCAGCCTATGATGATGCAGAATATAGTTGAAATAACGGAACCTTTTTTGATTTCGTTTTCATCCTTGATGGCGTAATATTTATGGACCATCTGAGGAAGTCCCCATGTGCCGAAGCTTGTAAGAAGGATATTCCAGAGAAGGAAAGATGCGTTTGAACCGCCGAAAATGCTTGTAAGCGTGGGGTTTGTTTCGCCGAGGGATTTTATCGCGTTGCCAACACCGCCTACATTCGGGTGGTTTACAAGCGCTACACACATTATAACAACGCCTGCGATCATTATGATGCCCTGAACAAGGTTGCTGATAGCGGAAGCGATATATCCGCCGAGCACGAGGTATGCTGCTGCAAGGACCGCAACGATTATCATGCATACCGTAGTGGGTGACATACCGAGGATATCATTCGGGAAAATCGAACCGAAAAGAGAACCGAGGCCTTTGTATACGGTAGCTGCATACGGAACGAGAAAAATAAATATTATAACAGCCGAGTAGATCTTCATTCCACGGCTTTCGTAACGTGCGCTGAAAAATTCCGGCATCGTGCGGGCGTTGAGCTTACGGGTCATTTTTCTTGTTCTTTTTGCGAGAACGAGCCATGCCGCAAGAGCGCCTATAAGAGCGTTGCCTATACCTATCCACATTGCGGCAAAACCGACATCCCATCCGTTTTTACCTGCATAACCGATAAATATAACGGCGGAAAAATATGTTGTGCCGTAAGAGAACGCCGTGAGCCATGCTCCTATTTTACGTCCGCCCAATAAAAATCCGTCCAAGGTAGACGATTTCTTGGACGTGAAGATTCCGATCACTATCATTATAGCCGCAAAAACAACGAGTGCGACAATTGCGATGATCTGTGTGTTCATTTGATTTTCCTGCTTTCCTGCGTTTACTGCATAAAATTAATAGATTTAATCCCGCCTGACGTTGATCTCCCAAAGACCCCGGTTCAGGACCCGAATTTTGAATAATTATACCACATTATTTATAAATTGTAAACTGGCATTTTAAACATAGTTTTTCTTTTTTTTCATGTCTCAGTTGTTGAATATTTACAAAAATGAGAGTATTTTCACCAATTATTCACACCGGTACAAAATTTGGCAATATATTTTGCACTGATTGTTTTATTATATATATTAAAAGCGGGAGAATATTAACATATTCTCCCGCAATTATATCGTTTAAATTTCGATCAAATTGGATTATTCCTTCTCAGGAGCGGATGCAAGAATAAGATCGGACGGGATCGTGATCGCTGCAAGATATTTATCCCAGTAATCGATGTTGCCTTCAATTCTCTTTGCGGTCTTGCCTGCGCCTACTGCATCTTTTGCTTCTTCGCAAAGCTCTTCAACAGAAGCGGTTGCGTCAAGAGCAACAGATACATAAAGATCAGTGTCAAGTTCGATTCTGCCGCAGCCTACAGACCAGTACTGAGTGGATTCTGTGGGTTCGCTTGTTCCGTTTGTACGGCTGAGTAAATCTGCTTCGCTGTTGAAGAATGTGATATACTGTTTTCTCTTGGGAGATACAACATAGTTGTAGCCGTCGCCTTCAACGATCATGAGGTTCTGCTTGTCATCATAAGTAAGTTTGCCGTATACTTTGCCTGCGAGGTAGAAAGAACCGTCTTTCTTGAAGGTGATTCTTCTTGCTACAGTTCTGTAACCTGCAAAGTAGTCCATAACCTCAGCAGCTGTGCCGTTGGGGTATTCGAGAGTGGAAACTATACCGTAAGGATACCATGTAGTGGAAGCGTCTGCTGCCGCATACTGGAAGCCTTTTTCTATAGAAAGAACTTTGTAATCCTGGAATACGAGGGGTGAGCCTGCACCGATAACAGAGAGAGTAACGTTAAGAGTCATAGCGGAGATATCATCTTCTGCCGTGATCTGCTGAGAAAGAATCTCGGTGAGGTTGAATGCGAAATGACCGGTAGCATCGGTATCGTTCTGAGCGAGGATGGAGTATGTGGGTTTCTGAGAAGCGCCGGTAACTTTCCATTTAACGCCGGAGCTGGAAACGACATCAACAACCGCTACGAGATCAGTCTGGAAATCAACGGGGATCTTTTCTCTCATTGTAATGTTCTGAGTAGCTGTTTCGTCTCCGTCGGGAATCGTTGCGCTTACTTTTGTGCCGTCAACGTCAAGAGTCATTTTCTTAACTGTGTAACGGGTATTTACATCTTCTGCATCCTGATCGTAAACAGGAAGGAACAGTTCGGTTCCGCCTACGCCGTTTGCGGATTTGCTTTCAACAACAAAGATAAGATCGTTGAAAGATTTGGTTACTTTTTTCTCGCCGTCAAGAATACCGAGGTTCAGAGGCAGTCTGTTGTAGTTGCCTGCGCTGCCGCCGGAGTATTCGTCAGGGTTGATAACGAGGTTGCAGACGTTTTTGGATGTGTCGGGAAGTCTGAGCCAACGCTGCTGAGTTGCTGAGCTGTCTTTCAGATCATTGCTTTTTATGCCGCCATTCTTGACACCGCCGTTATCACCGCCGGCGCATCCGACCATAAGACCGAGGGTCAGCAAAAGGACCAACATAATCGAAATGAATTTTTTCATACTGATGATTCATCCTTTCTAATTTTAATATGCTAATTCTTCTTTGTCAAGAAAGATTACATATTCTTTAATGATGTGGTTATATAACTATTCTACTATATAGACATAAATTTGTCAAGAGTTTTTTATTAGTCAATATAACCAAAAATAACGGTCTCAAAAGGAAGATTTTATACGCAAATGTAAAATATGCTCAAAAATAGCCTTTTATTCCGCTACAGAGTCCTCAGAAAGGGCTCTTTCAAGCCATATATCGGCAATAACCATTGCCTGATACAGCCCAACTTTGTCTGCCCGCTTCACGATGCGGTCTACCGCTTTTACTTCGGGATCGGTCAGCTGCAACTGAACGGAAACTTTGCGGGCAAGTTTGAAGCCGTCGAAATCCTCGGTGGAAAGTATCTGGAGCATAACCACATATTTATCTCCGGGATTGCCGTAATAGATCATATTTCCCATACGAACGAGCGGTTTGCCCTTAAATGTCAGAAATTCCGCTTTCTTTTCTGCCATAAACTTCCCCCCTTTCTGTTTTTAACACATATATTATACCATATAAACAAAATATTGTCAAGGTTTTATGAAAATATTCCCTTGACTTTTTCTTTATATTTTGATAGAATGTTAATATGTTACGACAGCTGCGAAACAGAGCTGTTCTTTACATTATTATATAGAGAGGCTTTTTCGCAACAGCGTTTGCTTTTCAAAAAACACATTACTATATCGAAAAATTTATTATCATATCGGAGGAAAGATCATGAACAACTATCAGATCGCCAAAGAAAAATACGCTTCTATCGGCGTAGACACCGACGCTGCGATAGAAAAGCTCAAAAAAATAAAACTTTCCCTTCACTGCTGGCAGGGGGACGATGTTGTGGGCTTTGAAAAAACAGGCAGCTCTCTTTCAGGCGGCGGAATTCAGACTACCGGCAACTACCCGGGCAAAGCAAGGACTGCAGACGAGCTGCGCGCGGATCTCGTAAAAGCGTTTTCGCTTATTCCGCAGAAGCATAAACTCAATCTTCACGCAAGTTATCTTGAAAACGGCGGAAAATTTGTTGACAGAAACGAAATAGAGCCGAAGCATTTTGCCGGATGGGTAGATTTTGCGAAAGAAAACGGCATAGGACTTGATTTCAACCCCACATATTTCAGTCATAAATATTCCGATGGAGGATGCACGCTTTCATCCCCCGACAGCTTTATACGCGAATTCTGGATCGAACACGGTATCCGATGCAGAAAGATCGCAGAATATTTCGGTAAGGAACTCGGTCAGAGATGCAACACGAATTTCTGGATGAGTGACGGCTGCAAGGAATCTCCGATAGACAAGATGGCGCCGAGAATAAGAATGGCGGAAGCTCTTGACAGGATATTTGCCGAAAAAATCGATCCGAAATACAATAAAGACTCTGTTGAAAGCAAGCTTTTCGGCATAGGCAGCGAAAGTTACGTAGTAGGCTCTCACGAATTCTTTATGGGCTATGCCGCCAAACATCCCGAAATTATGATCACTCTTGACGCGGGACATTTCCACCCCACAGAGATCATTTCCGCGAAGATCAGCGCAATTGCGCAGTTTTACAACGAGCTTCTCCTTCACGTTTCACGCCCCGTTCGCTGGGACAGCGACCATGTAGTTATTTTTGACGACGAACTCCGCGCAATAGCACAGGAAATAGTAAGAAACGATCTTCTTGACAGAGTAAATATCGCTCTTGACTACTTTGACGCAAGCATAAACAGAGTTGCCGCATGGGTAGTAGGCATGAGAAGCACGCAGAAAGCGCTTCTGAACGCCCTGCTCGAGCCGACGGAAGCCCTGAAAAAAGCCGAGCTTGAAGGAGACAACACATCAAGGCTCGTCCTTACCGAAGAATACAAATATTTCCCGCTCGGCTATGTATGGGAAGAATTCTGCCGTCAGTCAGACGTTCCCGCAGGCGAAGAATGGCTTTGCGAGATCAAGAAGTACGAAAAAGATGTTCTTTCAAAGAGAATATGACCGTAAAGGACTTTTATGAAAAAAATACAGATGAAAACGCCGCTCGTTGAGATGGACGGCGATGAAATGACGAGAATTATCTGGCAGAAAACAAAAGACGAACTTCTATGCCCGTATATCGATCTGAAAACTGAGTATTACGATCTCGGTCTTGAAAACAGAGACAAAACGGACGATCAGGTTACGGTAGATGCGGCAAACGCAACGAAAAAATACGGCGTTGCCGTAAAATGCGCAACGATAACGCCTAATGCGCAGCGTGTTGAGGAATATAATCTGAAAAAGATGTGGAAAAGCCCGAACGGAACGATCAGAGCGATCCTTGACGGCACGGTTTTTCGCGCGCCCATTCTCATAGACGGGATAAAGCCGTATATTCCCACATGGAAAAAGCCGATCACGATAGCGCGTCACGCTTACGGAGATATTTATTCAGCGGTCGAATCGCAGGTTGAGGGCGGCTCTAAAGCAGAACTTGTTATAACCGATAAAAACGGCGCTGAAAAAAGACTCACCGTAAAGGAATTTGACGGAGACGGCGTTGTGATGGGTATGCATAACACAGACAGAAGCATTGCTTCTTTTGCCCGCTCATGCTTCAACTACGCTCTTTCGACGTCTCAGCCCATCTGGTTTGCTGCAAAAGACACGATATCAAAAACATACGATCACCGTTTCAAGGATATTTTTCAGGAAATATACGACAGCGAGTATAAAGAGAAATTTGCCAAAGCAGGTCTTGACGATTATTTTTACACGCTTATCGACGATGCCGTTGCAAGAGTTATACGTTCCGACGGCGGATTTATATGGGCGTGCAAAAATTATGACGGCGACGTTATGTCTGATATGCTTGCGACCGCATTCGGCGACCTTGCGATGATGACCTCGGTTCTCGTTTCGCCGGACGGCAATTTTGAATACGAGGCGGCTCACGGAACGGTCCAGAGACATTATTACGCGCATCTTCGCGGTGAAAAAACATCAACAAACCCGATCGCCACTATTTTTGCGTGGACGGGAGGTCTGAGGAAGAGAGGCGAGCTTGACGGAATAAGCGAGCTTTGCTCTTTTGCCGATAAGCTCGAAAACGCGTGCATAAAAACCGTTGAAAGCGGTGTTATGACAAAATCTCTCGCGGCGCTTTCAACAATAGAAAACAAAAAAACTGTCAATCTTGACGAGCTTCTTTGCGAAATAAAATCAAATCTTGATAAATCACTCAATCAGAAATAAGGTAAAAAAAATGAAAAAAACAGTTCTTGTTGTTATGGACGGCGTAGGCACAAATAAAAGCGACTACGGAAACGCTGTTCTGAGCGCTTATACGCCTGTTCTTGACAGGTTGAAATCCACATGTCCTTATGTTGACATCAAAGCACACGGCACAGCGGTCGGTCTGCCCTCCGACGACGATATGGGCAACAGTGAAGTAGGCCACAACGCCCTCGGCTGCGGTCAGATTTATTCACAGGGCGCAAAGCTTGTAAACGAAAGCATTGAAAGCGGCAAGATATTTGAGTCGGACACATGGAAAAATCTTGTTTCTTTCTGCAAAAACGGCACAATGCATTTTCTCGGCCTTCTTTCGGACGGAAACGTGCATTCAAACATAAAACATCTTTTTGCGCTTATTGAAAGAGCGAAAAAAGACGGTGTAAAAACGGTTCGCGTTCATATCCTTCTTGACGGCCGTGACGTTCCGGCAACTTCAGCCCCGATATATATCGAACAGCTCGAAAAAGTTCTCGCATCGCTTTCAGATTCTTCATTCGACGCCCGCATCGCATCAGGCGGCGGCCGTATGCAGATAACTATGGACCGCTACGAGGCAAACTGGGCAATGGTCGAAAAAGGCTGGCACACGCATGTTCTGGGCGACGGAAGATATTTTGATTCCGCATCTCAGGCTCTTGAAACGCTCAGAGCCGAAACCGGCGCGATTGACCAGGATATTCCGCCGTTCGTAATTGCCGAAAACGGAAAACCCGTAGGAACGGTAAATGACGGCGACAGCTTCGTTCTTTTCAACTTCCGCGGAGACAGAGCAATAGAAATAAGCAAAACTTTCGACTCCGGCGAGGATTTTGATAAATTCAACAAGGTCCGCTGCCCGAAAGTTATGTATGCGGGCATGCTTGAATATGACGGGGACCTGAAAATTCCGAAAAACTACCTCGTTTCTCCGCCGAGCATCAAAAACACTCTCTCCGAACTGCTTGTGAAAAACGGCAAAAAGCAGTTTGCGATTTCCGAAACGCAGAAATACGGTCACGTAACATATTTCTGGAACGGCAACCGCAGTGAAAAATTTGACGATAAACTCGAGGTTTTCGAAGAGATCCCGTCTGATATCGTGCCTTTTGAACAGAGGCCGTGGATGAAGGCTGCAGAGATCACCGACAGACTGATCGAAGTGATCTTAAGCGGAGAATACGATTTTATCCGCTGCAACTTCCCCAACGGCGATATGGTCGGTCATACCGGCAACTATGCCGCGGCGCAGATAGCCGTTGCGACCGTTGAC
The DNA here is from genome assembly GCA_016281805.1 of Clostridiales bacterium. Taxonomy (GTDB): domain Bacteria; phylum Bacillota; class Clostridia; order Oscillospirales; family UBA644; genus HGM12619. The sequence continues at coordinate 10,390 of JAEEJJ010000177.1, forward strand.
CTCTGCCTTGCAAGAATAATCGAAGCGGTAGACAAGGCGGGATATACGCTTCTTGTTACAGCAGACCACGGCAATGCGGACGAAATGTATGAGAAAAAGAAAGAGGGTCAGCCTCCCAAACCGAAAACAGCTCATACTCTCAATCCCGTTCCGTTCATAATATACGACAAAAACGAAAAATACGAGATCGCCGAAGGCAGTTTCGGTCTTGCAAACGTTGCGGCAACGGTAGTAAAGATAATGGGCATAGAAAAGCCGTCAATGTGGCTTGACAGCATAATAAAATAATCATAATTCACTCTGCCGCGTTCGATTTCGGGCGCGGCGGAATTTTACGGAGACTCAGATGAAAAAACCCGAAATATTATCCCCTGCAGGCGATTATTCAAAACTTGTATACGCGGTATTATACGGAGCAGACGCAGTATATATCGGCGGAGAGCATTTTTCTCTGCGCACAGCCTCTGCAAACTTTCCGCCGAGCGAAATGGCGGCAGGTATCGAATTTGCCCACAATAAAGGCGCAAAGGTATACGTTGCCTGCAACGCGGTTCCGCATGACGATGAAGCGGAATTATTTCCCGAATACATAAAAGGCGTTGCCGCAGCAGACGCTGATGCGGTTATAGTTACAGACCCCGGACTTATGATGCTCACAAAAAAGCATGCTCCGTCACTTGAGATACACATCTCAACTCAGGCGTCAACAGTAAACTCGGAGTCATGCAGATTCTGGCATGAAATGGGCGCAAAAAGAATAGTTCTGGGCAGAGAGCTTTCGCTTGACGAAATATCGCGCATAAGAGAAAACATACCCGATGATCTTGAGCTTGAGGCGTTCGTTCACGGCGCGATGTGCGTGTCGTATTCGGGCAGATGCCTGCTTTCGGACTTTATGACGGGCAGAAGCGCAAACAGAGGAGAATGCGCCCAGCCATGCAGATGGAAATATGCGCTCACGGAAGAAAAAAGGCCGGGAGAGTATTTTCCGATAGAAGAAACAGACACCGGCACATATATCATGAATTCGCGCGATATGTGCATGATAACTCATATTCCGGAGCTTATTAGAGCAGGGATAAACAGTTTTAAGATCGAAGGACGGGTAAAAACCGAGTATTACGTTGCGTCGGTTACCGCGGCATACAGAAAAGCCGTTGACGACTGTTTTTCGGACATAATGAAATACTCCGAAAACCTCGATTCGTATTACGAAGAGGTATGCAAGGTAAGTCACCGCGAATATTACGAGGGTTTTTACTTCGGAAAGCCGAAAAACGGGCAGAATTACAAGGAATCGTCGTATATAAGGGACTATGAGCTTATTGCCGTAGTTGAAAAATACGATACCGCCAAAAAACTGCTCAAGGTATCGCAGAGAAACAAGTTTTCAGTAGGAGAAACATGTGAGATAATTTCACCGGGCAGACCGTTTCAGACTTTTACCGTAGGCAGGATGTATAACGAAAACGGGGAGTTCATTCTTTCCGCTCCGCACGCCGAAATGCCTGTATATATAGAATACGAAGACTACGTTCCGCCATATTCTTTTATAAGAAGAAAGAAGATAGACTGAGTTTTACCGATCTTTAAAATAAAAACAAGGGAAGCGCCGATCTGGCGCTTCCCTTTATGCTTTCGCAAAGTGTTTTTATTTGCTTACAGTGATCTGCAAGGATGCTATTTCAATGTTGTTGTAGCCTGCAACATGAACGGTGATTTTTTGATTTTCCGAAACAACATTGGTTTTGATTGTAAGGTTTGTCGATGTATTTGTTGCTATTGTTTCGTATTCTGTTTTACCGTTTTCAAATGTTGCGATCGTTTCTCCGCTTTCTGATGTGATAGACCAGTTATACGAAAATGCCGTTGCATTCGAAAGTGTTACCGTTACGCTGTTGCCGCCCCTGACATTTGTTGACGTTGCCGTCAGTCTCGGGTTGCTTGACGAGGTTGAAGAACCGGAAGATGAGTTGCTGCTCTGAACGGTCACATCAATATATACTATCGAACCGTCCTGAAGATTTACGGTTATTCTTGTCGGGGTGCTGCTTGTTGCGTTTGCTGTAATTATAAACTCATTGTTGAGCGTTGATACGCTTGCTCTTGCCGGGTTTGCGCTCGTTGCTCCCGCTATTGTGCTCGTTGTTCCGAGAACATCAGCTATTTTAACTGACTGTTCGGGAACCATAGTGTAAGTTTTAACCGGATTGCCTACCGTGATCTGAACGGTAAGGATCTCGGTTCTTACAGTACCCGAAACAGTGTAAACATGAACGTCTGCCGTGCCGGGACCTACAGCTTCCCAATCGCCGTTGGCGTTTACTTTTACAACATTTGTGAAGGATGTTTCAAAAGTATCGCCGCCGTAAAGTGATCTGAGGTTTCCTTTATCGCCTACGGTTGCGGAAAGTCTTGCGGTTGCGGTCGTGCTGCCGCTTGACTGTTTTGCGTTCATTACCATTATGGTGAAGTCTTTGCGGATAAGCTGGCTCGTTCCGGCGAGGGCGTATGTTACCTGCGTTGTCATTGATGTTCCTACAGCTACGTTATCACCTACGGTAATCGTTCCGTTTGAGGCGATCTTCATAACGTATGAAGTATCCCACTGTCCGGAAGCGGAGGATGATACAACGCTGTTTTCGGTCCATGTGGGAGCAAGACCGTTGAGGAACTGACCAGATGCGCCGATATCGGCATTTGTGGGAACATATGTCGATCCCTGCATTACGCCTATGGTGCCTCTGTTCTGGTCAACTGAACCCGTGGAGTTTACGGTAACTGTGCATGCTGCCGTAACTTTGCTTGTGGTAAGGTTGCCCTGTGTTCTTGCGGTTACGGTCGCTCTGCCCGGAGCTACCGCTACAACCGTTGCGGTAAGTCCGCTGCCGGTCACTCTTACGACGTTTTCATCGGAGGACATCCATGTAACGGAATCGTCGTTTACTGTCGGTGTTGCGGAAACTGCGATAAGTTTGCTGTCACCGGTGAAAAGTGCGACCGATGTGGGGTTCATAGCAAGTGTTTTTATAGGTGTTTTTATATTGATCGAAGGAGAAAGGATCGAAACTGTTTTCGGAACATATTCGAATTTGAGAGATGTATCCGAAGAGGTTACGAAACCTGTAAGGGTCGTTGTGCCTGTTTCGACTGTGGGTGAGATGGTAAAGCTGTTTTTGGTATAATCGTTAGGTGTTGCTCTTGAAACGGAAACGTTGCTGTTGCTCGGGCTGATCGAATACATCATCGTTGCCTGCTGCGCCGCTGTGAGCGCGGGTGAGAACGTGAGGTATGCCGAATAGCCTTCGCCCTGAATAAGGTCGCCGTTTGAGGATACCACAACGCTTACTTTTATTGTGGACGGTGTGGTGATCATGGTCTGTCCGGAAGAATCATATCCTGTTATGCCGGATGCTACGGAGCAGGTTGCGGTCTTTCCGCTTGAAGTTCTTGCGGTGATGGTCGCTGTGCCGTCTGCAAGAGATGCGATGACTGCGGATCTTGAGTCTATCGGATTTACTGATACGATATTCGGGAAATTGCTTGACCATGTGATCGTTTCACTTGCATCTGCCGGTGTAACGGTTGCAATAAGAGTTGCCGTTGTGCCTATATTAAGAGTGATCGCCGCATGAGAAAGTGAAATCGATTCGGCTTCTTTAAGTTTTACGGTTACTTTGCAGCTTGCGGTGATACCGGACTTGTTGCCTTTTATAGTAACGGTCGTTTCACCGACTGCTACACCGGTCACAACGCCGTAGGAATCGACTGTGGCGATGCTTTCGTTAGAGCTTGTCCATGTATATGTTTCGGATGCCGCATAAGCCTTCGGATATGCGTCAAATTCGAGTTTGTAGGGTGTGCCGAGGTATACTTCAGCATCGTCTTCGGCAAGAATGATCGAAGTGATCTTCTGACCGTTGTCAGCGGGCTGTTCGGTCGTCTGACCCGGAGTTTCCGTACCGGGAGTTTCCGTACCGGGAGTTTCAGTACCCGGAGTTTCTGTGCCCGGAGTTTCTGTGCCGGGGGTTTCCGTACCCGGAGTTTCTGTGCCCGGAGTCTGAGATGTGCCGGGGTTGGGATTTGCGCTTTCAGCCATTACAACAACAACGCCGTTTGCGGATTTGCTGCCTACAGTATATGTGATTGTAGCTGTTGCAAAGTAGTTCGAACCGATATTGCCGATAGTGATGTTGCCGTTCTCATCTACTGCCGCAACAGTGGGATCGCTTGATCTCCATGTGCCTTTTTCGGTAGTGTTGGACGGTGTTACGGTCGGTTTGAAGCTCCATGGACCTGTCTGACCGACATATACGGTGATAGACTGAACGTCAAACTCAACTTTTGTTGCCCTTACGGTGCTGGGAGTTGTAGTTGAGCCGGAGTTGCCTGAAGATGAACCGGAATTGCCTGATGAAGATGATCCGGAATTACCCGATGATGTGGAGGAGGTGGATGACGTTACGGTTACTTTGCAGGTTGCGACTTTGTTTGTTACCTTGTCGTTCAAAGTAGCGGTGATCGTTGTTGTGCCTGCTTTGAGACCGGTGATCGTGCCGTTCTGAACGGTTGCGATCGTTTCGTCGGCGCTGGTCCAGATGATATCAGCGGCAATGCCTTCGGGTTTTATGGTTGCAATCAGAGAAGAGGATTTGCCTACAGCAACTGAAACGGAGGATCTGTTGAGGGTAAGACTTTCAAAAACATCTACCGGTGTGTTTACGGTGATGATGCAGTCGGCAGTCTTTGCTCCGTCGTCAGTAACCGCGGTAACGATAGCGGTTCCTGCACCTACTGCGGTAACAACGCCTGAAGAAACTATTGCTACAGCGGGATCGGAAGTCGTCCAGCTTACCGCTTTGTTTGAAGCGTCTGCAGGAAGAATGGTCGCGGTGAGGACGGTTACTCCGCCAACGTCAAGGGTCTGTTCCATTGCGTTTATGGAAATACCGGTAACGGCGATGTTTGTTTCAAGTACCGTTATTGCGCAGTTAAGAGTAACATCCTGTTTTTCTTTTTCGAAGTGAAGATTTGCCGTAACGGTTGCCTGGCCGGCGGAAAGGGCTGTGATAAAGCCGCTTTGTTCTACCGAGACAACGGACGGATTATCTGATGACCATACTGTACTGTACTGTCTGTCACTGTATGTATCGTCATAAATAAGCAGGGCGTAGTTTTCGCCTGCGTTAAGGGTTACTGCGGTTTCGGAAAATTTGTATACTTCCTGAAGATTCACGGCTTCTTCGCCGCACGCCGCAAGCATTGCAACAAGCATAGCGGCAGCAATCAGCAGCGCAGTAATTTTATGAAATCTTGATTTCATAATAAACCACCTTTCGAGAATTAAATATTTTGCAGCTGTGTAATTGGATCTCAATATATGAAAGCGCATTTTCAGCGCATATATCATAATATACCATCATTTTTTCGATTTGTCAAGATGTGCGCGGTATTTTCCGAAAAATACGCATAAAAATTCCGCTTTTTTCCATCATTATACGCATTTGGACTGAAATTCCGGAAAAAAGTTCCGTAAAAAACGCGGATGTTGAATTTTTTTACCTTTTCATGCTTTCAATTATATATTTTACCTCGTCAAGAGGTCTGTTGACGTCTCTTTTCGATATATACGCGGTCCACATTCCTTCGCCGAGCTCCGCAAAAGCGGCGCTGCCGCCCGATATTTTTTCGATATCGAATTCGTCGGTATTATAATTGACTTTAAGCGTATCGTGAAGCTCGTTTGCATACTCCACGCCGGCGATATCGCGCGCCATGATCTCGGTTTTAGGCAGAAATTTTGAAAGTGAAACGATCCTGTCTTCGTAGATCACGTATGTTTTTTCGGTATTGAGAAAGATATTGAACGCCAATGTCAAGACAAAAACGGCAGACGTAACGATAAATACCGCGTATTCTCCGCCGTTTGCGATATTGTATATCATTGCCGCGACCGAAATTATGAGCATAACAGCATTGAAAATAAGAGTTCCGTATCTTTTGCGTTTGAGAAAAACAGGATATTCCGTATTTATCACTCCCATTGTTTTTTTATAAATATAACACGGATAGCCTGTGAAGTCAAGTATTCATTATAAAATTATGCGCTATACATTCATAAAATTTTCACGCACGGCATATTGACTTGAAGGCTGTATTCTGTTATAATTATATGGTATAAGTATTTTCAGATTTCAGAAAGCCGTGAGAATAATGTCCGACAAAACGGTCGTTTTCGAAAACAGCCCGACGTTTTCGGTCCCTAACGAAATAGCCGACAACTATCTCAGAGCGCCGCAGGACGCATTGAGACTTATTCTTTTTCTTTTAAGAAACCCGTCAAAATCGTTTCTTGAAAGCGATATATGCTCAGCAACGGGGATTGATGCCGAAAATCTCGGCGATGCGTTCCGTTACTGGGTCGAAAAAGGTATTCTTTTTAAATCGAAGCAGAAATATACGCTCGCACGTCCGCAGCTCAAGACCTCGGATATACAGCCGTATTCCGCAGAAGAGGTCGCGACACGAATAAACGGAGACAGTGCTGTAAGATTTCTGTATGAAAAAACCGAAGAGCTTCTGGCTCGTCCGCTGAGCACAACAGACGCATATACCGTTCTTTCTCTTGTTGACTGGATAGGACTTCCGCCCGAAGTTGCCGCAGTTTTGCTGCAATACTGCGCAGACAGCGGTAAAAAATCGATGCGGCAGATCGAAAAGACCGCCGTTATGTGGGCAGACGACGGGATAATCACATTTGAAAAAGCCGAAGCATATATTGAAGCAGAGAAGGAGAAATCGGAAGCCGCGAAAAAAACTGCGAAGCTTCTCGGAATTTCGGACAGAGCGCTCGGCGAAGAAGAGAAAAAAGTTTTCGTTTCGTGGCGAACGGAGCTCGGATATTCAGACGATATGATCCTTGCCGCATACGAAAGCATGATAAAGAGCATCGGCTCATACAAATATCAGTATATCGATAAAATACTCCGCTCATGGAAGGCGGAAGGGATAAACGATCCGACGGAGGCTCTCGCAAAAAAGCCCGCCGCAAAAAAACGCGGTCAGAAAAAATATACGGCGGAGGCTTCTGCGGATACAGAAAAAACTGTTGACAAAACATGGGAAATAATGAAAAAGGCGGTGAACGGCGACGATGAACAGGAGTGAACTGTTTGAAAAAACCGACGATATTTTACGCGAGAAAAGCGCCGATTTCCGCGAAAAAGAGCTTGAAAGGATCGCGGCGCTCTACAGAAGACTGCCTCGTCTCAAGGCTATTGAGGATGACCTGAAAAACAATATGTCCCGCTTTACGGCGTTTGCGTTCAGCGGAAACAAAAGCGAAGAGGCGTTCAACGAATTCCGAAAAAAAAGTCTTGATCTGCAAAAAGAAAGAGCCGCTATCCTCGCTGCGGAAGGTTTGCCGGAAGATTCTTTCAAAATACATCCCCGCTGCGAAAAGTGTGAAGACAGAGGATATACCGACAAAGGTTTCTGCGAGTGCTTCAAAAGAGAGCTTTCCGCGCTTACGCTTGAGCTTTCCGGACTTTCTTCCGATTACGCCGGCAAAACGCTCGATTCATTCGATCTTTCATATTATAATGAGCCCGAAGACCGCGAAAAAATGGAGCTTACTCTCGGTTACGCAAAAAAATATGTCCGCAATTTCGCAAACAAAAAAGAAAATCTGCTTTTTATGGGTCGCAGCGGCTCAGGCAAAACGTTTCTTTCATGTGCAATAGGCAAAGCTTGCGCAGAGCAGGGCAATTTTGTGTGCTATGTGACCGCGCAGGACATGATCGCCGATTTTGAAGCGGAAAAATTCGGCAAAGGCGGAAAGGCCAAAGATACGGAAAGATATTTTGATTCGGATCTTCTTATAATAGACGATCTCGGTTCTGAATTTTCAACGCAGTTTTCCGAATCTGTTCTTTACAATGTTATAAATTCCCGTCTGAACAGCGGAAAACCGATGATAATAAGCACAAACTTCCGTCCGCAGGAGCTTTCGGATTATTACCATGAAAGACTTGTTTCAAGGCTTCTGAACGAATTTCTGACGCCTGTTTTTGCAGATGTTGACGTTCGAGAGCTTAAAAAACTCGGCAGAAAAAGATGAAAGAGCCCATAATCTGCCCCGTCTGCAAACAAACGCTTGCGTTCGGTGAAAAAACGGCGTTTTGCAAAAACGGACATTCATTTGACCGTTCAAAGGAAGGAAGCGTAAATCTGATAATAAACGGTTCGCCGTCTGCGGGCGACGATCCGCTTATGACCGCAGCAAGAAAACGGTTTCTGAGCGCAGGATATTACTCGCATCTGCTTTCCGCATTAAAAGACGCCGTTCGAGGCTCGGTTTTTGACGGCTGCACCGCTATAGACGCCTGCTGCGGAGAAGGATATTTTACTAACGGACTGCAGGATGAATTCCCCAATGCGCAATTTTACGGTTTTGACCTTTCGAAAAGAGCACTCAGATATGCCGCAAGAGATTCAGAAAAAGCATTGTTCTTTTCAGCAAACATATCGTCTGTGCCCGTGAAAGACGGAGCTGCGGATATTCTTCTTCACATTTTTGCGCCCGTAAATGAAAAAGAATTTTCAAGGATCCTTGCGCCCGACGGTATTTTTATACATGTTTTCCCCGGTGAAAATCATCTTATGGGCATAAAACGCCTTCTTTATGAAAAACCGAGAAAAAACGACGAAAAATCCGGACTATCCGACAGATTCGAAAAAATATCATCAGAAAAAATTTCAAAAGAGATTTTTCTTGACGGACAGTCGCTTCGCGACCTTATCACGATGACGCCCTATTTTTATCGAACTCCGAAAGACAGGATAGACGCGGCTATGGCTCTGAGCTCCGCCTCGACCGAAACTGAGTTCATAATCGAGATCAGAAAAAAACACGATAAAAGGAACTGATATGAACATTATATCAAAATGTATTTCGTCTCTTGAAAAAATCATGCCCGATACCCTGATCGACTCACTTGAAGAGTATGCAGAGGCTACGGCTTTGAAAAACGAGATATTCAATTATCAGATCGCATATACGCTGCCCGAAAAAGGACGTTTGCGCCTGAGCGTTGAAACGTCGTCAACGATACCGGATATAACCGTGCGCGCAGTCGGGTTCGTGCCGTCTCTAATGCCCTGCTACGACGATCACGATGAGTATATAATATCGGATAAACCTGGGCTTTTCCCCGATGTTCTCGAAAATATATCCGAAAGCGGCTTTACCGTAAGCGGCAGTCACGCCTCGGTATTATGGATTACCGTTGACCCGAGCAACGCCGCGCCCGCAACGCATCACATAAAGGTGATCTTAAGAAACGGCGAAGAATCGGTATGCGAAACGCTTTTTACGCTGAGAATACTTGACGCAAAACTCGAAGAACAGTCTCTTATATACACAAACTGGTTTCACGCAGACTGTCTTTGCGACAGATACGCTGTTCCTGCTTTTTCCGAAAAGCACTGGGAAATAATAGCCAATTACATAAAAACAGCCGCAGATCACGGCATGAATATGATCCTTACACCGATCTTTACGCCTGCGCTTGATACCGCTTTCGGGCACGAAAGAACCACCGTGCAGCTTCTTGACGTAAAAAAAGACGGCAGCAGCTATTCTTTCGGATTTGAAAAACTGATACGGTGGATCGATACCGCAGAAAAAAACGGCATTGAATATTTTGAACTTGCGCCTCTTTACACGCAGTGGGGCGCAGCATACGCACCTAAAATAATTGCGGAAGAAAACGGCGAGGAAAGGCGCATTTTCGGCTGGGAAACCGATGCGTACGGAAAAGAATATGTTGAATTTCTTTCTCAGCTGCTTCCTTCTCTCGTTGAGTTTTTCAAAAAAAGAAATATGCAAAGCCGCGTATTTTTTCATGTTTCTGACGAACCGTCCGCGGATAATCCCGAAAAATATTATGCCGCCGCGGCGCTGCTCAAAAAATACACAGGCGACGATTTCAATATTATAGACGCACTTTCGTCTTACGGTTTTTACGAGACCGGCGCGGTAAAAACACCGGTCGTTTCAACGAATCACATCAGACCGTTCATTGAAAACGGCGTAAATGATCTGTGGTGCTATTACTGCTGCGGACAGTATAAAGACGTTGCGAACAGGTTCATGGCAATGCCGTCCTTGAGAAACAGGATCCTCGGAGTGCAGCTTTATAAATATGATATCAAGGGCTTTTTGCAATGGGGATATAATTTCTGGAATTCCGTGCTTTCTTATGAAAAGATAGATCCGTATTACGTTACGGATGCAAAAGAGGCATATCCCTCGGGCGACGCGTTTATTGTTTACCCCGGAGACGACGGGACTCCCGTCTGCTCGCTGCGGCTTGAGGTTTTTTATGACGGACTTCAGGATTACCGCGCGCTCAAGGCGCTCGAAAAAAAGATAGGCAGAGAAAAAACGATCGCTCTCATTGATTTCGGACTTTCAGATAAAATAGATTTCAACAGTTTTCCGCACTCAAACAGGTGGCTGCTTGATCTAAGGGAAACGGTAAACAGAATTCTTTCAGAAAAATAAATTTCAAAGGTGACTGACATGAACGTATCAGAACTTTTCGGATCTTACGTATTCAACGATGCGGTAATGCGCGAAAGGCTGCCCGAAGAAACGTATTTTGCGCTCAAAAAAGCAGTAAAAGGCGGCAAAAGCCTTGATATAACCGTTGCGAATACGGTTGCTACCGCAATGAAGGACTGGGCGGTATCAAAGGGCGCAACACATTATACGCACTGGTTTCAGCCAATGACCGGCATAACAGCCGAAAAGCACGACAGCTTTATATCGCCTGTCGGAGACGGAACGGTAATAATGGAGTTTTCGGGAAAAGAGCTTATAAAAGGCGAGTCTGACGCGTCTTCATTCCCGTCAGGAGGGCTTCGGGCAACATTTGAAGCCAGAGGATATACTGCCTGGGACCCCACATCATACGCATTTATAAAAGACAACACTCTTTGCATCCCAACGGCGTTTTACTCTTACGGAGGACACGCTCTCGATAAAAAAACGCCGCTTCTGCGCTCAATGGAACTGCTGAACACACAGGCTCTCCGTATCCTGCGTCTTTTCGGCAACACGAATTCAGAAAGAGTAATTACGACCGTAGGCGCCGAGCAGGAGTATTTTCTTGTTGACAAAGAGCTTTTCAACAAAAGAAAGGATCTTGTTTTTACCGGCAGAACTCTTTTCGGTGCAAGACCGCCCAAGGGACAGGAAATGAACGACCATTATTTCGGCGCGATACGTCCGAGAGTTGCGGAATTCATGAAAGACCTTGATACGGAGCTTTGGAAACTCGGCGTTCTCGCAAAAACCGAGCATAACGAAGCGGCACCTGCTCAACATGAGATAGCTCCGATATTTTCCGACACAAACACTGCCACAGACCACAATCAGATAACGATGGAAATTCTGAAAAACGTGGCTGAAAGACACGGCATGAAGTGCCTTTTGCACGAAAAACCGTTTGCGGGCATGAACGGCAGCGGCAAACACAATAACTGGTCGATCGCTACCGATACCGGGATAAATCTGCTTGAACCCGGAAAATCACCGCATGAAAACGCGCAGTTTCTTCTGTTTTTATGTTCGGTAATAAAGGCTGTGGACGAATATCAGGATCTTTTGCGTCTGTCTATAGCATCAGCAGGCAACGATCACCGTCTCGGCTCAAACGAAGCGCCGCCTGCCATTATTTCGATATTCCTCGGCGATGAGCTTACCGGAATTCTCGAAGCGATAGACAGCGGCAGCAGATACAGCAACAAAGAAAACGCCGATATGGAGATCGGTGTTCACGTTCTGCCGCATTTTCCGAAAGACACCACGGACAGAAACAGAACGTCGCCATTTGCATTTACGGGCAACAAATTTGAATTCAGAATGCTCGGCTCGTCTCTTTCGATTTCCGGCCCGAACATCATTCTGAACACTATCATTGCCGAACAGCTCGAACAGTTTGCGGATGTTCTCGAAAACGCAGACGATTTCACGTCCGAGCTGAACACGCTTATAAGAAAAACGATCCGCGAACATAAAAGAATCATTTTCAACGGCAACGGATATGATGACGCATGGGTAAAAGAAGCGGAAAAACGCGGTCTTCTGAATATAAAAACAACGCCCGAAGCGCTCGACAGATATATTGACGACAAAAATATCGAGCTGTTCACAAAGCACAGAATTTTTACGAAAGAAGAGATATTCTCCCGTCTTGATATCCTTTACGATAATTATTGCCATACCGTTTCCATAGAAGCGCTGACGATGATAGATATGGCAAAAAAGGATATCATACCTTCCATTCTCAAATATGAGGAACATCTGGCAAAGCTGGTTGAAATAAAACAGGAAAAAATCGGGATCCTGCCTGAGCCGGAAAAAACTGTTCTTTCAAAGCTGTCAAAGCTCTGCAAGGATATTTACGACGGAACGGAATATCTGGAAAAGACAGTCGCCTCGGCAAGAAGCATTACGGACAAAAAAGAGCTTTCGTTCTGTTATAAAGACAACGTAATTCCAGCAATGGAAACGCTCAGAAAATCTGCAGATGAGGCGGAAACGCTCCTCGGAACGGAATATCTGCCGTATCCCACATACGAAGACCTCCTTTTCGGAGTATAAAAACAGACAGTCATACAGGCATAAAAAAGAAGCGGAAAACCCGCTTCTTTTTTTGATATTTAAAAC
>JAEEJJ010000178.1 GCA_016281805.1 Clostridiales bacterium
CACCCATTCTCCGAGCGACGAAAACGCCGGCGTTGAAAAATAACTGTATTGCGCACTGCGGAACATATCATAATAGATATCGGCGTCGCGGCGGTCAAAGAAATAAGTATGATAAAGAAGGTCTTTTATCGAGTCGATGGTGGGATATTCTTCAAAAGGCTCATACAGGGCATTCAGGGCGATTGCGGTAGCTTCTATATTGTTTGACATACGTGAGATGACTATCGCTCTTTCAAGATTCATGTGAAATGATGCGAGAAATCCCGGAGCGACATCCGGACCCGAAGGCCACGGGAGCGCGCCGAAATTCGTAAGCTGTTTTACTATCCGGTCAGAAACATACTCCGCATAATGCATAACGCCCATAACAGTCCTGCCGGCTATAAGATCTTCTACTGGCGCGAGTATTTCGTTGCGGCGATCGATCGTATAAGAAAGCGAGCCGTTGAAAACGTCAAGAGCTTCATTCATGGCAGTAAGTGCGGACGGAGAAGTGATACCGGTGTGGTAATTTCCGTCTGCGCCCTTTTCGGCAAGCCTGTATCCGTTTGAAAGAAGGTAATTTGCGCCGAAGTCAAACGGAACTGAAGCGAGTGCGTAATGAACGGTCTCTCCGCCTTCTTCAAGGTAGTATTTTTCAAGACAGTCGCGGAACGTATCCCATGTCCAGCGGCCGTTTTCGTAAAGATCTCGCGGGTCTTCAGCGCCCAGAGTGGCTATAATATCCTCATTTACGATAGTCAGGCCGGTATATGATACCGACGATGTAGGCCACGCCTGCGGAATAAGCCCGAAAACGTCGTCTTCCCAGTGAAGGACTTCAAGAACATTGCGATTGCCCCATTTTTCTTCATTGCGGTAATCGATCATCCCGTCAAGCTCCGAAAGGCCGACGATCGTGCCCGCCTTCATATAATCGCGAAATCTGTCGGAAATTCCGCAGAAGATATCACAGTAATACGATCCTGCCGCGTTGCTCAGACGAAAATTCGTATATGTGGTATCGCCGCTGAAATACACGATATCAAGCTTACAGTTAAGGTCATTCTGAACATCTTTTATTCTCTGCACCGCAAGATCGCCCAGGATCGTATTCATTTCGTATCCCAGCACCTCTCCGTCGCCCGTGTTGAACGCAAGACCTCCGGATTCGCGGACATATTTTATCGTTGCGCCTTCAAGATCGGTCTTATCGTTCTGAAGCGTCAGATCAACATCGAATATCTCCGCTTCCTGCGTTCCGCACGCGGCAAGAAAAACAAGCGACAAAAAAGCAGCAATAAAAGCTCTGACGAAGGTTTTCATTATTTTACTTCCTTTCTGGATCACTGTTTTGCGGCAGTTTATATGTATTTACCGCAGCCTGAAGTATTATATCACATCAAAATCCGTTTTGCAATAATTATAGCGGATATTTGCATCATTTTTGAAGATAAAGCAATAAAAGTCACATGGTTACTGTTTTTTTAATTGCTGCGGATGTTGAATATACGCAATATATGATCCGCAATGTTGCTTGACAGAGTGATTTAATTCTGTTATAATGTTTTTATGATTTCACAATTCCGTAAGGGGGCATTTTTACGGTCAGATTCGGAAACGACTGGGACGGTCTTCTCTCAGACGAATTCAGAAAAGATTACTATCTTCGTCTTCGCGCTTTTCTCAAAAACGAATATGCGACAAAAACGATATATCCCGATATGTACGATATTTTCAACGCATTGAAATATACCGCATATAATGATGTAAAAGCCGTTATCCTCGGTCAGGACCCGTATCACGGTCCCGGGCAGGCGCACGGACTTTGTTTTTCCGTAAAAAAAGGCATCGCCGCTCCGCCGTCTCTTGTTAATATCTTTCGGGAATTACAGGATGATCTCGGTATTGATCCTCCGCCGCACGGCGAGCTGACTCAATGGGCAAAAAACGGCGTGCTGCTGCTCAATACTGTGCTCACGGTCAGAGCAGGCGCGGCAAACAGCCACAGAAACATGGGCTGGGAGATCTTTACTGACAGGGTGATCTCTCTTCTGAATGAACGAGAAACGCCGATGGTATTTTTGCTGTGGGGCACGCCCGCCAGGCAGAAGGCAAAGCTGATAACAAACAAAAATCACCTTATCCTGCAAACCGTTCATCCGTCTCCTCTTTCGGCATACGGCGGATTTTTCGGCTGCCGTCATTTTTCGCAATGCAACGATTTTCTTGTCTCGAAAGGCATAGAACCGGTAAACTGGCAGATCACATGATCACCATTCAAAGCTGTCCACCGTATTTTTCGGCGGCAAAGGCTCATCGGGCGCTTTATACTGCGCTATTTCAATAAGAAGATGGTAAAACGGCGCTATAATACGGTATTTTTCAGCTATTTCCTCCGCTATTTCCGGCGTGAAAAACGCATCGTGCGAAAGGATCGGCGATGAGATATAAAAGCTTTTCATAATAAACCATTTTTCGAGACCGAGCTGTTTTGCTCTTTCTGAAAGACCTGCGGGCATACGCTTATATGTTTCGCCTAAAACAAGCAGTCCTGACGACGTTACGGGAGACGCGGCGGCATAAAAAAGGTCGGGATTTTCGGATATATAATTTCTCATTGACGCCATTTCTTTAGGCGTATAACTGAAAGCACCCATACCGTACCGCGCGCCTTCACGCATGATCTCGGCAAAAAAGCCCGGTCCTTCAAGCATATGCTCGGCAGGACGGTGGAAAACAAGCCATGCGCTGTCACGGTAAAGATGTTTGTCTTTTGTATAACGCGAATCTCTGCGTATTCTTGACAGACACTTTGACGGCTGAGTGATGATCTGAGGATCTATCTCTCTCATCACAGGCGTAAGGTCTTCAATAAGATCCTCAAAAGGCTGACGGACGTATTTTTTATAATCATCCCTGTGCTCTTCATACCATACTTTTGAATTGTTTTCACGGACATTGTGAAGATATTCTATCGTTTTTTTCGAAAAACCGCCAAACTGCATAATCTGCCCTCTAAAATCAGTTTAATTACTCAATTTTTTTCTTTATTATATACTTTTACGACGGATTTGTCAACCGCAAAAAAAAGGTTAAATATATGAACAACATTCGAAACATTGCCCTTGCCGCTCATGTTGATGCCGGAAAAACAACACTTACGGAACGTCTGCTTTTTGAAAGCGGGGCAATTCGCGCTCAGGGCAGCGTTGACAGAGGAACGACAAAAACAGACGACCTGCCTGTTGAAAAAAGACGGGGTATTTCTGTCCGTTCCGCTCTTACATCGACCGTGATCAGCGGCGTTACCGTTAATATTATCGACACACCCGGACATGCCGATTTTATTTCGCAGGTGGAACGGGCTTTTTTTGCTGTAGACGGGATAGTTGTGCTCGTTTCTGCTGTTGACGGAGTGCAGACAAACACGGAAATAATACTCGACGCCGTTGCGCGCCTGAATAAGCCGTGCATAATATTCATAAACAAAGCGGACAGAGATACTGCCGATATCGGGCGTGTTTTTTCTGAAATAAAAGATATCTTTCCGAGAGCGGCAATGATTTCTTCCGTTTTTGAAGATCTCGCGGAAAGAGACGAGGAATGTTTTGAAGCGTTCGATTCGGGTATCGAAATGCCGAAGGATATACTGAGGCAAAAAATTGCCAGATACACAAAAAGCCTGGATATATCCCCTGTTTTTTACGGAAGTGCGATCACAGGCGACGGAGTATCGGATCTTGCGGCGGCAATAACTGACTTCTTCCCGTTTCCCGAAGAGAAAGAGGGCGAAACAGGCGGTTTTATATATGCGGTCAATCATGACAAGGCGAACGGTCGGGCGGCTTTTGCAAGGATATTTTCGGGTTCGCTGTCTGTTCGTCAGCAAATATCGATTAACGGTTCGGAATACAAAATAAGCATGATAAAAAAGCCCGTATTCGGTAAAATGACAGACGCTCAGACTCTTTATTCGGGTGAAGTCGGGGCTGTATACGGTCTTTCAGAGGCGAAGACCGGAGATTTTATAGGCAGAAAAGAACTTGTGCCTTTTGCGGAAAAATATTCCGAAACAGAGCAGGCGCTTATGATGACCGCCGTGACAGCAACGGACGGGACAGATATCCTTAAACTGAAGGCGGCGCTTTCAGAGCTGACCGCCGAAGAGCCTGTTTTGGACCTCATCTGGGAGCCAATATCAAAAAGCCTCAATATAAAGGTTTTCGGCAACATACAAACCGAAGTGCTGAAGGATATTATTTTCGAGAGATTCGGCATATCGGTCGAGTTCGGTCAGATGAATGTTATATACAAAGAAACGCCATCCCGCGAAGGTATCGGTTTTGACGCATACACAATGCCCAAACCGTGCTGGGCGATACTTAAATTCAGGATCACTCCGCTTGCAAGGGGCAGCGGCATAATATACAAATGCTCCGCGCCGCCCAGCCGTCTGTCTTACAGATACAGAAAGCAGGTCGAAGAGTCCATAAAAGCATCTGTCGCTCAGGGACCGCGCGGCTGGGAGGTCACAGACGCCGAAATAGATCTGATAGACGGAGAGGATCACCCGATACACACGCATCCTCTCGATTTTACCGTCGCCACACCACTTGCGCTTGCGGACGGTTTCAGAAATACCGGAACAACTCTGCTTGAGCCGTATATTCACGCCCGATTCACATTGCAGGCGGAATGCTACGGCAGGCTTCTGAGCGATATAATCAGAATGCGCGGCGAGCCCGGTGAACCGGTAAGAAAAAAAGATACCGTTTTTATTGAAGCGGAAATACCCGTTGCAACATCGCTTGATTATTCCGCATCGTTCGCGTCGCTCACTGCGGGAAAGGGTGTTATGTCCGCCGTTTTTTCGGGATACAGAGTTTGCCCCGAACCGGACGGAAAAACGATGCCGAGGCGCGGCGTTGATCCTCTTGACCGCTCAAAGTATATACTTGCGGCGCGCCATGCGCTTACGGGAACGGTTTTTGAAGCTGTATGAAGGTTGACAAAACGGAATATTTATACTATAATACGGATAATAATTATAAACGAGGAATGAAATGAAACTTAATTACGCAAAGTCTGAATTCATAAGCAGTTTTTTTGACACTTCTTCTCTTCCGCCAAAAACATTGCCCGAAGTCGTTTTCGTGGGCAGGTCGAATGTCGGCAAAAGCTCAATGATAAACAAGATCGTAAACAGAAAAAATCTCGCCTTCACCAGCTCAAAGCCCGGCAAGACCGCCTCGATCAACTTTTTTTCGATAGACGGTAAAATATATCTTGTCGATTTGCCCGGATATGGTTTTGCTCAGCGCTCGAAAGCCGAAAGAGAAGGATGGGGAAGCCTTATAGAAACGTATTTTTCTCTCGGCAGAAATATTAAACTCGTTGTTTTGCTTACGGATATACGTATAGGGCCTACTGAAGACGACGAGCTTATGTATAATTACCTTATGTCGCAGGAGCTTCCGTTCTGCATTGCCGCAACAAAATCAGATAAAATATCAAAAACCGAAGCGTGGCAGATGACCGACAAGATAAGTGACCTTTTAGGCGTTCCCGCATTCGCTTTTTCGTCCGTCACGGGTGAAGGGACGGAAATGTTAAAAGAAATAATAGAATCCGTTACCGAAGAAGAACCGGAGGAAGATGAATATGATGACTGAAGTAAAAAACGGCGTTCTTTATATCGACGGCGTAAGCGTTCCCGAAATCGCCGAAAAATTCGGAACACCGTGCTATATAATGTCTGAAGATACCGTAAGAAAAAACTGCAGAAAATACATGGACGCGGCAGAAAAATATTACGGCAAAAATGCGCTCCCTCTTTACGCTTCAAAAGCTTTTTCCTGTGTTGATATTTACAAAACAGTCGCTTCCGAAGGCTTCGGGGCAGACGTCGTTTCGGGCGGAGAGCTCTATACGGCTCTGAAAGCCGGATTCGATCCGAAAAAAATCTATTTTCACGGAAACGCGAAAACTGAGGACGAGATAAGATTCGCTCTTGAAAACGGCGTCGGAAGGATCGTTGCAGATAACGTTGAAGAACTTGACAGAATTGACGGGATCGCAAAAGAACTGCACATAAAAGCGGATATTTCATTCAGAATAAAACCGGGCGTTGAGGCTCACACGCATAATTTCGTAAAAACCGGGCAGATAGATTCAAAGTTCGGGTTTGCTCTCGAAAACGGCGAGGCTTTCAGGGCGGTAAAAAACGCCGCGGAAAAGAAAAACATCAATATCGCAGGCGTTCACTGCCATATAGGGTCTCAGATATTCGATATCGCTCCGTTTGTTCTTGCCGCAAAAATAATGCTCGGTTTTATAGCAAAAGTTAAAAATGAGCTTTCAATCGAAATAAAAGAGCTCAACCTCGGCGGCGGCTTCGGCATACGTTACGTTGAGGGGGACAACCCCGAACCTTACGAAGAATATATGAAAAAGATCGCCGATACCGTTAAAAGCGAAAGCGAAACGCTCGGCATCGCCGTTCCGTTTATTCTTGTTGAACCGGGCAGAAGCATAGTGTCAGAGGCGGGCATCACTGCATACACGGTAATGTCCGTAAAAACGATAGAAAATATCAGAACATACGTTGCGATAGACGGCGGCATGACGGATAACCCGAGATACGCGCTTTACGGCTCGAAATACGAGGCGTGCATTGCAAACAAGGCGGACGATCCCTGTGATTTTACAGCTACCATCGCGGGAAGATGCTGTGAAAGCGGCGATCTTATAGGCGAAAACATGAAAATTCAAAAGCCCGAAGCGGGCGATATTCTGACCGTTTTTTCAACAGGCGCATATAATTATTCAATGGCGTCAAACTACAACCGCGTGCCGCGTCCGCCCGTGATCATGATAAAAAACGGCGAGCCGAAAATAATCGTCAGACGCGAAACATATGAAGACATAATCAAAAACGATACGATCTGAGGGAAAATCATGACAACCGAATACGTTAAAAAAACTATAGAAGAAATAAAAGCCAAACTTATAAAAGCAGGGAGACCGGCGCTCGCGGAATCTTTTGAAAAATGCTATCCCAACACTCTCGAAACCACAACAGAGCTTTGCGATGACGGCACCGCATTTGTTTTTACGGGAGATATCCCCGCGATGTGGCTGCGTGACTCCTCCGCGCAGGTCCGTCATTATCTGCCGATAGCAAAAAAAGACGCTCAGATACGCCGCGTTGTTGAAGGACTTATCGCAAAACAGGCGGAATGCATTCTTAACGACGCATACGCAAACGCTTTCAACAGAGAGTCTTCAGGCAAATGCTGGTCCGAAGACGAAACCGAATTTCGCAATCCCCTCGCATGGGAAAGAAAATATGAAATAGATTCACTCTGCTACCCTGTTTCGCTTGCGTATCATTATTGGAAAGCATCGGGCGAAACAGCGCATTTTACCGATAATTTCAAGGCTGCGTGCAAACGGATCCTCGAAGTTTTCGCAACCGAACAGCATCACGAAAACTCAAAATATTTCTTTATCAGAAAAAACTGTCCGCCGTCAGATACGCTTCCGTGCGAAGGCAGAGGCAATCCCGTTGCATATACGGGTATGACATGGTCGGGATTCCGTCCGTCGGACGACGCATGCAGATACGGCTATCTTATTCCGTCAAATATGTTTGCGGTCGTCTGCCTCGGATATATGGAAGAGATCTTTGCAGACGATAAAGAGATCTCTCAATGTGCCGGAACGCTGAAAAAACAGATAGACGACGGAATAAAACGATACGGCATATACGAGCATCCCGTATTCGGCAAAATATATGCTTACGAAACGGACGGCATGGGCAATTACACGCTTATGGACGACGCAAACGTTCCGTCTCTTCTCTCGATCCCCTATCTCGGATATGTTTCGGCAGACGACGAAATATATAAAAACACAAGAAAATTTATTCTCAGCAAAGAAAACCCTTATTATTACGAGGGCAAGGCGGCAAAAGGCATAGGCAGTCCGCACACACCCGAAAGATATATATGGCATATAAGCCTTTCAATGCAGGGGCTCACATCATGCGATAAAGCTGAAAAAGAGTATCTTCTTGATCTATTTGAGTCAACTACCGCGGGAACGGGATATATGCACGAAGGATTTGACGTTGACGATCCGGATAAATTCACCCGTTCGTGGTTTGCATGGGCAAATTCGATTTTTTCGGAATTTATTCTGAGCGTTTTTTCGCAATCGTAACCAAACGTTTTCTTCAGGTTTTTCCGATCGTTCAAAAACGGTTTTTCGATTATAAAAAAATAAAAAAGGCGGAATTGATTTTCAGTCAGCTCCGCCTTATTTTTTTAATTATTTCAATTATTTCAGTTTTTTCCCGGTATCGGTTCTGTATACAAACAAAATTGCGGGAAGAGAAAGAATAAGTGCGAAAAACACGGTGGCAATAACAGCATAAATCATCGTCTGAGGTCTTATAACGGTAAAATAACCAAGTTCGCTTGAAGCATACCGTTCATTTGCGGCAAGAAGAAGCAGCGCAATAACCGCGCAGGTCATACCTGCAAGCGCAAAGCAGACAAATTCGCCTGCAACTTCAAGAAACAGATTTAAAGAAGAAAAGCCGACAAGCTTTTTTACCGCAATACGATGCGAAATACTGTCAATATAAAAATAACTGATGATGATAATGCTCATAATCAATATCGCAAGGGATATCGGATATAAAGTTTTGCTGTAAGTATCAAACGAGCGGATTGTGGGATTGTGAACCATAGTGTAAAACTTTACGTTTTCGGCATTATCGGCAAGATACTTCAGATTTTCAAACGCTCTTGTCGATTCGGATAAATTGTCGGAATCAATAATATATGTTCCGGAGTACATTGCTTTATTGTTGAAGTATCCTCCCCAGTTCAGCATAACAATAACATCAAGATCTGATATTTCTTCGGTTCCCATATGACCCAATATGCGATATTTCACACCTTCAAATGTGTAATACTCCGTATCGCCTTCCGTTTCAGAGCTTCTTGCGGCAGCTGCCAAACCGAGAACGCATGTCGGTTCTTCGGAAACAAAATCATCGTTTGTAAAGAACCGTCCGTCCTTCATCGCAGGCATCGGAAAATCACCAATACCGTATACGGCTCGCACCCAATCGCTGTCATAAGCTCCGTTGGCGGAAATCATATTGTAAATAACGAAATTATCTCCCAGGTTTTGCGGAGAAAAGCTGAAAGGAACATCACAGGAAATTCGGGCTTTCAGAGAATCGCGGCCGAGGAACATATCGTAATTCCTGTTATTGATGCGATTAACTATAAGCAGATTCGAAAAACCGACGATAAAAAAAGATGCAAGGAAAAAAGAGAGCGTAATCATAAAACCATAAATATTGAATTTTTTCATTTTTTCCTACACTTTCTCTTTCAGCGCTTGCGATATATCTGTTTTTGAGAAAAAGATACCGGAGACAATAACAACAACCGCAAGGATAAAAAGATTTGTCAGCAAAATCAGCGGCAGCATTAAGTATAATCTGAAATTCCCTATATCCGCATACATCATAAATCCGGAACGGAGTACGGGGTTTCGCGTTATTACGGAAATCACATATACAAAAGTGGAAATGATATCCGAACATACCAGATAAATTATAAACTCGACGACAGTAGCGGCGACATTGTCATAAACCGTTGCGCCGACAAGCCTGTGAATTACCGCATCACGCGTATTCTTTTTTAATTTGTTTATAATAATCAGAATAATCACGAAAACAGTAAACACAAGAGTAGAAAGAGCGATAAACAGGTAGTTGGAAAATCTTTTTTCATTAATCTGCGTATAAACCGCCATTACCCGTGACTGTTTTTCGGGATAGAGATATACTCCCATTACAGTATCTTCAGACAGCGCTTCGCTCAATTCGCGGACAGCCGATTCTTCTTTGTCTGTTTCAATGTAAAATTGTATTCTGCTAAGTTCCATATAAAAATCATTGGCCATAGACGCAATACTTGCATTCGGAAAATAATAGGAATTTCGGGGAACATGCGGCACCACAATATAGCTGTTCAACGATTCTCTCATTCCGTTTGTTCTTTCAACAACAGTATCTTCGCTCAGAAAACCGATAACAACATAATCGGCAAAAGACTGATCTGCATATCCGGGAGCAGCATATCCTTCGTCAATCATCTGAACGGTATACTTCCCCTCCGGATTTTTAAGAACATCACCGACATCGTAATAATCGATAAAATCATACCCCATCAATACGGGAATTGTCGGAAGACAACCATCTTTTACAAGATATTCGAAATCAAGATCTTTTTCTGTCCATATTCTGCCCTTGCAGCAGGTAAAATTTTCGAGCAAAATCGTATTGATATCATATTTAACCGCATAATAATCACAAAACCGTTCAATCTCTTCCATAGTATAGCCGAGATTGATATAAAAATCAGGCGCATCCGCGTAATTATACTGCCTGCGACCCTGCGCCTGCAGGGAAAGCGGATATGCAGACGAATCATCGGATATGCGGCTTCCCCATAGCTTGTTAACAACGTTAAGACCGTCTATATTTTCAAGTGCAGAACTCAGTTTTCTGTATGACGCAAAAACCGCTTCATTATGAGCCTTTTCTTCATCTGAAAGTTCATTTTCGACAGGATTATCCGGATCGTCGGGATTATATGTATATGTTGCGCCTATTACCGGCCTCTCGGTAGGAATATCAGGTTTGGAGTTCAGAACATATATTGCATATTCCAGAAACGCTTCCGGTTTTAAGGAGTTATCACCCGAATCGTTTTTCAGAACATAAAGATTGCCCCAGGCAAAGGCAAGGCCCAGAACCATAATGAGAAAAGCTATTATTAAAACGATGGAAACAGCAAGGATAATATTGGATCTGATGTTTTTTACGGCTTCATTCCAGTAAAGCGAAATCAATTATATCACCTTCAGCTTCGCATAAACTCTCAACAAGGTGTTTTCAGATAAGCTTTAGCCTGCTTCATATTCATAATAATGTGTCCATGTATATGAATCCGTTCCGTAGCAAGGACGGTGAATAACATATGCATAAGATGTATTCCATGTATAATCGCCATAACCGTATTCATATCCGGAGCTGTTTACATTCACTCCCACTATTGCCCGAAACCTATGATACAGGCCTGTTCCCTGATAGGTTGCATATGCCTCTAAATACGGGATTTTTGCCGGAACGAATTCAACATCTCCCGAATGAAACCATACGCCCCTGTCGGACTGATACGCAAAAGTCAGCGACATTGCGCCGGAAACGATGACAATAACCAATAAAACGCAAACTGAAATTTTCCTGAATTTATGCATAAAGAATACCCCTTTTGATTTATTCTTTATAATTATAACATATTTTTCTGTTTTTTGTCAATATCTGAAACTAATATAATTTTTTTTGCAAGTCATTATCCGATTTTCGCCAACAAGTTTTACGCAAACGATTTTATAAATCATATTTGTTACTTTTTGATCAAAAGCTGAAACCGCATTGACTTTCGGAAAAAAATATGTTAGAATAATATGGAACATTTTCGGGGATAATATCGTCAAATACAACAGTAATATAGATAATTAGAGTTCCGGAAAAGCGCATCGGCATTTTTCGGACTTTCAGGAGGTATTTATGACAAAAAAACGGATATTGAGTTTAATGATTTCATTTATAATGATTTTTACCGTTATTCCGCTTAATACTGCGGCAGAGGGTTCGGATGAACCTGTCGTTCCCGGAGAAACTTTGACTGTTTATCCACTCTGGATTGCAGGCACACAGGTAACGGAAGACAACGTAAACGATATACTGAATGACGGCGGAAAAGCGAAGTATGACCCCGAAACAAAAACGCTGACATTCAACAATTTGAAAATTTCCGAGTGCGAAACCGTTATCCGCGCCGAGGATGACCTGACTGTTACGGGAATACTTACCGCAACCGGCAAAACGGCAGGCATAACCGCAGATAAAACACTCACTTTCACAGGCGATAAAACACAGATAGCAATAACCGCAAACAACGGAATTGCGGTAAAAGCCGCGAGCATAGCCGTAAAAAGCGGAAAACTCACTGTTTTTGGAAACGGAGCAGACGGAAACGGCTTATACGCCAAAAGCGGAAACATTGAAATAACGGGCGGCACGGTAGAGTCCACCTCAACGGGATACGCAATTTACGCTGTCAACAACTTTGCGGTATCCGGCGAAAAAACAAGCGTTACCGCATCAGGCAGAAAACCCGCGATAATAACCGAAAAAGGAACGATCAAAATATCGTCTCCGCTCGCTGTCACCGCACCTGAAGGCGGAAAGCTCGGAAAAGACAGCAAAAGGATATATGAGTCAGACGGCAAAACATCTGCGCTGAGTGTAACGATAAAGAAGCCTGCTTCATATACGGTAACGTTTAACGTAAACGGTCACGGCAGCGCTCCCGAAGCGCAGACCGTTGAAAGCGGAAGCACCGCAGCAAAGCCGAAAGACCTTACCGAGGACGGCTGGGTATTCGGCGGCTGGTATTCCGATAAAGAATGCACAAAAGAATACGATTTTTCAACGCCCGTTACTGCGGCCGTTACAGTTTTCGCGAAATGGACTGAAAAAACATACAGCATAAGCGTTCTCTGCACAGACGGCAATTCAAAGCCCGTAAACGGGGCGGAAATGCAGCTGATCTCAAGTGACGGCAGCGTTCTGAGTGAATGGACGTCCTCCTCCAAGCCGCAGATCGTTGAAAATCTGACTGCCGGCGAATATACGATCCATGAAAAAAATGCGCCCGAAGGATATCTGACCGCTTCGGACGAAAGCTTTGCCGCAGGTAAAGATACCGAGGTCGTTATATCGCATCAGATAATAAGTTTTATAATCAAATATAACGTTGAAAACGGCACATGGTCCGACGGAAAAACCGCGGAAAAGACCGAAACGGTAGAATACGGTTCAAAACCCGCAAATGTTCCCACGAAAATGAAAGCCGCCGAAGGCTATGCGGACGGAGAATGGGATACAGACCCGTCTTCCGCGGAAATAACCGAAGAAAAAACATTTACTTACACATTTAAAGAAATACCGAAATATACCGTAACGTTTGACGCCAACGGTCACGGCAGAGCGCCTGAAGCGCAGACTGTCGAAAGCGGAAAGACAGCAGCAAAACCGAAAGACCTTACCGAGGACGGCTGGGTATTCGGCGGCTGGTATTCCGATAAAGAATACACAAAAGAATACGTTTTTTCAACGCCCGTTACTGCATCCGTTACCGTTTTCGCGAAATGGACCGAAAAAACATACAGTGTAAACGTTCTTAGCGTTGACGGCACTTCCGATCCGCTTGAAGGCGCGGTATTGCAGCTGAAAAAGGACGGCAAAGTAATAGCTGAGTGGACATCCGGTCCGACAGCTCATACGATCGAAGGCCTTACCCCAGGCATTTACACGGTCTGCGAAAAAACAGCGCCCGAAGGATATTTTAAGGCAGGCGACATAGATTTTACAATAAGAGGAACAGATGAATCAGTTACTGTTTCTCATCAGCAGACAAAGGTAGATATTTACCCTTCGGACGAAACTGGAACTGCTCTCTCCAGTACTAGTCCTCTTCAGATCCAGATAACAGACCCTGAAGGGAACGTTGCGGAAAGCTGGACTTCATGGGGTTTTCATTCTATAGAAAAGCTGAAAACCGGAGTTAAATATACTATCCATATTCTCAAGCAGCCGTTGGATTTTCAGACAAAAGACCAGACTTTTACCATCAATGCAGACGGCACCATAGATTATTCCGGATTAAATCATGGAAATACGCTTTATCTTATTTTTATGCGAGCATATGAGGTAAAATATAAAGTAGAAAACGGAACATGGTCCGACGGAAAAACAGGAGAGAAAACCGAGTGGGTCATAAAAGGCGAAAAACCTGCCGATGTTCCCACGGGAATGAAGGCTTCAGAAGGTTATGAAAACGGAGCGTGGGATAAAGACCCGTCGTCGACTGAAATAACCGAAGCAAAAACATTTACTTACACATTTACTGAAATTCCGAAATTCACCGTAACATTTGACGCAAACGGCCACGGCACAGCTCCCGCATCGCAGAGCGTTGAAAGAGGTCGCACCGCAGCAAAACCGAAAGATCCTACCGATGACGGCTGGCTGTTCAGCGGCTGGTATTCCGATAAAGAATGCACAGAAGAATACGTTTTTTCAACGCCCGTTACGGCAGGCATTACCGTTTTTGCGAAATGGGCTGAAATAACATACTCTGTCACGGTAGATCCGACAAGTATTGAATTCTCCGCCGAAGAAGGCTACAACGCCGAAGAGCAGCAGGAGCTTTATAAAGAAATGACTGCAGCAAGCACGGGAACCGGCGAAGTTGAATTCATTATGGGCGGCTTCAAAGAATCCTCAATGTATGAGCAGTTCGGTCTTATCGTCGGCGGCATGACTGCCACTGTCTACCCCCTTGAAGGGCTGAGCGCAGGCACATATACCGCGGTTGTGAGAATAACGGATTTTGAAGACCGTTTTGAAGAAATAGAAATACCCGTAACCTTTACCGTTAATCCCGCAAAATTTTTCACCGTAACATTTGATGCAAACGGCCACGGCAAAGCTCCCGATGCGCAGAGCGTTCAGCGCGGAAAAACAGCCGAAAATCCGGGGGATCTTACCGAAAAGGGCTGGGTATTCGGCGGCTGGTATTCCGATAAAGAATGCACAAAAGAATACGATTTTTCAACGCCTGTGGGCGATGACATAACTGTTTTCGCGAAATGGACAGAAAAAGTGCCTGATGTGCTTTATCCTGTATGGATCGGCTCTGTTCAGGTAAACAGCGACAACAAGGATGATATTTTAAACGACGACGGAAACGCTAAATTCGATCCCGAAACAAATACGCTTACTCTCAACTCTCCTTCAGTAAGCGGAGAACACGAAAACGCAGGTATTTATTCCGCACTTGACGGCGAACTGAAGATCACCGGCAAAGCTGACGTTACAGGCACCGTAAGCGGAATTTACGCGGAAAACGGACTTGTTTTTGAAGATGCAGAAATAACCGCGACCGCAACCGGAAAAGACAGCGACGCGATAATTGCTAAAAACGGCAACATCACCGTTTCAGACGGAAATGTTACCGCAGCAAGCGTTAAAGGCTGTGGAATGCATGCTACAAACGGCGGCGTGACCGTTTCGGGAGAAAGCACTGTAGTAAATATAACAGCGGGCAAAGGCATCGATGCCGCAAAAGACATTGATATTCAAAGCGGAAGCGTGACCGTTACCGCAACAGAGTCAGACTGTATTTCCTCAGGCAGCGGCAATATACTTATTGCCGACGGTACTGTAGTTGCAAATGCGACCGGCGAAAAAAGCAACGGAATATACACCCAAAAGGGAGATATCACCATTTCGGGCGGCGATGTTAGTGCTGCAGCGATCGGTGAAAGAGCGACCGTAGCTATTTATGCAAACGGCGGCAGCATACATATTTCAGGCGGCACTGTAAAAGCAGACGGCGAATACTGGGGTATTTACTCATTCAAAGGTAACATTGATATTTCAGGAAAAGATACAGACGTCACGGTAAGCGGACAACTTTACGCAGTCCACACCGAAAAAGGCAAAATTTCTGTTTCGGGCGGTAAAATAACAGCAACGAGCCAGATGAAATCGTTCCTGTCCGATACAGGAGATATTGATATTTCCGGCGGAACGATAATTGCAAAAACAACATCCGACACATCCGGCGTAGGCATCAGTTCCCTTAAAGGCAACATAAACATTTCGGGAGAGGACACGGTGGTTACCGCAGATGGGACCAGATCGGCGATTCAGGCGAAAAACGGTAAGATCACGATTTCCGATCCTCTCGGAATCGATGAACCGACAGCAGGAACACTTGACGACGAATCTCATAATATTCAGACAAAAGACGGCGAAATAACAACTCATGCAGTTATCAGAAAAGTAACGAAATATACCGTAACATTTGATGCGAACGGCCACGGCACAGCTCCCGAAGAGCAGAAGGTCCAAAAAGGACATACGGCGCAGAAGCCCGAAGACCCGACGAAAGACGGATGCGTATTTGACGGCTGGTATTCGGACAAGGAATGCAAGAAAGAATATGATTTTGAAACACCCGTTGATAAAGATATAACTCTCTTTGCAAAATGGACTACATATTCATTCACTGTTACTCCCTCAAGCGTGAAGATCACCGCAGCTGAAGGCTACAATGCGGAAGAGCAGCAGGATCTTTACAAAGACATAAAAGCCTCAAGCACCGGAACAGGCAAGATCTCCGCAGTCGCTGCAGGTTTCACTGAAGCCTCGATGTATGAGAAATTCGGTCTTATAGTGGGCGGAATGACTGCAACGGTATATCCCAAAGCGGGACTTGCCGCAGGAACTTACACCGCAACGGTAAAGATAGAAGATATTGAAGACCGCTGTGACCCTGTTGAGGTAAAAGTAACTCTTACTGTAAAGGCAGCCCCGACATACACCGTTATTTTTGACGGAAACGGCGGCACGGTAACGCCTTCAAGCGTTCTCACAGGCAAAGGCGGCAAGATCTCCGCGGCACCTGTTCCAAAACGCAGCGGTTATCAGTTTGAAGGCTGGTATACAGCGAAAAACGGCGGCAAAAAGATAACAAAAGACACTGTATTTACCGCAAATGCCGTAGTTTACGCTCACTGGAAAGCAGTTGAAGACGATAACATATATATTCTCACATACAGATCCGATGGAGGCAGCGCAGTTGCATCCACAGTTCATAAGAGCGGAACAACGGTAAAACTCACAGCAGTTCCGAAGCGTGCAGGATACACCTTCAAAGGCTGGTATGCAGACCCCGCAAACATCTACAAGATCACCTCGATAAAAATGACAGGCGATAAAACCGTATACGCAGGCTGGATAAAGAATGATGATTACAGCGGCGGCAGCAATGTAAACGTTCAGTATACGCTTACATACAATACAAAAGGCGGTATCGCGTTGTCGTCTTCAAAACACTATGCAGGATCTACCGTCAAACTCACGGCAGTTCCTACTCGCGAAGGATATACTTTTGACGGCTGGTATTCAGACTATACGCTTACAGAAAGAATTACATCCGTTAAAATGACAGGCGATAAAACCGTATACGCAGGCTGGAAAGAAGATCACATAGTTGTTATTATCACAGACGGACGCGAACGCACGGAAGTTACGACCGTTTCTGACGGAGGCAAGATCACAGAGCCGAAAGACCCGAAGAAAGACGGCTACACCTTCGGCGGCTGGTTTGCCGATCAGGCACTTACAGTTCCGTTCAACTTCTCAAAACCCGTGACAACGGATATTGCAGTATATGCAAAATGGATAAAGAACGAAACACCCGCGCCTGTTCCCGAAAAAGAACCCGAAGCTCCGGTCTTTTATACCGTAACCTCAGGCTCGATCGGTATATGGGAAAGAGACAGTCAGCAGACATACGGTATAACCGTAAAACGCAGCGAAAAGGACGAAACATGTTTCAGCCATTTCAGATCGGTCGAAATTGACGGGGATGCGCTTGTAAAAGGCGTTGATTATGATGCAAAAGCCGGAAGCACGGTAATAACGATCAAGCCCTCCGCACTGCAAAAGATCATTGCCGGCGCGCACATTATCACCGTAAACTTTGACGACGGAACGGCTGCTGCGATCATCAACATAACCGTATCACAGTCTCAGATCGAAAATCCCGAAACAAGCGATGACAATATCTGGATATGGATCATTCTTGCGGCGGCTTCGGTTGTTTGTGTTTGCGCTGCAGTCCTCCTGGCTAAAAAGAAAAAACAGTAAATAACTTTTTGTAAACGATATGGACGTCCGGCAAAAACCGGACGTCCTTTTTTTGATCGGATCATCAAATCAAATCTTGACAACGCATCAATAATATGGTATATTTTAGCGGATACGCGAATTGAATACATAAAAAATGTTAGAAAGCGAAATAGTTTTTCAATACAGGAGAATGACATGAATAAAAGAACTTTCTCACTTCTTCTTGCCGCATTATTGCTTATCACCATGCTTGCGGGATGCGGAAGCAAAACTGAAATCACCACAGGTGACGTGGGTGTTGTATATGATGAGGAATTCGGCAATGTTTATATTGAACCGACGATCGATGAGTTCAACGCGATGGGCTTTTCGTTCGGCGACAGCGTAAACATAACTTTCGATAACGGCAAAAGCTATGAAGATATTCCGTATTATTCCGGATATTACTGCCCTGTGGGATCAATGCTTGCGTGCGGATATCCCGGTTACCCGCATGTTGTTATTGCAAGGAACTACGGTGCTTCGACCTGGGAAGAATTTGAGATGACCGAACAGTCGCGCGTTACGGTCACACTGAATGAAAAAGGCAAATATCTCGCTGTTCAGGAGCTTTACGCTCTTAAGTATTCCGATGAACGCAATGATTTTGACTCTGATATCATTTTTGCAAATTACCGCGAAGTTGTCGGCGGAAGCCTTAAAAGCGGCAGTTTTTACCGTTCCGCATCGCCCTGCGATAATCAGCATAAAAGAGCCGCCTGCACAAACGCACTTGCGGAACAGACGGGAATAAAGTTTGTGCTCAATCTATCGGACAATGAAAAGAAATATACCGCATACACCGAAGCTGATGATTTCAATTCCGAATACTACGACTCGCTTTACCGCAGCGGCAACGTTCTTCTGCTCGGTCTTAACGCAAACTACCGTTCAGAAGCATTTGCAAAAACCGTTTCAGAGGCTCTTCTTACGGCAACGGAGCACGAAACGCCGTGTCTTATACACTGCGTTGAAGGAAAAGACAGAACAGGCTTTTTATGCGCCCTTATTCTTGCGCTTGCCGATGCCGACGCACAGGAAATAATCGATGATTATATGATGACATACTATAATTATTACGGTGTAACAAAAGAAAAAACTCCTGACCGTTACAATGCGGTTCAGGGCAACGTAAACGATTTTCTTTATTTTATGTGCGATGCGCAAAACGGCACTTCTGTCGATTCTCTCGATATAAAGAATGGCGCAGAAAATTATCTCCGTCTCGGCGGACTCAACGACGAACAGATATCGCAGATAGAAGCGTATCTTACCGGGAAATAAGAAAAAAATATCGATACGAATAATAATACGGAGGAAAACAAGTGACTGTAAATGTTTATGAACAGTATTTTGCGGCGGAGTGCAACGCAAACGGAGTAAAAAGGCACGGTGCGCTCTGTATGCTGATTTCGGATTCTGAAAACGGATATATCCGCTATGAAACCGCCGTAACATTTTTTCCCTATAACGCTCCGGACGATTTTGCGATCTCTTACGACGCGTATTTCAGCGAAGTGATATACGAAGGCAAAGGAAGAAGATCTAAAAAACGCGAAAAAATGTTTATGGAGTCATTTCGCGATAAAATCGACGCTCTTGCCGCAAAAGCAAACGGAAAAGTATTCTGGGATAAGCCGCTGAAAGATGCGCGGGAAGGCTGACAAAACAGCAGGGAGGGCGATAGCTTGGACCCCGAAAAGAAAACGCACATAAAAAAATGATCGCACCTGTCATTATCACGGTTTTTCTGATCATATATTTTATTATATATTTCGGACTTCTGATTTTTGCGATAGATAATCTTATAATAAGAATACTTTTGGGAATTATTCCGCTTATTCTGGGCGCAACGGTAATAGGTTTATGTATTCAGAGAATAAAAGAAATAAATGAAGGTGAAGAAGATGATCTTGGTAAATACTGATTATATCAGCGGAAAAGAGCTTGAAATGCTCGGTCTTGTAAAAGGAAGCACTATACAGTCCAAAAATATCGGCAGAGATATTACCCAGTCTTTCAAAACTATCATAGGCGGTGAGCTGAAAGCATATAATGAAATGATGAACGATGCAAGAGCGCTCGCTACAAAGCGTATGGTGGCAGAAGCGGAAAGTATGGGCGCTGATGCGGTCGTGAATATCCGCTATGCCTCTTCAGCGATCATGCAGGGGGCTGCTGAAGTTATTGCATACGGGACCGCCGTAAAATTCAAGCAGTAAAACCGTAATAAACAAAAAAAAAGGATTTCTCAGTAAAAAACTCTGAGAAATCCTTTTTTCAGTATTTTATCTGAAGTAAACGAAAAGCAAAATGATCATCCTTTATTTCGCGTTTTATTTTTTACTTTTCCTCCGCATTCACCGTTGCATCCGCCGCAGCAGCCGTTGCATTTGCCTTTTTTTCTTCTTATGACCTGCCATACCGCAAAAACAAGCAGTATCGCTACAACGCTGATTATTATCCAGTCTATCGGATTCATTTTTTTCTCCTTACGCGCCAAGCAGCATGCCGATCAGGCTTACGGCAAGCGCCGCTGTCCATGCTATCAGGCACTGCCATACAACGACATAAACCGCCCACTTAAAGCCGAGTTCTCTTCTTATTGACGCTACAGCCGCAACGCAGGGCGTATAGAGCAAGCTGAAAACAAGAAGAGAAGCAGCAGCGGCAGAGCTTAATACCGCAGATATCCCTCCCTGTGCGCCGAAAAGGACTTCAAGTGTTGAAACAACGCTTTCTTTTGCCATAAAACCGCTTATAAGCGAAGTAACTATGCGCCAGTCGCCCAGTCCGAGCGGAGCAAAAACGGGAACAATAAATCCTGAAATAACGGCAAGCATGCTGTTTTGTGAATTTTCGACTATATTGAAGTGGAAATCGAAAGTCTGAAGGAACCACACGACAACGGTGGCAACAAGAATGATCGAAAATGCTTTCTGCAAAAAGTCTTTTGCTTTTTCCCATAAAAGCTGAGCAACATTTTTTACGCTCGGCATACGGTAATTCGGCAATTCCATAACAAAAGGCACTGCTTCACCCTTAAACATAATTTTTTTGTATAAAAACGCAACGAGAATACCGATTAAAATGCCGAGGACATAAAGACCTATCATGACAAGCGCTTTGTATTTCGGAAAAAACGCATCGACAAAAAAAGCATAGATCGGCAGTTTTGCGGTGCAGCTCATAAACGGAGTGAGAAGGATCGTCATTTTTCTGTCGCGCTCACTCGGTAAAGTTCTCGACGCCATTACTGCAGGCACCGTGCAGCCGAAACCTATAAGCAACGGAACGATACTTCTTCCCGAAAGACCGAGTTTTCTCAGCAGTTTATCCATCACAAACGCCACGCGCGCTATATATCCGCTGTCTTCAAGCAGTGAAAGAAAGAAGAACATCGTTACAACTATCGGCAGAAAGCTCAGCACGCTGCCTACGCCTTCAAAAATGCCGTTTATTACAAGACTTCTGAGCACCTCGTTCACGCCGCCTGAGATCATGGCATTATTGATCACATCGGTAAGCGCCCCTATACCTTTTTCAAGAAGTTCTTGCAGCCATGCGCCTATAACATTGAAGGTAAGAAAGAATATAATGCCCATAACGCAGATAAAAATAGGCAGAGCGGTATATTTTCCCGTAAGAAAACGGTCGATCTTGCGGCTTCTTACGCTTTCCTTGCTCTCTTCCGGTTTTTTTACACATGCGCTGCATACTTTCATTATAAACGCAAACCGCATATCTGCTATTGCCGCGCTTCTGTCAAGGCCTCTTTCCTTTTCCATCTGCATCGAAATATGGTCAAGCGTTTCTTTTTCGTTTTCGTCAAGATCAAGCTGGCTGATTATCAGATTATCGCCCTCTATTGCCTTGCTTGCGGCAAAACGGACGGGAAGACCGACAGCCGTGGCATGGTCCTCGATAAGATGTCTTACCGCATGAATACAGCGGTGAACGGCGCCTCCGTTATCCTCTTCGCTGCAAAAGTCCTGTCTGAGCGGTTTTTCCTGATATTTTGCAACGTGGACAGCATGTTCGATAAGTTCGGCTACGCCCTGATTTTTTGAAGCGGAAATTGGTATTACGGGAACGCCGAGCATCGCCTCTATTGTATTTATATCAACAGAGCCGCCGTTTCCTGTCACTTCATCCATCATATTAAGAGCAACAACAACGGGAATATCCATCTCCAGCAGCTGCATTGTCAGATACAGATTGCGCTCTATATTTGTTGCGTCAACAATGTTTATTATGCCCTTAGGCTTTTCGTTAAGAACAAAGTTTCTCGACACAAGCTCTTCGCTTGAATACGGCGACATTGAATATATGCCCGGCAGATCGGTCACGGATGTGTTCGGATGTCCGATTATCGCGCCGTCTTTTCTGTCCACCGTAACGCCGGGAAAGTTGCCTACGTGCTGCCTTGCGCCCGTAAGCTGATTGAAAAGCGTTGTTTTTCCGGAATTCTGATTGCCTACAAGTGCAAAAGTGAGGATCTCGTTTTCGGGGAGAGGATCGCCGCTGCCCTTCGGATGAAAACGCCCGCCTTCTCCAAGTCCCGTATGTTCGCTTATTGCCTCTGCTGTATGCTGTTTTTTTCTGTCGGCAGCAGATGTCTCTTTTACTTCTATTTTTGCGGCGTCGTCAAGCCTGAGCGTTAGCTCATATCCGTGAAGACAGACCTCGACCGGATCTCCCATCGGGGCATATTTTACGACCGTGATCTCCGTTCCGGGAATAATACCCATATCAAGGAAATGCTGGCGTGTTGCGCCCTCTCCGCCCACAGCAGTAACTGACCCGGTATTGCCTACAGGCAAGTCTTTTAAAGTCATTTTATTTTCTTCTCTTTTTTATAAATATTTATGTTGTTTTTAATTATACTTTTTATTTTAGTGTTTGTCAAGAGAAAACTTTTTTTCGCAAAATAAAACGGCTTTAAAAAGCCGTTTATTTCGGTTTTAATGTTTGTTATCCCTCAAGAGGAGTGATATTAAGAGAAACGAGGTTTTCCTTTTTATCGGCAACGTCGACCGTTGCGTGATAAAGGTAAGTTTTTCCTTTGCCTGTGGGAGACTCGGTTTCGACCGAACCCGTGATATTGAAACGGCAGGCTGAAGTGCATGTTTCATCCTGAACGCATTCCGAAATATCGATATCCTTTACCGTATTGCGAAGAATTTTTTCGGAAAAAGCGTTTTTTGATTTAAGCAAAAAATTCTGAGCTGCTATGCTCTCTTTTGTATCAATAATATTTCCCATAATTATCCTCTTTTCTTTTTTCAAGTATACCACACGGTTTGGATAATGTCAAGAAGGACAAATGAAAATATATCTGAAATCGTATTTTTTTGAGAATATCTGCATATTTATTTATAAAAAATTGTAAAAAAAAGCGGACAGACAAAAAAGCGGTTGACAATTCAAATTAAAACAAGTATAATAAACTGTATTTTCAAATAAAACGCTTTTACGGTTTTTCACATATAAAATGTAAGGAGATTATTTATATGCAGTATACCTTTTCGCCGCTCAGCCTTGTAAACGCTCTGGTCATAGCTATCGGCATCGGCGTGTGTCTTCTCTGCTTTTTTCAGATAACCGCATCAAGGCACCTGAAAAAAGAAGTTCGACTGTATTTTCAGATATTCTTTTTGCTGATCCTTTTTTATATTACCTCACATCTTACAAGACAGCTTCTTGACGGAATGCAGGGAGACGCTGTGCGCATAGCCATTTATATTATCACTTTTGCAGAAATGATTTCGGCAGGCGTTATGACTCATGTTATGTCACTGCTTGTTCTTGCTGTTTCCAAGCCCGAAAAAAAGCTTGGTATGAGAGTTTTTATACTGCTTTATGCATTGCTTGCCGCTCATATCGCGGTAATGTCGGTCTGCGCGCCTTTTGATCTGATCTACACATTTGATGCGGAAAATATCTATCACCGCTCTTCTTTATACATGCTGTCGAATCTTTTCCCGGCTTTGATGCTGGCAGTTGATGCCGTTATGCTTATCGTATACCGCAAAACAATCGAAAAACGGTTCAAAATTGCGTTCTGGAATTACATTATCGCGCCTGTTGCGGCGATAATTCTTCAAAGCTTTTCGCAGGAGATCCAGTTCATCATATTCGTCACCGTAGGCGCCTCGGTATATATGTTTTCGGTGATCGTCAAGAGTCAGAACGAAGAATACGAAAAACAGAAGATGGAAAGCTCGCGCATTGAATCGGAACTTCACCTTGCATCTAATATACAGGCTGATATGCTGCCGAATATATATCCGGCGTTTCCCGACAAACCGGAATTCGACATCTATGCAACAATGGATCCCGCAAAAGAAGTTGGCGGCGATTTTTACGACTTTTTTCTTGTGGATGACGATCATCTTTGCATGGTCATTGCAGACGTTTCAGGCAAAGGCGTGCCTGCAGCGCTGTTTATGATGGCGTCAAAAATCATTCTTGCAAACAATGCGATGGTCGGCAAAAGTCCTGCGCAGATACTTACGGATACAAACACGGCTATCTGTTCAAACAACCGTGAGGAAATGTTTGTGACTGTTTGGCTCGGCATTCTGGAAATTTCCACAGGCAAACTTATCGCCGCAAATGCGGGTCACGAGTATCCCGCAATCATGCAGCCCGACGGCAGATTTGACCTGATAAAAGACAAACACGGCTTTGTGATCGGCGGTATGAGCGGCGTAAAATACAAAGAATATGAATTGGAGCTGAAGCCCGGTTCAAAGCTCTTTCTTTACACCGACGGTGTGCCTGAGGCGACAGATGCGGCAAAAGAGCTTTTCGGTACGGAACGCATGCTTGACGCACTTAACGTCAACACGAACGCACCCTCAAAAGATATTCTTCAAAACGTTAAAAATGCAGTTGACAGATTTGTGAAAGACGCCGAACAGTTTGACGACCTGACGATGCTTGTGCTTGAATACAAGGGTCCGGGAAAAGCAAATAAATAAGTTTTTGCCGAATAAGGAGGCAGACTTTTGTACAGATACGTTGTTTTTGATGTTGAAACTCCGAACCGTTGCTGCGACCGCATAAGCGCCATAGGTATATCCGTGATAGACGGAGGCAGGATAACGGAAGAGTATTTTTCATACGTCAATCCCGAAACATATTTTGACTATTACAACACGCTCCTTACCGGAATAAACTCAAAAACAGTAGCGTCTGCTCCTGTCTTTCCGGAATTGTGGAAGGAGATCGAGCCTGTGATGAGTTCGGGCATTCTTGCCGCGCACAACGCCGTTTTTGATCTCTCGGTATTAAAAAAATGCCTGTCGGATTACGGCATATACTGGAAAAATACCGCAAAATACTGCTGCACCGTGCAGATGGGAAGGAAATTACTGCCCGGTATTTCACATAAGCTTGATTCTATGTGTGATTATTACGGCATTTCTCTCGATCATCACAAGGCAGACAGCGACAGCCGCGCCTGCGCGGAAATATTGCTGAATTATCTGAACGGCGGCGCAGACGAAAATAATTATATAAAAACATATATTTTTAAGTGATCCGGTTTTGCCCGCTTTTACGAAAAAAGCATCAAATGATTTCTGATGCCTGCTTTTGCGGTCTTATCTCTTCCGTTTTACCTGATAATGTATTCGCCTGCAGACGTTTCGTTTATCTCTCCGCATGAAATATCCTATATCATAAAAAAACTATGAAAAACAGAAATATAAAAATCAAAAAGGATCGCACCGTAAAGTGCGGTCCTTTTATTATTTATCTGTTCAAAAAAGCATAAATATTATCCGACAGTAAAAATATGCGACAGTCCGTCGGGAGGGGCAACATAAAGAGATATATCGCTGCCTACTTTTGCGCCTGTTGAAGTCAATATATTTTCCGCCGTTGCAAGCGCGGCGTGCGGAGTATTGTTTTCCTTGCTGAGATGCGCAAGGATCACGCTCTCCGTCCCTAAATCAATAAAATCTGCAAGCATTTCGGCAGACTGATCGTTTGAAAGATGCCCCTTCGGACCTGAGATGCGCATTTTGAGATAATACGGATACGGACCGGTCTGAAGCATATTTTTATCATGATTTGACTCGAAAACGAGTATTTTGCACCCCGAAAGAGCTCTTTTTATCTCCTTTGTGCCTTCTCCTGCGTCGGTAAGCACGCCAACGTCGCCGTATTTTGTTTTTATTCTGTAACCCACGCATTCTGCGCTGTCGTGCGGCGAATGAAAAGACGATACTTCAAATAAATCTCTTGCAGCGACGGCTCCTGTGGGCATTTCACAGAAAAGTGACGTGTCAAAAGATCTGTTTTCCCTGAAATACGCATCAAGCGTTGCCTTATTTGAGATAACGGGAATACGGTAGTGTTTGCAGATCGTCTGAAGCCCCGAAACATGATCCGAGTGTTCGTGCGTGATAAAAATACCTTCTACCGCATCAAGTGAAAGCCCGGCATCGAGAAGTGCTTTTTGTGTTTTTTTAACGCCGCAGCCTGCGTCGACAAGTACCGCTCTGCCGTCTATATCTATTACGGTGCAGTTTCCGCTGCTGCCGCTGTAAAGAGTGAATACGCGCAGCATCAGCTTATTTTAGTTTCAGTAACGGCAGGCGTATCGTCGTTGACAACTTTTATATCAGCTCCGAGGGACCTGAGTTTGTCTACGATATTTTCGTATCCGCGTTCGATGTAGCGAACATCGGATATTTCGGTGATCCCCTCAGCAATAAGAGCCGCAATAACAAGCGTAACGCCCGTTCTAAGATCGCATGCTCTTACCGACGCTCCGGTAAGTTTATCAACGCCTTCTATTACGCAGATATTGCCGTCTACCGTCATTTTTGCGCCCATTCTGCGAAGCTCGTCAACATATTTGAATCTGTGTGAAAAAATTGTTTCCGTTATTATGGATGTTCCGCCGGCTCTGCTGAGAAGCGCCGCCATCTGGGACTGCATATCCGTGGGAAAGCCGGGGTAAGGAAGAGTTTTGATATTAAGATTTTTTATCGGGCTGTCAGCATCGCGCGAAACGATCAGATAATCGTCAAATTCTTCTACTTTTGCGCCGGATTCCTCAATTTTTGCGGAAATGGATTCAAGGTGCTTGGGAATAACGTTTCTCAGTATAACTCTTCCGCCGGCAGCGGCAGCGGCAGCCATAAATGTGCCTGCTTCTATCTGGTCGGGAATTATTTCGTAATGTCCGCCGTGAAGTTCGGCAACGCCTTTTATTTTTATAACGTCAGTTCCCGCGCCCTTTATCTGAGCGCCCATAGCGTTAAGAAAGTTTGCTATATCAACTATATGCGGTTCTTTTCCCGCGTTTTCTATTACCGTCAGTCCTTCGGCAAGAACTGCCGCAAGCATGATATTTACCGTTGCGCCAACGGACGGGAAATCAAGGTTCATGGATGTGCCGGTAAGTTTTTCGGCATCGGCAACAACTATTCCGTGCTTGATATCAACTATTGCTCCGAGTGCTTCAAAACCTTTAATATGATAGTCTATCGGACGTTCCACAAAATCGCATCCGCCGGGAAGACCTACCCTTGCGTGACCGAATCGGCCGAGCAGTGCGCCTATAAGATAATATGACGCGCGCAGCTTTCTTACAGCGTCGTAATCCGCAACGTAAGAAACTACGTTTGTGCTGTCGATACGCAGAGTTTTTTCATCGAGATATCTTACGTCCGCGCCCATTTTTTTCATGATGTCAACAAGATCCGCGACATCGTTTATTGCGGGCACATTTTCTATAACGCAGACGCCTTTTACAAGCACCGCAGCCGGGATTATGCCTACGACCGCATTTTTTCCTCCGCTCAGTGATACTTCGCCGTTCAGCGGTTTTCCGCCGCTAATAACATATTTTTTCAATTTTTCCGGCACCTCTTAACGTGTTTTATTTATGTGTTTGTGTTTGTTTGAATAAATAATTTATGAAATAAACGGAGCGGCATCGAAATATTCGCCCGTTTCTTTATTGTAAAGCGCAAAATGCAGGTGATATCCGGTTGCTTTTCCTGTTTTGCCTACATATGCTATAACCTGCCCCTGATATACTTTTGTGCCTTTGTTTATTCCGGATTCAATTCTGCTGCAATGACCGTAATACGATACTATCCCGTTTCCATGGTCGATTGCGACATAATTGCCCAGACCGTTTTCCTGAAATCCCTTTTCCACTATCACACCGGCATCCGCGGCAAGGATCTTAGTGCCGTAATCTACTGCTATGTCGGTGCCCCTATGGAAGTTTGGAACTCCGCCGAGCGTTCTTTTGCCGAAACCGGAGGAGATAGATCCCAGATGATTTATGATCGGCCATATGAAATGACCTGAAGGAGCGATCGTTTTTGTGCCGATTAGAATCTGACGCGTAATAGGATCCTGAACTCTTTTTCTTGCCACTTCAGTTCTTGACGATTCAACGCCGTTTACTTCAACTACCTCGGCGGTTATTTCGTAAATTCCGTTTGAACCGCTCTGCTTTGTTTCGGTCGTTCCCTCATACAATGAATCGGTATAAACCCTTTTTGTATCAAAGGGAATGATCTCAGAATACTTGACCTGATATCGGGTCTGCACTTTAAGCTCGCAGAAAGGTTTGCCTACAGTAAGCGTATCGCCGGTATTTACCGAGTTTATATTGTTCAGATTGTTAAGAAGCGCAAGAACGGGAACGCTTATACCATACATTTCGGCAATGCTTTCAGGCGTTTCGTTTTTGGATACCTTATGAACAGACGGGTTGCTTGATGTTTTGAAAAGCGCAAGAAGATCTGAATATGACCGTTCGTAATTTTTCGGATAAGTATCTCTTACGACCTCTATGCTGTTGAGTATCTCATACGTTTCGTTTCTTTCGCCCGAAAGATACCACGACGCAATCTCTTCGAGAAGTCTTGAAAAATCGTTTTCGTTTTTTGATGTTCCCAGAAGCTGACCGTCAAAGAAAAAACCGTATGACTGGCCGATATATTCCTGAAAGCTGTTGTAGAGCGTTTCTTCTATCTTGCCTGTATCCGTGAGCTCGTCTTTTTCTATAATAACAAAACTCAGCGTCGGTATCGACTCCATTATATATTCGTTTTCTTCGGAAGAAGCGTATATGCGGTTTTCAACGGATGCACGGATATCGTCAAACGTTTGCTGATCCTGCACAAAGGCTACATGTTCATCACCGATGCGCACTTCGAGAGCCACAGAATAAACGCTTGCAGCCCATGATGAAAAAACAATAACGAATATTCCCGCCGCAGGGATCACGACCGGCAAAACCGTTTTGAGAATGCCAAGCAGCACAAGCCCCGCTACTTTCAGAACATGACCGATGATAAATACGGTGCGGTATAAAAAACTTGTGTGCTGAAGATGCGAATATTTGAGTTCTACCGTGAAAGCGGAGTTTTCGGGAAGCGCTTTCAGAACAAAGTAATCCCTGAGCGAGCGCAGCTTTTCCGCAAATTTATCAAGCTTCAGTCTTTTTGACAGACGCCTTAAAAACTTTGCGAAAGGAGAGCGTTTTTTTCGCTTTTTTTCAGGTTTTTTCTCCAAGGCAGACCTTCTTACGGAAGTTGTCCATTCCTGTCTGCCTGCCGGAGTGTATATGTTACGGGGCATTTAAATCTCCTGAATAATACCGTTTCAGTCAAAAACGGGTATATATTCATCTTTTTTGTGTGTTTTTTTCGGGTGTTTTTTTCTGTAAGAACGATGTATGAAATATATGCAGACGCATATCGCAGCTGCAAAAATAGTATTTATGATCAAAGAAAATACGAACGGCAATACCATAAACTCCGTTTCAAACGAC
Organism: Clostridiales bacterium; assembly: GCA_016281805.1. Classification (GTDB taxonomy): domain Bacteria; phylum Bacillota; class Clostridia; order Oscillospirales; family UBA644; genus HGM12619. The sequence goes on from JAEEJJ010000178.1 coordinate 29,697, forward strand.
TCATGAAAATACTGAGGCGCAAGATAACGCGGGAAGTAGTCGGAGTTAAAGACCATATCTGTCGTCTGTTCGATAAACGGTATCGGAAATCCGAAACGCATACCGTAAACATCTTTGTATGTTTCAAGCCAGACAGGGCAGACAGCGCTTACGGCTGTGATCGCAAAACCGATAACGAGAGAAAAAACGATTATAAGTATTATGGCTGTTTTTTTCATTCTTCTGCTCCTGCTTTCAGCTTTTCCGCCTGGTCTGTAGTGATAAGCGCGTCGATAAGCTCGTCAAGATCGCCGTCCATTATCTGCAGTATCTTATAGAGCGTAAGACCTATTCTGTGATCCGTCACACGTCCCTGCGGAAAGTTATATGTTCTTATTCTTTCGCTTCTGTCGCCCGTTCCTACCTGAAGACGGCGGTCTGATGCGATTTTGGCATTCTGTTCGGCAAGCATGCTTTCATAAATTCGGGAACGGAGAATTTTCATAGCCCGCTCACGGTTTTTAAACTGGCTTCTTTCGTCCTGACAGTCTACGACCGTGTTTGTGGGAACATGGATTATGCGTATTGCGCTTTCGGTTTTATTTACGTGCTGTCCGCCCGCGCCTCCCGAACGGTGAGTTTCTATTATAAGGTCTGCGGGATTTATTTCTACCTCAACCTCATCTGCCTCGGGCAATACAGCAACGGTAACGGTGGATGTGTGTATCCTGCCCTGAGACTCGGTTTCGGGAACTCTCTGAACGCGATGGACGCCGCTTTCGAATTTAAGACGGCTGTATGCCCCTTCGCCTTCTATGGAGAACGTGATCTCCTTTATACCGCCGAGCTCCGTTTCGTTTACCGAGAGAACTTCGGTTTTATAACCTTTTTTCTCGGCGTACATAGAATACATTCTGTAAAGAGAGTTTGCGAAAAGCGCCGCTTCCTCTCCGCCCGCACCGCCGCGTATTTCAACAATAACGTTTTTGTCGTCGTTCGGATCTTTCGGCAGAAGAAGGATCTTTATTTCGTTTTCGAGCTCTTCTATACGTTCTTTGCCCGTCCTGTATTCCTCTTCGACTATCTCACGAAAATCGGGTTCTAGCGTTTCATCCATAAGCTCTCTCGCCTCTTCAACATTGCGTTTGGCGGTAAGAAGCTCATGGTATTTTTCAACTATCGGAGAGAGGTTTTTATGCTCTCTCATATATTTTTTATACTGTTCCTGATCCGTTATTACATCAGGATCGGTAAGCTTTTCGTTTACCGTATCAAGTCTTTCGCTTATACTTTTCAGTTTATCTAACATACTGACACTATCCCATAATATCTTATTATATATTATAACAGATTTATACTGTTTTGTAAAGTATAAAATGTGTCTAAATCCATAATTTTAATAAATTATATACAATATTACCGCAATTTGCTGTTGACAGATCTTCTTCATTGTGCTATAATCATCGCAAATCGAATAATCCTTCGGGGCAGGGCGCAATTCCCTGACCGGTGGTAAAGCCCACTAACCTGTTTATCAGGCCGAAACGGTGAAATTCCGTTGCCGACGGTACAGTCCGGATGAGAGAAGATATTCATGCTTATGCGTGATTTCAAAAAAAACCAGTTCCCGGATTATTCGGGAACTTTTTTTCGGAGGTTTTTTATGAACATTGCAAAAGAACACATTCTGCTTGCCGTAATTGCGGCCGTTGCTGCCGTTGCGGTCATAATACTTGCCGTTATTCTGAAATCAAAGCGGCGCACGGGCAGACCAAGCACAAAAAAAATAGCGACGCTCGCTGTAATGTCTGCTATGAGCATCGTTTTGATGGTACTTATAAGGATCCCGTTTCCCACAGCTCCGTTCCTTGAATACGACCCTGCGGATATACCCATTCTTATTTCAACCTTTCTTTTCGGACCGTGGTGGGGACTGCTTATGACAGCCGTTGTAAGTATTATTCAGGGTATCACGGTAAGCGCGTCAAGCGGTATCATAGGAATAATAATGCATTTTGCCGCAACGGGCGGATTTGTGCTTGCGGCAGGCCTTATATACACAAAAGGTAAAAGCCTTAAACGCGCAATTGCAGCGCTTATAGTCGGCGCACTTGTTCAGACCGCTCTGATGGTGCTTATGAACCTTGTTTTTACGCCGCTTTTTATGAAAACAGATATAGAGATAGTTGTTGCAATGCTTATTCCGACGATCATACCTTTCAACCTTATAAAAGCCGGAGTAAACGCAATAATAACGTTTATTGTGTATAAATTTGTATCAAGAAGCGTTTCGGCGCTGTTTGACTGAGTTCAGTCTTTCAGTATCGGCACATAATCTGCCGATGCCGCGGAAAGTTCCTGACAAAAGCCGTCAAAGCCGAGGTTCATGAATTCGTGTTTTGCGGTATTATATTCTTTTCTTGTAAGTTTTCTGTTTATTTCGGGGAAATTATCGCTTGAAACATCGCCTGCGGGGATATACTGCCCCATCAGGCTCACATATATGCCCTCCGGCAGATTTTCTCTGATAAAACGAAGCGTTTTTACAGACTGCAACGGCATCGACGGCAAAACAAGATGACGGACGATTACCCCTTTTTTCATCAGTCCGTTTTCTTCTCTGACATTCCCCGTCTGCCTGTACATTTCGTTTATCGCCGCAACGGCATATTCGGCGTAATTGCTTACCCCGGAGTATTTCATGGCTTTTTCATCCGATATATACTTGAAATCGGGCAGATATATGTCTATAAGCCCTTCCATTTCGCGAAGAGTTTCAACTCTTTCGTAACCGCCCGAATTCCAGACCACCGGGATTTCAGGCTTTGCCATAAGGAGTGCGTTTTTAACGCTCGGCGCAAAATGGACGGGGTTTACAAGATTTATGTTTTCCGCCCCGTCATTCTGAAGTGATAGAATAATGTCGCAAAGTTCACTGTCGGAAACCTCTTTTCCGACATTTTTTCTGCTTATCTCTGAATTCTGGCAAAAAACGCATCTCATCGTGCAGCCTGAGAAAAATATAGTTCCCGATCCGTTTTTACCGCTTATCACAGGCTCTTCCCAGAAATGCTTTGCTGCGCGTGTAACGCTTGCCTTTGCGCCGCAAAGGCAAAAACCGTGCGTTTTATTTCTGTCAACGCCGCACTGTCTCGGGCAGAGATCGCACTTACTGTAAGTCATATTATTCCCTTAAATATCAGCGTCACCGAAATACGGTGACGCTGAGTTTTTTTATCACGTTGCTCTCTGAGGACGTTTTTCGATTTTCATCGTATTTTTCTTGATAAAATCGATAAGCTCGTCGACCTGCATAAAGGCAAGACCTGTAACCGTGTCTGCTGCGCCGTAATACATCGCAATTCTGCCTGTCGCAGCGTCTGTAAGCGTTGCGCACGGGAAAACTACATTGGGAACGTCGCCGACACATTCATAGATCTCCTGCGGAGAGATAATATACGGATCTGTTCTGTAAAGAACTTTCCACGGCTCGTTTATATCGAGAAGAGCGGCGCCGGCATGGTAAACAAAGCCGTTGCAGCTCTGCAGAACGCCGTGGTAAATGAGCAGCCAGCCTTCGGTAGTTTCGATAGGCGCAGGGCCCGGACCGATCTTTCTTGACTGCCATGAACCGCAGGGTTCCATGATATGGCGGTGTTTGCCCCAGTAAATAAGATCTTTGCTGCGGCTTACAAAAATATCGCCGAAAGCGGTATGACCGGTATCGCTCGGACGTGAAAGCATATAGTATTCGCCGTTTATCTTTCTCGGGAAAAGCACGCCGTTTCTGTTGTAGGGCAGGAATGCGTTTTCGAGCTGATAGAATTTTTCGAAATCAAATGTATATGCAAGACCGATCGTAGGACCGTGATAGCCGTTGCACCAGATAATGTAATATCTGTCTTCAATCCACACAACGCGGGGGTCGTATGCGTATACGAATTCGCCAACGTCAGGATCGTCACATATCATTTTTATGGGTGTGGGATTGATATTCCAATGTATTCCGTCATCTGAAAAGCCCGCGTGGATACGCATGTAGCGACCTGTATTGTCGCAGCGGAAAACACCCGCAAAGCCGCCCTTGAACGGAACAACTGCAGAGTTGAAAATACTGTTTGAATCGGGCAGAAGGTCACGCGGGATCACGGGATTGCCGGAATAGCGCCAAAGCACCTTGTTGCATCCTGCCGGTTTATCCTCCCAGGGGATGTTGGGCAGATCAGGACCGATAATGGTAGGCATAAACAAATCTCCTTTAAATTGAGTTATATACGGTTTTGTAAGAAAAAACTTCTGTTTTTACTATTTTATTATACTATAACTAACGATAAACTGTCAATATACTTTCGTACGCATAACCCGATTTTCCGCTTAGCTCAACAAAACGGCAAACGATCAGTTATGGAAGCGGTCGTTCAGATTATTGAGAGTTTCATACATTGAGATTACATAAGTTTCCGCAGCTTCGTAGATCGCGCTCCTATATGACTCAACAGTTGTTGCAACGCCGCCGTTGGGTATCTGGTCAAACATAGTGCTCATACCGTGATGATGGTCGTGATAAAGGGTGTGCGGACCCGTGGTAAGTTCATACATAAACTCAGAATCGCGTCTGTCTGTAAAATAATATCTTGTAAGATAGTCTATGATCGATTCCTTGGTTTCATATCCCTCAAAAGGTTCAAAAAGTCCGTCAAGAACAAGCGCGGTAGCTTCCGCATCCTTTGTTGTCAGAGGCACGCATACCGTATAGGCGCCGCTTGCGTACGATGTTCTGTAATCAGACGGATCCTTAGCGTTAGGTCCGAGAGGGATAGGTACAACGCCGAGATTTTCAAGATGGAATGCAAGTGAGTTTGTGGTGGCAAAAAGCTGGTTGGTATTTGTATAATGCATTACGGCGCCGCCGGCGGCAAAGAGGTCGGGTTTATAGTAATCGCTGACATATGAGGCAAACGAGCCGTAAAACCAGTCATAGCATCTGTTATACGCGTCTATCGCGGTCGGAGTAAAATATCCGAGTTCATATGAACCGTCATCCTTGAACGTTACAAAGGTATTGCCGTTGCAAAGCGCAACATCGCGCGAAAAACCGCCAAATCCGGACATGA
>JAEEJJ010000010.1 GCA_016281805.1 Clostridiales bacterium
GATGTTGAGGCAGCTGCAAAGATGATTGCCGGAACCGCAAGAAGCATGGGTGTCGAGGTCGTAGACTGAGGTCCCTAAAAAGTGGGAGGATCGTATGAATCGTCCGAAAAACCACACAGGAGGAATTAATTAAGATGAAAAAAGGAAAGAAATATACAGAGAGCGCAAAACTCGTTGACAGAGCAAAGCTTTATGACTCTGATGAAGCGCTCGGCCTTGTTTGCCAGATGGCAAAGGCAAAATTTGACGAAACGGTTGAAGTTCATGTCCGTCTCGGCGTTGACTCCCGTCATGCAGACCAGCAGGTCAGAGGTGCTATCGTTCTCCCGAACGGCACCGGTAAATCAGTAAAGATCCTCGCTTTTGTAAAAGGCGATAATATTCAGGCAGCAGAAGCCGCAGGCGCTGACTATGTCGGCGGCGCGGAACTCGTTACCAAGATCCAGAACGAAAACTGGTTCGATTACGACGTAGTTGTCGCAACTCCCGATATGATGGGCGTTGTAGGACGTCTCGGTAAAGTTCTCGGTCCCAAAGGTCTTATGCCTAACCCGAAAGCCGGCACCGTATCTCCCAACATTGCTCAGGCAATTCAGGAGCTTAAAGCAGGTAAGATCGAATACAGACTCGATAAAACAAACATCATTCACTGCCCCATCGGTAAAGTTTCCTTCGGCACAGAAAAGCTTCAGGAAAACTTCGATACTCTTCTCGGAGCTATCGTAAAGGCTAAACCCGCAGCTGCAAAAGGTCAGTATATCAGAAGCTGCGTAGTAGCATCCACAATGGGTCCCGGCGTAAAGATCAACGGCGCAAAGCTGATGTGATTTCGGGCTGAAATATGAATATCAACGGATGGTCAATACGATCATCCGTTTTTATTTACTTGACTTTTTCAGGCTGTAATGATATAATATCTTTATAATTCTGATATACCATTTTTAACGATTTGCCATGACAGTTCTTACTACCTCTAAAGCACCGCAGCAATTCCTGTCGTATTTCAAAAATAAGCTTCTTTTGCCGGATAATCCGGATATTGACAGCCGTGTTTCGTTTCATACGGATCTTTCTCTGTTCTCTTTCGGCGATACCGTTATATGTTCGCCGTTTCTGTATGATTATATTTCACAGTCCTTTCCGAACATCAAAACAGTTAAAGGCGAGCAGACTTATTCGCCGTATCCTCACGATGTGGCCTATAACGCTGCGCTCGTCGGAAAAACGCTTTTCTGCAATGAAAAATATACGTCGCAAGCCGTTATTGATGAAGCGAAAAAACGCAATATCAAAATTGCCGATGTCTCTCAGGGGTATGCAAAATGCAGCATTGTTGCGGTGAGCGAAAACGCGCTTATAACTTCCGACGATTCTGTAAAAAATGCTGCGGAAAAAGAGGGGAAAGACGTTCTTATGGTTACAAATGACGGCGTTTTTCTCGATGGCTTCGAATACGGATTTATAGGCGGCGCTTCTTTTTGCACAGAGGATGAGGTGGTTTTTTCAGGGGATCTCACATTGTCGCCAAATGCTCAGCATATTATTGATTTTATTGCCAAATACAATAAAAAAATCGTATTTTTCCCCGGATACCCGCTTTGCGATATCGGCAGCCCCGCAGCAGTATACTGATTTAAAGTTCCTTGATACATTATCATTTGGAGAATATCAACATGGATGCAAAAAAACGTATGGACGAACTCGTTTCGCTCATAAACTATCACGCAAAAAAGTATTATACCGATGATGCCCCCGAAATATCGGATTATGAATACGATATGCTTAACCGCGAACTTATCGCGCTTGAAGAAAAATATCCTGAATTCCGATCTCCCCAGTCTCCCTCTCTGCGCGTGGGAGGCGCCATTCTGAAAGGCTTCAGCGAGGTCCGCCACGAAGTTCCGCTTGACAGTATGCAGGATGCTTTTTCTTTTGACGAAATACGTGATTTCGACAGAAGAGTCCGTCAGACGTGCTCCGACGCGGAATATGCGGTCGAGCTGAAAATTGACGGACTTTCGGTAGCGCTCGAATATATTGACGGAAAGTTCGTCAGAGGCGCAACAAGAGGCGACGGCGCAGTAGGTGAGGATATTACGGAAAACCTCAAGACTGTAAAGTCTATACCACTTACATTGTTTGAACCGTATCCCCACCGTATAATCGTCAGGGGCGAGGTTTATATGCCGAGAGCTTCTTTTGAAGCTCTGAACAGGGAACGTGAAGAAAACGGCGAAAACATGTTTGCAAATCCCAGAAATGCAGCCGCAGGCTCTCTGCGCCAGCTTGACAGCAGAGTGACCGCAAAGCGAAATCTTGATATTTTCGTGTTTAATCTGCAGCTTTCAGATGCTCAGATACCCGCAACGCATACAGAATCACTGGATTATATGAAATCGCTCGGTTTTCGTGTAAGTCCTTATTATAACAAGTATAGATCGATAGAAGACGTTATTGAAGAAATAAAACGCCTTGGCGAAAAGCGCGAAGGACTTGAATTTGATATTGACGGCGCTGTTGTGAAGGTAAATAACCTTACACAGCGAAAAACACTCGGCAGCACCGTTAAATTCCCGAGATGGCAGATCGCGTTCAAATATCCTCCGGAAAAAAAGGAAACTCTTCTTGAAGATATACAGATCAATGTAGGAAGAACCGGAGTTCTGACACCTCTTGCAATACTGAAGCCCGTTGCGGTCGCCGGCTCGGTCGTTTCTAAGGCAACACTTCACAATAAAGGTTTCATTGCTGAAAAAGATATAAGAATAGGGGATACGGTCGTTATTCAAAAAGCGGGTGATGTGATCCCCGCGATAGACGGCGTTGTTCTTTCAAAGCGCAAAAGCGACAGCGTCCCTTTCGAAATGCCGAAAAAATGCCCGGTGTGCGGCGAAGAAGTTGCTCAGGATGCCGACAGTCCTTTCGTTCGCTGCATAAATGCGGAATGTCCCGCTCAGCTGATGAGAAATATCGTGCATTTTGTTTCGAAAGATGCGATGGATATAGAAGGATTCGGAGTTCAGCAGATAGAAAGATTCATTTCGTGCGGTCTTATGTCGTCCGCTGCGGATATATATTCACTTGATTTTGATAAGATCAGAGAGATGGATAGATTCGGTGAGAAAAGCGTTGAAAATCTGAAAAATGCGATAGAAAAATCAAAATCAAACAATCTTGACAGACTTGTTTATGCTCTGGGAATACGTGAGGTCGGTTCAAAAGCGGCAAAACTGCTTTGCGAAAGGTTCAGAACGCTTGATGAACTTATTGCGGCAGACGAAGGCAGTCTGCTTTCCGTGGGTGAAATAGGTGAAATAACAACACGAAATATAATAGAATTTTTCAGAAATCCGAAAAATCTTGAGCTTATTTCAGATCTCAGAAAAGCAGGACTTAATTTCACATATGTTTCGGACCGCGTATCGGATATTTTTTCGGGCATGACATTCGTTCTTACAGGAACGCTGCCTTCATATACAAGGGACGAGGCTTCCGCGATAATAGAAAGGCTGGGCGGAAAAACAAGCTCCTCCGTTTCGAAAAAAACGGCTTATGTCCTTGCGGGAGAAGATGCGGGCAGCAAGCTTGAAAAAGCAAAACAGCTCGGAATAAAAATAATAGACGAATCTCAGTTCAGAGAAATGACGGGTGAAAATGATCCTATCTGACCGCAGCGGCTGTCATTGCAATATAATCACCCGCAGGAGAAGAAAATGATACTTACCGGTGTTGTTGACGCCATTATATTCAGAAATCCGGAAACGGGATATACCGTTCTCGAAATAGAAACAAAACAGGGCACTCAGACAGTTGTGGGTATTTTGCCTCCGATAGGCGAGGGCGAGCAGATAGAAGTTGAGGGCGACTATACAAATCACTCGGTATACGGTCGGCAGTTTGCCGCCGAAACGTTCAGATCAAGCCTTCCGGCAGATGAAACTTCGATCTTCAGATATCTGTCGTCAGGCATTATAAAAGGTGTCCGCGCGGTTACAGCTAAAAACTTCATAAACGCATTCGGTCCCGATACGCTTGACGTCCTCGAAAACGATCCCGAAAAAACGGCGACCGTAAAGGGCATGTCTCTTGACAGGGCAATACAAATATCCGAACAAATGAAATCGCTGACAGGCGTAAAATCCATTCTCATGGGACTTGCGGGTTTTGGCATTACGCCTTCCGATGCATTCGGAATATACAGGCAGTTCGGTGTTCACGCATACGAACTTGTCCGTCTTAATCCGTACAGACTTTGCGATATAAGCGGCTTCGGATTCGAAAAAGCGGATAAAATAGCAAAGAAAATGCAATACCCCGAAAACGACGTAAACCGTATTCGGGCAGGTGTGCTTTACGTTTTAAAACATAACCTTTACAATAACGGCCATACATTTCAGCCGCGTGAAAAGCTGATAGCTGCGGCGCAAAGCCTTCTTGATGTTTCTCCGGACGAAATAGATATAGTGATAGACCGTCTTGAAGAAGAAAAAGAAATTGTTACAGAGCACAGTATAGGCAATACAAACGGAGTATACTGGTTCCCGTCTTACAATGCTGAAAAAATAATAAGCGAAAGAGTATCTCTCGTTTCCAGATTCGAAAAAGAGTATCCGGGCAATTTTGAAAATGATATTTGCAAGGCTGAAACAGCGCTTGGCATTCAGTTTGCGGAAAATCAAAAAACTGCCGTAAAAAACAGCCTTTGCTACAGAATAATGGTCCTCACGGGCGGACCCGGAACCGGAAAAACAACCACTCTGAACGGTATAATATACAATTTTGAGCAAAAAGGCATTTCCTTTGCGCTCGCCGCTCCGACAGGCCGGGCTGCAAAGCGAATGACAGAGCTTACCGGCAAAGAGGCAAAAACGATACATCGTCTTCTTGAATACGGCGAGAAAGGAACATTTGCAAAAAACAGAGAAAACACATTGCAGTATGATGCGGTAATAATAGATGAAAGCTCAATGGTAGATCTGTTTCTTTTTTCCGCGCTCATACAGGCAATGAATATATCCGCAACGCTTATTCTTGTGGGCGACGCCAACCAGCTGCCTCCCGTGGGTCCGGGCTGTGTTTTCAAAGATATCATCGCTTCCGGCGCGGTTTCGGTCGTGGAACTGAACGAAATATTCCGTCAGTCGCGCGAAAGCATGATCGTTACGAATGCGCACGCGATAATCAACGGCAATATGCCTGAATGCAGAGATAAAAAACACGATTTCTTCTTTATTCCTTCGTCTACGCCTGAAGATCTTGCGATGACCGTTTCGGATCTTTATACATCAAGGCTTCCCCGCGCATACGGTTTTGATCCGATGACTGATATACAGATCATATGTCCTACAAAAAAAACTCTTTGCGGTACTGTTTCGCTCAACGCCATGCTCAAAGAGCTTGCAAATCCTCAGGAGGGGCGTAAAAATGAAATGTCTTTTCACGGCACCGTTTTTCGTGAAGGCGACAAGGTTATGCAAACAAGAAATAATTATGAAATAGTATACGAAAGCGATTACGGTATAGAGGATCAGGGCGTTTTTAACGGAGATATAGGTAAAATAGAGAAGATAACCGGCGACGGAGAATCAATGATCGTGCGTTTTGACGATAAAACAGTTACCTACTATGCGCAGGACCTTGAGGATATTGATCTTGCATACGCGATAACCGTGCATAAAAGTCAGGGCAGCGAATGGGACGCCGTCATACTTCCGCTGATGGACGGTTATGACGCTCTCTTTACGAGAAATCTTCTGTATACGGCTGTTACGAGGGCAAAAAAAATACTTGTCATCGTAGGTTCGTATGAAAGACTGAAAAAAATGGTTGAAAATCAGACATCCGATAAACGCTACTGCGGACTTAAATATATGATACTGAAAATGTTATGAGAAATATTATTTCTATTATAACGGATATGATACTTACAAGAAAATGCCCCGGATGCGGTGAGCCTGTGGATATATTCGGAGAAAGCAATATATGCGATTCATGCCGTCCGGGATTTAAAGATATATCGGACAAAATGTTTTATGTTGCCAATATTGAGTATCTTAAAGCCGTATATTCATTTTCCGGTCCTGTCAGGCACGGACTTCATCGTTTTAAATTCCGCGGAGACGGAGCTGCCGGAGCGTTTTTTGCTCAAAAAATCGCCGAGATGGTAAAAAAAGAAAAATACTTTGACGGGAACTGCGTAATTGTTCCGGTTCCGGGCAATATCGAAAAAACAGACAGAGAATATGTTCAGGCGGAATTTCTTGCAAAGCGTATTGCGAAAAAACTTCGTGCGGTGTATATCGGTGATGCGATAAGAAAGAAAAAATCTGTCATTTCCCAAACAAAATGCAGAACCTTGCAGGAAAGAAGGAAAAATGTCGAAAACGCATTTATCCTTAATAAAGGAGCAGCGGAAAAACTCGGAGGAAAAACCGTTATCCTTATAGACGATATTGCCACTACCGGTTCTACGCTTGCTTCCGCGGCAGGAACACTTAAAAAAGCCGGAGCGGGAAAGATATACGCTGCGTGCGCCGCAAGAACGCCTACAGGCAGAGAAAACGGAAAAAAGTATATAGTAAGATTTCCGCAGAATATGAAAACTGTTTATATTGTCCCTGCCGCAGAAGATCGGCAAAACATATAGCCGAATTTCTTTGAAATATGTATTTTCTGTTTTAATAATTATATATAATAATTTGAAAATTTTTAAATTTTATCTATTTACATTCTTTATTAAATGTTATATAATAAAAGAGATAAGTAAAAATATTGTTCCGTCAGGAGAAACAGATTTTATGATTACCGGTTTTGACAACGCAAAATACCTTAAAATGCAATCCGAGCATATAATGCAAAGAATAGGTGAGTTCGGAGGAAAGCTGTATCTTGAATTCGGCGGCAAGCTTTTTGACGATTATCATGCTTCGCGTGTCCTTCCCGGATTTGCGCCGGACAGTAAACTTCAGATGCTCAAAAAAATAGCCGACGATGTTGAAATAGTTATAAGCATCAGTGCCGGTGATATAGAAAACAATAAAGTCAGAAAAGATTACGGAATAACATACGAAACAGATGTTCTTCGTCTTATCGACGCATTTCGTGATGTCGGTCTCTTTGTAGGCAGCGTTGTTATAACCCAATGCGCGGGACAGCCTGCGGCGGAAAACTTCAAAAACAGACTTGAAACTCTCGGTCTTAAAGTTTACCGTCATTACCTCATTCCCGATTATCCTTTTAATGTAAAACGGATCGTCAGTGAAGAGGGATACGGTAAAAACGATTATATTGAAACTCAGCGACCGCTCGTTGTAATAACTGCTCCCGGACCGGGCAGCGGAAAAATGGCAACATGTCTTTCTCAGATATATCATGACCACCTTCGCGGAATAAAGGCAGGATACGCAAAATTCGAAACTTTTCCCGTTTGGAACATGCCTCTCAAGCATCCGGTCAATCTCGCGTATGAAGCCGCTACAGCAGACCTTAACGATGTTAATATGATCGACCCGTATCATCTTGAGGCATACGGCAAAACAACGGTAAACTATAACCGCGATGTTGAAATATTCCCTGTTCTCAATGCGATGTTCAAGAATATTTACGGCGAAAGTCCGTATAAATCTCCGACCGATATGGGCGTAAACATGGCGGGATACTGCATAACCGATGATGATGTTGTTTCCGCAGCGGCGCGACAGGAAATAATAAGACGCTATTATACCACACTTTGCGATCGTATAAACGGAAAGACCGACGATTCGACCGTTAAAAAAATAGAACTGCTCATGCAGCAGGCAGGCATAAGTGATGCCGACAGAAAATCCATTGCATGTGCGCTTGAAAGAGAAGCTCAGACAGGCGCTCCCGCCGTTGCGATCGAGCTTCCTGACGGACGCGTGGTATCCGGCAAAACTTCTCCGTTGCTTGGACCGTCTGCAGCAGCGCTTCTGAATGCGGTAAAGGCATTATGCTCGATGGAAAAGGAAAAGAAGCTTATTTCTCCCTCAGTCATAGAACCTATACAGAGGCTTAAAACGGATGTTCTGGGCAACCATAATCCGAGACTGCATTCAGACGAAGTTCTTATAGCGCTTTCAATTTCAGCCGCAACAGATCCCGATGCCGCGCGCGCGGCGGCTGCTCTGCCACTTCTTCGCGGCTGCGAAGCACACTCGACCGTAATTCTGACACAGGTCGATAATGATACATACAGAAAACTCGGTATCCGCCTTACATGTGCGCCGAAATATCAGACAAAAAAATTATATCATAAATAACAAAAGGATGTGACTGTCATGAAAAAAAGTATATTTGCCGCTGTTTTCAGCGCGCTGACAGTCGCGTTCGCTCTCGGCACTGTCGTTTTCCCCGGTGCCATAATGTTGTTCTCACTTATATCAACGGTCCTTTTCACGTTTGTAATAGTCTTTGCCGATACACCCGTTTCACGTATCGTATCGCAAAGCATTATAGCGATATTTTATGTCGTTTCAGTTATTGTTTTAAAGGACCCTGTTCCGGGACTGCTTTTGCTTGCAATGTTTTTCCCTGTCGGATGGGCGGTAGGCACTGCGTATCACATGAAAAGAAATCTTAATTCCGCCGGTGCGATGGCTGTTTTGTTCGGCGCGATTTTCCTTTTTGCAGTTTTTGCGGTATATGTGCTGTTTTCTTCTCCTCAAGGCACTTCGTTTGCAGATGCGGCGGAGGGAATTCGCGAAGCATTTACGTCCCAGGTCGAAAGCATATTGCAGACCGCAGTGGCCGCCCAGCCGGAACTGACGGATAATATGTATCTTTATTCCGTTTCATCGATCGCCTCCGCGATTTTTTCCTATATCCCTGCGGCATTGGCAATATGGTATCTTTTATGCTCCGCTGTGGCATTTGCGGTTTTGAGAAAAGCAGAAAAAGCTTCGGGAAACGATGTCTCCTTTATGGGCGAATTCAGCGATTTCAGGGTAAGCAGAACAGGCGCGGTATTCTATTTTCTCGCTTCGCTTATTTCCCTTTTGTCTATGGGTTCACCGGCTGGAACAGCCGCTCTCAACTTTACGGCTGTAATGTCGGTCGTGCTGTCGTTTGGCGGCATTGCGCTTATAGATTACATACTGGACTTCAAAAATATCTCTGATACAGTCAGACGAATAATCATTATAGCTTTGTTTGCGATCGCTGTTTTGCCGATCGGTTTTGCGTATCTTCTTTCACTGCTCGGACTTGTTGATTCATATCTCAATATCCGTGAAAAACTGCTGAATTCCGGTCATTGATAAAGGAGGTGTCCATATGAGCGGAAAATATATAATTACGTCCCTGTCATCACGTATAATATACATTGTTCTTGCCGTTTTTTCTGTTCTTTTCCGTATTTATCATCCCGGAACGCTGAGTTATATATTTATTCTCGTTTCCGTCCTTTATATTATCGGATTTGAAATATATGCGCGGATCACGAAGAAAAATGTTAAAAAAACACTGAAAAATACGGTTGCGGCAATGAATCTCAGAACCGTTAACAGGCTCGGAGCCTTTCCGCTTCCGGTAGTTATATGCGATGACGGCGGCGATATTCTCTGGTACAGCGAAAAATTCGTCGATTTTGCCGGCGAACCGTTTGTGGCAAAACTCAACAATGTTAAAACGCTTGACAGATTACTTCCTTCTTCGGACTTGTCGGAGCTTGCGATAGGAGAAAAGACCGCTTCGGTTTATGTTGATAAGGATGAGACTGACAACGGCACGATGTTTATTCTTTATTTCTTTGATAAAACCGATTATGCCGTTTTAAAACGCGAACAACAGCTTCTTAAACCTGTTGCCGCTTATCTTACAATAGATAATTACGACGAACTTTTCAGAAATATACGAGAGGGCGACAGCTCCGTCGCTGTTGCAACGATCGACGACGCCGTTATGCATTGGGCGGCTCAGGCGGACGGAATAATTAAAAAAACCGAAAAAAACAGATACTTTTTTATATTCGAAAACAGATTTATCAAACAGTTTACATCCGACCGCTTCGATATTCTTGATAAAGTAAGAGACCTCCCCATTATCAGCTCCATACCGCCAACTCTTTCCATAGGCGTCGGAGTATCGGGCGGATCTCTTTCGGAAAGCGAAGATTCCGCGCGTAAAGCCCTTGATATGGCTCTCAGCAGAGGCGGAGACCAGGCAGTCATTTCGACCGCAAACGGTTTTGAATTTTTCGGCGGTTATGCGAGAATAAACGATACCCGCACAAAAATTCGTTCACGTGTTTTGGCGTCGTCATTTGCCGAAGTTATCAAAAGTGTTGACAATGTTATAGTTATGGGCCATAAATATGCGGATATGGACAGCCTCGGCGCATGCGTAGGCGTGGCGTGCATAGCAATGTCCAAGCATAAAGATGCATATATAGTCCTTGACAACGCCACAAATCTTGCCGATACGCTTTATGACAGACTTCTTATGTCTGAACGTCACAAAAATCTTTTTATCTCAAAAGAGCAGGCGCTTATGACTGTTGGGCTCAACACTCTGCTTGTTATTGTTGATACCCACAGGGGCATGTATACCGAAATGCCCGAACTTCTTTCATACGCAGGCAAAACAGCCGTTATCGATCATCACAGAAAGGCTGCCGACTTTATTAAAGATACCGCGTTTTTCTTCCATGAGCCGTATGCGTCTTCGGCGTGTGAAATGATAACAGAGCTTATCCAGTATCTCGGAGACTGCAATCCGTCTCCCATAGAAGCTGAAGCTCTCCTTGCAGGCATTTACCTTGATACGAAGAACTTTTCAGTTCGCACGGGAACATGCACATTTGAGGCGGCGGCATTCCTTAAAACAATGGGCGCAAACACGGTAAATGTAAAGCTTATGTTCCAGACCGACATGGAAACATACAGAGACCGCGCGGAGATCATAAAAAATACGAAGATTTACAGGTCTATCTTTGCGATATCCGTTTTTGAGGCGCAATCGGAAGGAAATATAAAAATAGCCACGTCTCAGGCAGCAGACGAAATGCTGAATATTGAAGGCGTTCAGGCAACGTTTACGATATTCGAAACAAAAGATTATGCAAATATATCCTCCCGCTCGTTCGGCAACATCAACGTTCAGCTGATCATGGAAAAGCTCGGCGGCGGAGGACATCAGAGCATGGCGGGAACTCAGCTTAAAGGAGTAAACGCAAAAGAAGCATATATAAAACTCACAAATGCCATCGACGCTTTTCTTGAAGAGCAGGGCAGAATAGATATAAAATAACCCATAAGGAGGAAAGAGTTATGGAAGTAATTTTGCTTCAGGATGTTAAAACACTCGGTAAAAAAAATCAGATAGTCAAAGTCAGCGACGGATATGCGCGCAATTATCTTTTTCCGAAAAAACTTGCCGTTGAAGCTAACGCTGTAAACAAAAATGCGGTTGAAATCCACAATAAATCCGAAGAAAACAAGCGCAAAGCCGAAAAGGCAAGAGCGGAGGAAGACAAAAAGCTCCTTGAGGGCAAAGTGTTCACGGTAAAAGCAAAGGGCAGCAGCACAAAACTTTTCGGAGCAATAACATCGAAAGAAATTGCCGAAGCGATAGAAAAAGACAGCGGACTTGCCATAGACAAGAAGAAAATTACCGTAGCTAATATCAAAACATACGGCGAATATATCGCAGAAATAAAACTTTACCCTGAAACAGCGGCAAAAGTTACGGTTCATGTAGTGCCTGAAGAATAAAATGGAATTTAAAGATACCGATCAGAAAATGCCTTACAGCATTGAGGCCGAACAGGCGGTTCTGGGAGCAATACTTCTTGACCCGGAAAAAATATCCGCCGCGATCCAGAAACTTAAACCCGAAAGCTTTTATTTTAAAAAGCATGCGGAAATATTTGAAACGATGACGGAGATGTTTAACTTAACGATCCCCGTCGAAGGCATTCTTTTGCTCGAAAAGCTGAGAGAAAAAGGACATTTTGAAGATGAAGCAGATAAGGAATATCTTCTCAGACTTGCAGAATCATCTTCTCTTATCAACGATATCAATTATTATATAGATATCGTTTCAGATAAAGCATCCTTGCGCAAAATAATCGATGTTTGCAGCAACGTTACAACTCTCTGTTACGGCGGAGATGATGTTAAAGATGTACTCGATATAGCCGAACACAGTTTTTATGAAATAACGAACGGACGTCAGAACACAACTCTTTACAAGCTTGAGTCGGTAGTCAAGGGCGAACTCGAAAGATGGTCAGAACAAAAAAACGATACTACCGGCAAGTATGATCCTCTCAAACTCGAAATATCCGCGGTAGACACGTTTATAGGCGGCTTTAACAATTCCGACCTTGTTGTTATCGCGGGCCGTCCCGGTATCGGCAAAACATCTTTTGCGCTCAATGTTGCTTACAATATTGCAAACTCGTCAAATTACAATCCCAAGCGTTCCGTTGTTTTCTTCTCTCTTGAAATGTCAAAGGAACAGCTTGCGCACCGTATTATTTCAATGGAACGCCGCATAGACAGCTACGTTCTCAGAACCGGATCGCTTTCAGACGATCAGTGGTCGGATCTTTTTAAATTCTGGCATGATGACCTTCAGAACGTTCAGATGTTTTTCGACGATACGCCGTCTATCACCGTAGTGGAAATGAAAGCAAAGCTTCGCAGAATACCTAACCTCGGGCTGATAGTAGTAGACTATCTTCAGCTGATGAATTCCTCAAAGCGCATCGAAAACCGCGTGCTTGAAATTTCGGATATAACCCGTTCGCTTAAAATACTTGCAAAAGAATTCAACGTTCCCGTTATACTTCTTTCTCAGCTTTCAAGAAGCATAGAACAGCGTAAAGATGATAATAAAACGCCGCGTCTTTCAGACCTGCGTGATTCCGGATCAATAGAGCAGGACGCGGACGTGGTAATTTTTCTCAGCAGACCGGATTATTACGATAAAGAAACCGAACAGAAAAACATATGCGAGGTTATCGTTGAAAAGAACCGTCACGGTCAGACAGGTAAAGTGAAAATTTTCTGGGACGGCGCTCACACATCGTTCCATTCGCTTTCTTCAAGTGATACAAATGAGCAGTATTGACAGTCTTATTCGCGAAAATATCGAAAAAAACGGTCTTTTTTCAAATTGCAGCGGAGTTGTGCTTGCAGTTTCGGGCGGTTCTGATTCGATGACGCTCCTTGACTATTTTATCAGAGAAGTGAAAAACATCCCTTTTGCGGTAGCTCATGTCAATCACGGACTTCGGGAAGAATCCGAAGCGGAAGAGGAATTTGTAAAAAGCTACTGTGAAAACCATTCGGTAAAATGCGAAATATATAAAGCGGATATTCCGAACACAAAACCCGCGGGCGTAACGACTGAGGAATATTCCCGCACGGTAAGATATTCGTTTTTTGAAAAGACACGTAAAAGGTTCGGTTATTCTCATATTGCCACTGCCCACAACAAAAACGACGCTACAGAGTCTTTTTTTATGAATATAATCAGGGGCGCGGGCATAAAAGGCGCTGCGGGAATTCCCGTATTACGTTCTGACGGCGTTATACGACCGCTGCTTTTATGCGAGAAAAAAGATATTTTGCTCCACTGTGAAAAAAACGGTATTCCTTTTGTAACAGACAGAACCAATTTTGAAAATATCTGCACGCGAAACATCCTCCGCAATGATATCCTGCCGCGCCTTCGCGAAATAAATCCGAAACTTGACGAAGCGGTCTTTCGCATCACTGCGCTCGCAGAGGACGACGAAAAATATTTTGAAAAAATCATTGACGACGCGATATTGTCCTTCGGTAAAAATCGGCAGAAAAACGAAGTCCCGCTGAATTTTTTACGGAATGCGGAAAAACCGGTGATTTCAAGGCTTTTGAGACGCGTTTATTCTTCGCTCGGCGCCCGTTCGGACTTGACATTCAGGCAAACAAATGATATAATTTTTCTGCTTGAATCCGGGCATACATCAGACAGAGTGCTTATTTCGGACGGTTATTACGCAGTTCTTGATTATGAAAATCTGCGTTTTGCGAAAGCGGAAGAAATGTCCGCCAATAATATTTATCATCAGATTTCCGAGGGCGAAAACAGGTTTGACGGATATACCGTGACTCTGAAAAAAACATCGGTACGCAAAGAGAACGTCAGATCATGCTTTTGCGGCAATTTACCGCTTTATATAAGGTCGAGGAAAGCCGCAGACCGAATTCAGCTTTACGGCAGGCCCGAAAAACTGATAAAAGAACTTTTTATAGATGAAAAGATCCCCGCCTCCGTCCGTTCGTCAATGTTTATCGTTACGTCATCGGACGATCACCCTTTATGGCTGCGAGATTTCGGCGCTGATAAAACTGCATGGCCAGAAATCGGTTGCACGGCGTGGGAAATTATAATAAATGATAATACAGAGGACAGCAAGGGAGAATAATAATGAAAGATGTAAAAGTGTTTCTTTCGGAAAAAGAAATAAAAGACAAAGTAGCCGAACTGGGCAAACAGATATCAAACGATTACCGGGGGAAAGATAAAAATCTTCTCGTTATCGCCATTCTTAAAGGATCCGTTATATTTCTGAGCGATCTGATACGGAATATAGACGTTGATCTTTCGATCGATTTTATGGTTATTTCAAGCTACGGCAGATCCACAACATCAAAAGGCAACGTAAAGATAATAAAAGATCTTGATATAAATATCCACAGCTACGATCTTTTGATCGTTGAGGATATTCTTGACAGCGGATATACTCTTTCAAAACTGATCGAAATACTTAAAGTTCGCAATCCGAAATCCCTTAAAATATGCACGCTACTTGATAAGCCCGACCGCAGAGTCGTTAATGTAGATCTTGATTACTGCGGTTTTACCGTTCCTGACGAGTTCATTGTCGGTTACGGGCTTGACTATGATGAAAAATACAGAAATTTACCGTATATAGGCATTCTTGAACCGTAAATTCCCTAGCAGGAGGACAAAATATTGAAAAATCTCAGAAGCGTTGGCTTTTATGCCGCACTGATACTTGTATTGGTTTTGATCGTTTCATTGCTTTTCAGCGGCGGAAATGAAAAAAAGATAAAGTATTCGCAGGTCATCGACCAGTTTAAAAATCATCAGGTTTATTATTTCGAAATAAACGATGACGTTCTCGAAGTTCAGCTTGTTTCAGGTGAAAAATATAACTTTACGCTTTATTCGCCTATTCTGTTTATCGAAGACGTTCGTGAAGATGTTGAATCTGCAAGAGAAAGCGGTGTTCTCACAGGCTACGACCTTACGCCGCCTGCAGAAACACCTTTCTGGCTTGCGTTTCTGCCATATCTGATTTTCGGTATAGGTATACTGCTTGTCTGGTTCTTTATGATGAATCAGATGAACGGCGGAGCAAAAGCTATGTCGTTTGGCAGAGCGCGTCTGAAAACGAACGAAGGACAGAAAAAACGCATCACCTTTGCTGATGTTGCAGGCGCAGACGAAGAAAAAGAAGAACTAACCGAAGTAGTTGATTTTTTAAAGCAGCCCAAAAAATATACCGATATGGGTGCGCATATACCGCGAGGCATTCTTCTTGTCGGCCCTCCGGGTACAGGAAAAACATATCTCGCAAAAGCCGCATCCGGAGAGGCGGGCGTTCCGTTCTTCTCTATTTCGGGTTCCGACTTTGTCGAGCTTTACGTCGGCGTTGGCGCTTCGCGTGTGCGTGATACTTTTGAACAGGCAAAGAAAAATGCGCCATGTATAGTTTTTATTGACGAAATAGACGCAGTCGGCCGTCAGAGAGGCGCAGGTCTCGGCGGCGGACACGATGAAAGAGAACAGACACTTAACCAGCTGCTTGTTGAAATGGACGGCTTTGACGAAAACGAAGGCGTTATAGTTATGGCGGCTACAAACCGTCCGGATATCCTTGATAGCGCGCTTCTGCGTCCGGGTCGTTTTGACAGACAGATCGTGATCAATCTTCCCGATGTCAAGGCTCGTGAGGAAGTTCTCAAGATTCACGCTAAAAACAAACCGATAGGCGAAGACGTAAATCTTGCAACTATTGCAAAAACGACCGCAGGCTTTTCGCCGGCAGATCTTCAGAATATACTCAACGAGGGCGCGCTTCTTGCGGCAAGAAGAAAACACGAAAAAATACAGATGGCCGATATTGAAGATGCGATACTCAAAGTTGTTGTAGGTATAGAAAAGAAATCAAGAAAGATCACGGACAAAGAAAAACGCCTCACATCTTATCATGAAGGCGGTCATGCGATCATAAATAAGGTACTTGTTTCTCAGGGTCCCGTGCATCAGATATCGATCGTACCGAGAGGACTTGCAGGAGGGTTTACGCTTTCTTTGCCGCAGGAAGATAAAAACTATATGTCCAAAAACGAAATGTTTGAAGAAATAGTATCTCTTCTTGGCGGACGCGTTGCCGAATCGCTTTGTCTCGACGATATCTCTACCGGCGCTTCAAACGACATACAGCGTGCAACTTCCATTGCGAAGAAAATGGTTACAAAATACGGTATGTCAGATCTCGGTCCGATAGATTACGCAGGTCAGGACGAAGTTTTCATAGGCAGATCGTTCGGAACGCAGCCCAATTATTCCGAAGAGACAGCCGCAAGAATAGACAGAGAAGTTTCTGCTATTATCAACAGAGCATATCAGCTTGCAAAATCCATTCTTGAGCAAAACAGACATTACCTTGATAAAATTGCGGAAATTCTGATGGAAAAAGAAAAAATGTCTTCCGAAGAGTTCTATGCAATATTCGATCAGGCTCCGGCACCGGAAAACGCATAAAGGAATACATATCAAAAAAACCGACACCGTAAGGCGTCGGTTTTTCTGTTGTTCGTTTTTATTTAATCAGGTAATCATTGTAAAGATTGTCAAGAGTGCTTTGCATTTTTGATTCCATAGACTCCAGAGTTTCGGCAATCGACAGCGTGCCCTCAGTCATACGGACAAGCTTTGCTTCAAGATCACCTGCAAAGGATGAGTAAACAAGATAATCAAAGAAAGTGTCGTCTCTCAGAATTTTGAAATATTCAAAAGATTCATTGGTGAAAAACGTTGTTCGGCTGAAATCGTCCTGCCACGTATCTACCGTTTCACCGGGAAGCGGCTGGAACATAAACGGTAAAAGAATCGAGTGAATTTCTTGATCTGAGTTTGCCGGAGCGTAAAAGAATCGTGAATTGAATGAGTATGCCGTTCTGGGTGTTCCGGGTACATAGCTTGGACCGGCGGGAAAGTATATCCATTCATATGCGTCCTGCATTTTATACGAAAGATTCTGAGTTCCCTCATCTGAAAGGCCCATATGTGTATATTCCATATAAAACGCACGTCTGTTTTCAACAAAAGGTTCAATATTCTGTCTGTCGCCGCCGTTGCATATCAGA
>JAEEJJ010000002.1 GCA_016281805.1 Clostridiales bacterium
CGATGCACGTACCTGGAACAATCACGGCTCGATCTGCGAATACAAAGGACAGTGGTATATCTTCTATCACCGTTCGTCCAGAAATTCCGACCTTTGCAGACGCGTCTGCGTAGAACCGATAACCATCAATCCGGACGGAACAATAGACGAGGTATGCATGACTTCTCAGGGAGCGCAGGGTCCGATCTCGGCATTCAGCCGTATTGAAGCTTCATGCGCATGCCGTCTTAAGGGCAACGCGTATATCACCGAAAACTGCGAAGAAAAAGGCAGAGAAATGCTTGCGGGATGCGGCGGCGGAAGCTGGCGCGGCGCCTGGGCGGAATATAAATACATCGATTTCGGCAAGGGTGTTTCTTCCTGCACGATAAAGGCGGCAGGAAAGGGAAAAATACTGGTAAAGGTAAGCGGCTCGGATGAAGCGGTGTGTGTTGCGGAAACAGATTCCGAAAACGGATTTGCCGAATTCAAGGCGCCCGTAACTGCAGCGGTGACCGGAGTTCACGCCGTATGGCTTTTCTTTGACGGTAAAGACATATCTGTAGATTCCTTTATTTTTGAATAAAATCACACCATAAACCGAATAATGAAGGGCTTTTGCTGTCCTGCCGCAAGTGAGGACTGCAAAAGCCTTTTGTGTTTTCAGGCAATCGGCGCATGAAATGCTTATGCAGTCCGAACCGGCATTAATGCAAATAATCTCTGAGATATTTTCTTAATACGGAAAATCGTGCTTTTTTATTTTAATTCTTACGCCGTGGTATTGACT
Organism: Clostridiales bacterium; assembly: GCA_016281805.1. Lineage (GTDB taxonomy): Bacteria > Bacillota > Clostridia > Oscillospirales > UBA644 > HGM12619. The sequence continues at coordinate 770 of JAEEJJ010000002.1, forward strand.
TTTTTCGTGCATTCGTGTAAAATAATAGTGATAAAAAACGAAGGGAAGCATAACAATGAAAAATCATCGCATACTTCTTATCGCAATTATTTTCATGGTTTTTATTTCTGCCTGCGCGACCGCAGAACAAGAGATCGTTCCCGAATACAATAGCGACGAATTTGAAAATACTGCTGATCTGAACGGTCAGACACTTGTTATGGGAATGGTTCCGGACTATTTCTTTGAGGGCGAAAACTCGGTATTGACCTATACTTACGATACCGACCTCGGGGACCTTGCAGCAAAAAGAATAAGCGATATTGAAAACAAATACAATTGCAAGCTCAGATTCGACTATGTTGAAAGAACGGGCTCCCTCGCTTTCAGCTCCGCAGCAGCGGGCCTTTATATCTTTGATTTTATCAGTGAAGAATCGTTCTTTTTATATAATTATCTCAAAACATACGCTTTTCAGGATCTGACAAAAGTCGAAAATCTTGATGTTTTTGATGAAACGAAGTGGGGAAGCAGATATATGCGCATCTCCACAATGTATGACGGAGCTATAATAGGAGTTCTTCCCGCGATGCATCCTATGAGACTCACGAACTCAATAGATGAGGTCCTTGTAGTAAACGAAGATCTTGTAAACAAGCTTTCGGCGACCGACCCGAGAGATTTTTACGAACGCGGAGAATGGAACTGGGATACGTTTGAGGACTGTCTGCTGAACTATGCATTTACAGATAATGCCAACAATTTTGTTTATTCTCTGTGTGCAGGAATGGGACAGACTGCACGTTCGCTTGCAATATGCAACGGTTTTGATTTTATTACGTTCAACGGCAATGATGATTTTGAGATCGGATATTTTGCGCCGAATGCAATTGAGGCGTATAACTGGACATTTGAAGTTTACAACGGTCCTGCTGGCCGCAATATAGATACGGAGCCGTCTCTGCAAAAATTCATAAGCGGCAATTCCGTAATGCAGTATCTGAGCGCATATGAGATCGTATCTACCACTGACTCCGTGGCGTTCAGAATGGATAATTTCGGAATCGTGCCCTCTCCGTGCGGACCGAGCGCAAAAGGACCGAACGACTGGAAAACAAGCTACTCCTCCGCGGACTTTACCCTCGCGATACCTATAACGGCAAAAGATGTTGAAATATCCGCTCTTATTCTTGACAAAATATATGATCCTTTTGAAGGATATGAGACAAAGGATCAGGTTATAGAATATCTGCGCAGAAATTATTTCCTTGACGTGCGCGACGCTGAATATTTTGTTGAAATGTCTCTCGGCGATAAGCCTTTCTTCCACGACAACAGCCGAGGATTCGGTATCTTCCAGCATATTGTGGACGGAGTAACAAAAATGGTCGACACTTATAAGGGACCGGCAATCGAAGCGGCGAAAAAGAACCTCGTTCCGGCATACAAAACACTTGAAATGTATGAAGAACTGTTCCATGACTGATTACGTCTTTGCAATCCGTTTTTCCTTGTATGATAAAATATTGACCGCTTGACAACAACTTATAATTAACATGAGGTGATCAACATGAATGGCAGACAGCGCAACGCGCTTGAAAATTTGATCCTGATACTTTTTGCAATTATTGCTCTCCCCTTTTACATCCTGTACCTCTTAGTAAAAAACGCCAAATAACACCCCGCCCGGACTCGCTCCGGGCTTTTTTTTACGCTTTTCAGCAAGATATCAGAGAAGCTTAACCGTCACAGCATTTTTATCTGCGTATCTTGAAAAAAGCGTAAACTTATGGTATAATAATATATATTGCCGTCGTACTTCACCGAAAGCGAAACGCACCTTTTTATATAAACATCAACTCAGATGTCCGCAATAGCAGTAACACGGTCGCGGTTTGCGTGTATAAAAGTACGGCGCATTGAATGGTTCAAATATTTTTACCGTCAGTTCCGGAGGAAACGGATCAATGAAAAAAACGAGGCAAAACGAAAAACTCAACGCGCTTAAAATCAACAATATACGGTGCATTCTTGCCGTCATAGTATGCATTGCAATATGTGTGATGGTCTTTTTTGCATTTGTTTATCAGCTGCTTGCCTCTCCGAATGAATTGATCAAAGAGGTAGGCTGGCAATCATTTCATCTTTTCACGATACTATCAAACGTGTCTGTGGCGATAGTTGCCGCCATGTGCATACCTTTTTGCGTAGACGGATTACGATATCACAATTATCACCTTCCCAGATGGTTTGTAAATCTTCTGTATATGGCGATATGCGGCGTGACCATCACGTTCGTGATCGCCATCACAGTGCTGTCGTCTGCCGTGGGATTATACAGAGTAATGGTCTACCGGCACAACATTATAATTCACACGCTATGCCCCATACTCTCAATATTGCTGTTTATTTTTATCAATTCAGATCACACGCTTGATTTCAAGTCATCCGTTATCGCAATAATACCTTTGATGTCTTACGCTCTGCTTTATACCGTAATGGTATTTCTGATCGGAGAGGATGCAGGCGGCTGGAGGGATCATTATCAGATATACCGTATATTGGAATACCTGCCGATACCGGTCGTTCTGATCATCATTTTCATAATAGGGCTTGCGGTATCAAATCTTCTGCGTTTTGCCCATAATGCCGTTCATAAACAAAGAAAAGCATCGCTTGAGCGCTATTATCAGCAGGCAGACACTTTTTCGTTTGAAGATATACAGTCTGCAGTCGCCGCGCTTGCCGCAATTGACAGACAGCACGACATCGGCGGAGAACTGACTGTACCCAGAAGAATTCTGACTATGATGGAGAAAAAATACAAAAGCGGTCTTCCCATCGAAGAACTGTGTAAAATATATATTGACGAATACTACCGCACAGAAGAGAATGTCGCAAACTCATGAGCGGATACTATACATATTATTCGGAGGGATTTTTCGGATTCGGTCCTGCGGGAACGTTCAAACCGTATACCCTGATGCATTTTATTCCGCTTATTGTTTGTGCCGCCCTCGTTTTTCTTGTGTGGAAAAAACGAAACTCTATACGCAACATGAAATATGAAGCTCATTTGCGCTATGTGCTTTCTTTCTGCATGTTTCTGATGGAATTCGGATTTTATATCAGACTCCTCTATGTCGGCAACACTTACGGCGACTTTACCATGATGACGAGGCTGCCTCTTCAGGTATGCGACGTAGGTATGATAACCTGCATGTTTATGATAACGAGCAAATTTCCCACACTTTTCGGGATCAATTTCTTTGTTACCCTTTTTGGCGCAACATTGGCATGCATTATCCCGCAAACCGTTCTTACAGAGGCGGATCCGACATATTTCCGCTATTATCAGTATTTCGGAGAGCATCTTCTGCCGATATTCGGCACGCTGTATATGATGATCGTTCACAGAATGCGCCCGCGCTACCGGGATATTTGGATAGCTTCCGGAGCGCTGTTTATAGTGCTTATTCCTGCAATCCTAATGACGGAGACCTATCCGCCTGCAAGTTACATGTTTCTGAGATTGAAGATACCGTTTATTCCGGAAAATCTGTATCTGAGGGCTGCGATATATACGGTTCTCGTTATCATAATCTTCCACCTTATGTGGATGATGTGGAATTTATTCCTCAGAGCGGCGGAAAAGAAAAATCGGGGTCGTCAAACGAAAAAATCAGAGCAAAAGTAATTACGATAGCCCGAGATCCGCGTATATGTAGTTATCCGATCAAAAATTTATTCTGCCGTCATCAGAGACAGATAAAAACGGAGGCAACAATGATAATTAAGGATATCGATGTAAAAAATATAATGACAAAAACAAATCTGCCTGTGTCGGATTTTGCAGTCAATCCATATGTTGGCTGCACACACGCATGCAAATACTGTTATGCGTCTTTTATGAAGCGTTTTACCAACCACCCCGAACCGTGGGGCGAATTCATTGACGTGAAATACTGGCCCAAAATCGACAAACCGGGTAAATACGCAGGAAAAGAAGCATTTTTCTGCTCGGTTACGGATCCCTATCAGCCCCTGGAAAAGAAATACTGCCGCACACGCGAATTACTTGAACAGCTTCTTCCTACCGGGATCAGCATCAGCATTTCAACGAAGTCCGATCTCATTCTTCGTGATCTGGACCTGATAAAGCAGTTCCCGAGCGCACATGTGGCATGGTCGATCAACACGCTGGATGAGGATTTCAGAAAAGAGATGGACCGAGCAGTATCCATTGAACGCAGACTGGAAGCAATGCGTCAGTTTTATGATGCGGGCATTCAGTCTACCTGCTTTATCTCACCGATATTTCCGGGTATCACGGATGTTATCGCAATAATCGAACGTGTAAAACATCAGTGCAATCTCGTTTGGCTGGAAAATCTTAATCTGCGAGGCGATTACAGAGCGATAATACTTGACTGGATACACGAGCATCGTCCGGATCTTGACGGTCTGTATTATGATATTTATACAAAAGGCCGCCGTGAATACTGGATCGCTCTCGATCAGAAGATACGGGAGTACACAGCGAAAGAAGGCATGTTGTATATCCGTGACGACGATCAGCACCGTTCGCCCTTCGGCGAACCGCCGGTCGTATGCAACTACTTCTACCATGAGGAAGTGCGGAAGTCTGCAAAGAAAGACAGATAATGTGATACAACGATAATCAAACAAAAATAATTGCATTCGAGGCCTCTCATCGAAGGTCACGGATGATAAGAGGAGGGCAAATATTATGCCGATAACAATAAATATAAGATATACGGGCAAAAACGGCAGCGCACGTAAATTTGCCGAAGAGATGGAAATGAGCGGGACCGCCGACGCTGTAAGAGCTGAAGCAGGCAATATCAGATATGAATACTATTTTCCGATGAACAATCCTGAAACGGTATTATTGATCGATATGTGGGAAAATCAGGAAGCGATAGATGCTCATCACGCATCTGCAATGATGACAACCATTTCGTCTCTTCGTGAAAAGTATGATCTGCATATGACCGTTGAACGGTTTGAAGGACCGGAAAAAGATACAAAAGATGAAAGATATATAAGAAAATAAGAAAAGAGGTATTGCCGCATATGAGTAAAAAAATCGTTCAGACCGCGGGAAGAGATCAGCTGGGAGATTTTGCGCCGATGTTTGCGCATTTAAATGACGATGTGCTTTTCGGCGAAGTATGGAACTCGGACGCGATAGATGTAAAAACAAAGTGTATTATCACTGTGGTAAGTCTGATGGCGTCGGGCATAACGGATTCGTCCCTGACATATCACCTGAAGAACGCAAA
>JAEEJJ010000179.1 GCA_016281805.1 Clostridiales bacterium
GTAAATATCTTCTACTTTTATTTTGTTATTATGCATCAAAGGCACTCCTTCAGTAAATTCATTTCATCGGTGATCATATTGATGTAGTTTTCATCGTGAATTTTAGATTTATTGATGTTTTCAAGTATTTTTGAACGTGTATAGATCAGTTTTTTTATATACAACTCTTTTTCAGCAGATTTTTTTCTTTGAAGAGCGGGTGACAGAAGAACATCAATTGCAGAATAATCTTTCAGTAAATCCGTTTTTTTGGTTTTTATTACGGAATACAGTTTTCTTCCCTGCTGCTCTGCAACGATATCTTCATCAAGTATCTGATATCCGTTTTTATAAAGAAATTCCCGAAGAGAGTCAACAGCTGTCATGGGCTGTAAAACAAATGTTGCTGAGTGATGTGTGGTATCCGACAATAAAATATCGATTATCATTTCCCCGCCCATTCCGGCAATAACGACGGTATCAGTGTCATCGGGGACATTCTGAAGTCCGTTTGTCAATATAGTTGTTATTTTATCTGAGAGATTGCGTGAAAGTATGTATTTTTCAGCTCTTTTGAGCGGTAAAGGACGTATATCGCAAGCATACGCTTTTTTATAAAATCCGTTTTCGATCAGATAAACGGGAACGAGTGCGTGATCGGTGCCTATATCGGCAACGACCCCGCACTTATCCGTAAAATCAACTATTTTTTTCAGTCTAGACGAAAGCTTCATTATGCCGTAAGAGCGTTGAGAGCGTCTACAAGTTCGTCGGCATCAATGCCATGAACTTCGCAAGCTTCTTCAATCGTTTCGCCTGCGGCAGCCATACAACCCACACAATGCATGCCGTATTCGACAAATACGTCGACTGATTCAGGTGCAAGGCTTAATACTTTTGATATAATCATATCTTTTGTGATTTTGAGTTCCATTCCGCAAATTTCTCCTGTCTGTGTAAAATCAGTTAAAATCTCTGTCAAGGACAGCCTGAATCCTGTCTGCAGACTCTTCCAGTGCTTCATTGATTCCTTTGCGGGCGTTTATTATGCTTGACCACGGAAAAAGGCTTGCAGCTCTGTAATAGTCCGGTTCTGCGTTGTCATACATTGTGAAATAATATTCAGCGCTTTCTTCATGAAGGAAATTTTGCCTTGCATATACTTCGCGCCATTCAAACGGATCGTTTCCCAATGGAGAATAAAGATCTGACAACATAGCGTTGATAATATCCATATCGGCAGTTATAGGGACAGCAATCAGCCTGTCTGCGTATCCGAGATAAGACTTCCATTCTCCGTATTTTGCAGATGGACCTGCAGGACAGGGAATGATAGCGAAGTCAACATCGTTATACATAAATCCGTTGTCGGATGCATCAACGGTTCCGACATAGGAATATTCGTAGATAAAGGCAAGTCTGTTTTCTATAAACGTAGGATATTTCTCACCGTCATTCTGGATTGCAACGACACCGTCATTGAAGAGTTCCTGCGCGAACTGCATTGCCTCAACGGCTTCTTTTGAGTTAAGATTGTTGACGAATCTGCCGTCTTCATTCTTTTTGACAAGTGTTCCGCCGTTATTAAGAATGAGTGTAGTGAGGAAATAATCCGGAAAGCTTGTCTGATAATACATTCCGAAAACGCTGTTGGGATCATTAGGCGTTCCGCCGATTGTTTCGAGAATGTTTCTGAAAGTTTTCCATGTCCATTCACCGTTTTCAATCAATTCGAACGGATCAAAACCGAACTGATGCAATACGGTCAGATTTGCATAAAAAACGCCGCCCATCTGAGGGAAAGGAATTCCGTGAAAACCGGGATAAAACGCCTGATAATCATCGCCGCGCTTGAAATATTCAACAAGTCGAACAGGACCCCATTTTCCTTCTTCTATTCCTTCAACAAATCCGGGAACAGGTGTAAGTGAATTGTAAAGGCCTGCATCCATATTCGGCCAGTGAGCATCTGAACGGGCATCAAAAAGGTCTGCCCAATGAAGACCTGCAGCATGTGTTGCGGCAAGACCGCCCGGACTTTTTTTGAAAACGAACTTGATATTATATTTTTTTTCTATATCTTTGTAGCGTATTTTCAGTCTTTCTGTCCATTCGGAATCTTCATAAGTTTCATACGGATTTACTTCGATTCTGCCTTCACGTTCTTCTCCAATAAAAACTATTTCTTTACCATGAAAATCATACGATTCTTCTAATTCTGCATCAAGATCGTAATCGAAAATCTCTGTTTCTTTGCCCTGTGCACATGAAACAAACGAAAAGACGACGGCTGCAATAAACAGGAAAATAAGAGCTTTTTTCATTTTTAATAATCTCCTTTATATGAATGCTTACGGCAGTTGAGTACATGGAAAAAGACCGTCATATCGGAGCATATCTGCCCCGATATGAAAGGAATATGCTATTTGGTCACCTTAAGTATACGGTCGTTGACATCCTTTTTGAAACTGTCAATATATTTATTGACGTATTCGACGATATCAAGATCGGGATCTTCTATAAGCGGTGTAAGATCCATTGCATACATAAGGCTTTCTGCAGTATCGGTGCCGTGGGATGCATAATATGTTGCGTTTGCGACACGTCTGCCCTGAGTAGCGAGATCATAGCGTTTTCCGCCTGCAACCTGAGAGTCGAAAAGCGAAACGAGAGATGCCGCCATATTCTGATGAGCTGTTACGTCAAAGACTGTTTTCTCTTCGTCATTTACCCAGTCAAGGCTTCTCCAAACTTCACCGCCGTATACCTTGCGCGGTCTGTCTTCAGGGTCAAGCTCACGAATGGCTTTTATTACTTTGGTAACAACACCTATATGTGTATCATGTTTATCTGCGAGATTGTGAGTAAAAACGACCTCGGGCCTCATTGCTCTGAAAAGTTCCTTGTAATCTTCTATAACATCACGGTTTGAACCGTCTTTGATTGCGGAAGATGTATAGTTGAGGAGTGCAAGTGCAGCGTATTCGCCAACAAAAGCGGCCTTTTTTTGTTCGAGACGGCGAACTTCCATCATCTGCTCGTTTGTATAATCGGCATAAAGACCTGTTCTGGGGCTTCCTGCGCCGTCTGCGGTAACTATGGCTGAGAACCATTTATCTTTTTTGCCGAAGCAATCAAGAATACCTGCCCAGGACATGAGTTCGATATCATCCTGATGAGCAGAAATACCGAGACATGTTGTACGCGCAAGCGCTTCGTCCTGGGGAGTTCCGTCCCAAATATAAATTTCTGCTTTGTTGTTAAGTTTCATAGTATATACCTCTTAATTATTATTTGATTTCCGGGAGAGATGCAGCTGCGATAGACTGACCTACGCGGCGGCTTGATTCATCGGGAATATGGAGTTTGATTTTTTTCGCAAGATCGGGGAATTCCGTATTCAAAACTTCATTTGCTTTATTGAGAAGAATGACACCGCCTTCGCCTGAAGTTACACGACCCATTATAAGAACATGCTTGATATCGTAGAACTGAGCGTAATATGCAATTCCGTAGCCGAAATATACGCCGATGGTTTCGTATATTTTTGCCGCACGCGGATCATTCTTTTTCTGAAGTTCCTGAACGTATTTGAGTTTTTCTGCAAGAGTAAGAGAATCGTCAAGCTCTATTCCTGCTGCAGGGGCAAGTTTTATAACACCGTCCTGAGAGAAATATTTTACGCCGCATCCGTAATCGCCGGACCATTCATCGACCATGGCATTTTCATTGTAGTCAACCGGGACAAAAGCAAGTTCGTTGAGCCAACCCGTTATGTTGCCTTTGCTGTCGACATATCCGCCGGCTTCAGATGTACCCATAGCAACGCCGAGAACTTCCGTATCATTAAGATCCATTGCACCTGCAAGTGCAGTTACATCTCCGTCATTAGCTACTTCAAGAGGGATATTCTCCCCTATTTCCTTAGCTACATTGATATACATATCTTTTACGGTTTTCTCAAAATCTTCATCATTGACTTTAATGAAAAGCGATGCGACCATAATGCGGTTATCAACATATACGCCTGCTGAAGAGACGCCGATAGCATCTACTCTAGGCATTTTGGAAGCGGCGGTCTTCATCGCATCAAGAATTCCCTTATAGTGGTACTCAGGATCGCTCTGTGTTTTGGGATGCCAGATTACTTCTTCTGAATATACGGTTTCACCGTTAATTACAGCGCTTACCTTTCTGTCTGATCCGCCGGCATCAAATCCGATACGGCAGCCGTCAAGATGTCTTCCGACAGGACTTGTTGTTTCAAATGTAACCGGCGCATTTTCAATTGAAACATGTTCGACTTCAAAGGGATGTTCATATACGCGAGCCATGAATTTAGCATCGAAATCGCGTATTCCGCCGTTGGAATAAGCCGCAGAGATATAATCGGCAACAGACTCAGGGCCGGCAATTATTACTTTGTATCCGCCTTTGATCCAAAGCATGGTTTTAACTATTCTTTCAATATACTTATTGTTTTCGTTTTCATGTCCGTTTTTGAAAATGCGGGTCTTGTAAGTGGAAACAAATCCCTTGTTTCTTACTACTCCGATAACGATATCTTCGCCGCCCTCTTTTTCTACTGCTTTGCAAAAATCGCGACAGATAACTGACATCGGTTCAAATCCGGGATCAAGAGGGGCTTTTACCTTGATTTCCATAATAATCCTCCATAATTCGAATTGTAATCGTGTTTTATTTTGTTACTGTAACTTTTTTAAGACCTCTCGGAGCATCCGGGTTGCGTCCCTTGACTTCAGCAAGATTTGCGGCAAAAAGCTGAGCGAATGTTGCAAAATAGAAGGAAGCTATCATATCTTCTTTATCGGTTTCCGGAATCTTAAAGCCAAGATCTCCCTGAGCAAGAAGATCGTCATCATCAGACACCATAAACAAGTCTGCGCCTACGTTCTGAAGTTTTTCTATCATGACCATAGCGTCTTTTTTGACAGGTCCGTCGGACATATACATAAATACAGGCATTCCCTCGCTGACCATTGCAAACGGACCATGATGGAAATCGGATATCGGATATGCTTTTGCACGAACATAGTTTGTTTCCTGAATTTTCAGAGTTGCTTCGAGAGCAAGAGGATAATTTATGCCTCTTGAAAGAATAAATGCTTCTTCCATAAAGCGGTAACGGGTGGCAATCTGAGCGATCGCTGCATCCTGAAGAAGGATCTGCGCAACTCCTTTCGGAACATTTTCAAGTTTTTTGAGGATATCGGCTCTTCCAGCCCATCTTGCAACAAACTCAGCAATAAGATAAAGCTGCGTGCTGAATGTTTTGGTAGCAGCAACGCTTGCTTCGTGGCCGGCATCGCAATAAAGATGAAAATCGGCTGCTGAAGCAAGAGGAGATTCAAGGTTGTTAGTAATGGTAAGAGTGATAGCTCCGGACTCTTTTGCGTCATTGATTATTTCAAGAACATCCGCAGCCGCTCCGGACTGAGAAATACCTATAACGAGCATATTTTTGTAATTAAGCTTTGATCCGTAAAGAGTGGAAGTAGAACATGCCGAAAGACCGACAGGGATACCGAGCATAGTTTCAATAATATACTTGCCGTATATTCCAGCATGGTCTGAAGTTCCTCTTGCGGCTACGATAACATTAGTAACACCGGATGTTTTAAGCGTTTCGGCAAGCTTATCAAGCGTAGCTTCATTTGATTTGAGGCAGCGCTCCATTGCCAGAGGTTCTTCAAAGATTTCTTTTTTCATAATTGTAGACATAACGGTTTTCTCCTTAATATATGGAATTAATCTTTATTTTTTAAAAATGGTGACTATGATGACAATAACGATTATTAAAATCAGAACGCCCGTTGCAATAACAACGCCGTTGATGATCGTATCCCAGATATCATTTTCCTCTTCATTTTTTTCTACGACGTTTTCGGTGGGAACATACGGTTCTATACCATGTTCTTCAAAAGCCTGTATCTCCTGCGCAGTCAGAGCTGTCGGCGAGATATAGATATCGTCAACAACACCTTTGAACAAAGGTTCGCCTTTTATACCGCTTTTTCCGATATAGTTGAAGTTCGGAGAAACTGATGCGGGAGAAATAGATGTTGAGGCATGATCGACAAGCGCCCCGTTGATATAAAGCCGCGCAGTGCCGTCTTTGATTGTTACAGTTACTCTTACCCACTCATTTGTTAATGTGGTTGTGGATTTAAGAGTTGTTTTTGCACTGCCGTCATATATTTCGAATGACAAGCCTTCAGATCCGTTGCCCATATCTATAAGCATATAAGCGGTAGGTTTTGAAATAGAATTCGGTTTTCTGGCGAAATAGACAAGTTTTTGATTGACGGAAGACGTGTTTCCCGCCCAGTTATAAGCTACGCTGAGAGTTAATTCATCAGCATTGTCAAGTATACCGATAGGATATCTGATATAAGAATTTATACCGTCCAGAGTAAGGCCGTAGTTCTTTATACCCTGGGAAAGGCTTGCGTTTCTGATAACGGCGATAACGGAATTATTCAAATCTTTACCGATCAATGATGTATCATCGAATGTAGTGCCTACAAAATCGGTGATTTCGCCTTTTTCGGTGTAGGAGTCTTCAAGGTTATCAGTATCATCCGGCCTCAAATCCGTATTTTCAGTCGGGGCAGCGGAAGATGCCGGAGAAGTTTCGGGAGACGGGTCGGGCAGAACTTCAGTTGTAAAGCGTTTTATGCCGTAAGTTCTGATTTTTCTGATATCTGAAGCATCAACGACACGGGATGCAAGGTAGACCTCGTCAATGATATATTTGCTTGTATCAAATATTTCAGACCCGGAGAGTATTTTGAAATCTGTTATCTGTAAAGCGGAAAACGGATATCCCGTATGCAGCGTATCGGTAAGAGTGCCGTTCACATATATTTTTACTTCACCTGTCTGACTGTAAGAAACGGCATAATGAACCCATTTACCGTTAACATTGTTGATTCCTGATTTTGAAAGCCGGTTTGATGTAGGAAAAGCGGAATCTGCGGCAAATTCAAGGACCGGTGCATCGGTAAAATCTATTTTGAGCGGTTCCTGTTCGACATCAGGCGAAGTCTGGGGAAGAGGTTGCGTTCCTTCGGGCAAAAGCTCCTCCCCTGTCTCAGCAGGAACGAGAGTCTGATATATTTCAGGCGGTATCTCGGATGTTTTGAAGGGAGAATACTCAAACTTGCCATAGCCTGAAAAATCAAGGAGTTTTACCTGCGAATAAGCATAAAACGGGTCGTTTTTATCGGCAATTCTGTATACCCACGCGCAAAATGTAAATGCATCAGCCTGATAAAGCAGTCCGGGATTAAGCCTCAGATACTGGTTTGGAGTTGCGTTGTTTCTTTTTGTCAGTCCGTACGCAAATGATCCGTTGAAATCTGCTGTGGAAACTTTTGTTACGGCAAACTCGTTTATTATCGCCGATGTTGTTTTATTAAGGTCGCGTGAAATATCAAATGTTGAATCGAAAGTATAAGCAAGCCACGAAAACTTGATTCTGTCAAGATTTTCGGGAGGTTTCCATCCTTCTTCTTCACCCGGCTCCTCCTCAGGAGGCTGAGCAGGATCATCGGGGTTTTCCGGATTTTGGGGCGTTGGGTCTTCGGGTTGATCTGTCGGATTTTCAGGTTCTTCAGGAATAACTTCCGGCAATTCAACGCCCATGGAGATAAAGAAATCCCTCAGATCCATTACATTCAGTTTCAGAACATTATCCGAGGAAAGCGCATTATTGGAAATATATAAATCGTCAATAACGAAGTCCGTAAAGAAAATAACGTTTGTCGTCAGGTTATCAAGTACAGCATCGGTCGTTTTGAATGAGCGTGAAAAGCCGTCAAGATAAAACGTCATTTTATTAGTATTTCCAACAGCGTCAAAAGTGAAAACGATATGATGCCATTCGCTTAATGCGATTTCTGTTGAAATATCTGCCTTAAGCGTTTCGCGATAACGTCCGTCAAACAGCACGGCGGAAACAGTTTTATCGTATGACGAATAATCGAACGAAAGATAAGCGTATGTTTCGTTACCGTTGCCGACATAAAACAAGCGTGTATCAAAATCCAGGTCAAATTCCGAGAAATTGACCCAGAAGCCGAGTGTCAGTTCAGATATTTTTGAAAACATAGACTGATCGAGAGAAAAATATGAGCTGACAGCATATCCTGTTTTACCGTCCAACGGCTCAAACGGGCTGAAATCGCGTTCTATAAGAGGATATTTGCCGCCAAGATCCCATTTGAGATTGGAAACATCATCAAACGTATATCCCGCCTGATACAATGCGACGGCAGCAAAAGCAGGCATCAGGAATGAAAAATTTGATGCCGCGATAACAATAACCAGTAAAATACAAAAGAATTTTGAAATGTTGTTTTTCAATTTAAACACTCCGAAAAAGGCTGTCATTCGCCCTTCATTGTAAACACATACGCTTCCTCTTCAGGATAGTCGAAGGGAACTTTGAAGGAGATCCTGTTATTTTCGTGCGTAAAAGGAACATCCGCGCCGTTGAATGTGATCCGGCCTACACGTTTATTGAACGGAATTTCGAATTCCTTCGGTTTTTCATTCTCATCTGCGAGATAAACAGCATAATATGTGTTTGTTTTTAAATTCTGAGTATATGCATATTTTCCCGTTCTGTAAGGAACGCAAACACGGGTGTTGAATATTGCTTCTCCGTTTTTACGAAGCCATGCTCCGAAGCCGTCAAGCGCTTTTACGCCTTTTGTGGGGAGCTTACCGTCCGGTCTGGGTGCGATGTTCAATGCAAGGTTACCGCCTTTTGCGACTATATCGGCAAGCAATCTGACGAGCGCACGGGGAGATCTGTATTCATCGTCATAGTTGAAAGCAAACGAGCCGCCGAGAGTAACACAACTTTCCCAGGGAATGCCGAGAGGTTTTGCGGGAACAGTCTGTTCGGGAGTTACGTAATTTTCGTTTTCCCCTCCAACAGTTCTGTCTGCAACAAGCAGACCGGGCTGATATTTCCTTGCTTTAGCAACTATCTCAGAAAGACGGATATCCTGCTTGCATCTCGGATTGTCGGGTCTGACCTGTCCCGCATCAAGCCAAAGCGAGTCTATTTTACCGTATTTTGTCATAAGCTCGAGGATCTGGTTTTCGGTAAACTGAACGAACTGTTCCCAAAGCCACGGATACTTTTCGGTATCGTATGTCGGGTTTCTGCTCGTCCATGCGCTGTGTTCCATACCGGGAGCCCAATAATACGGTGTATGCCAGTCGGCTTTCGAAAAATATGCCGCAATGCCCATGCCGTGGTTTCTGAATGCTTCGAAAAGGTTTTTGCAGATATCTGCATTTTTGTTTGTGTGGAAAGGACAGTCAGGTGCTGTGATCTTATAATCGGAATATGCCGTATCCCACATACAGAAGCCGTCGTGATGTTTAGTTGTGAAAAGAAGATATTTGAAGCAGTTTCTTTCGGCTATCTGAGCCCACTTGTCAGGCTCAAACCACACGGGATTGAATGTTTTATTGAGGTCGACATATGCTTTTTTGAATTCTTCTCTTGAAGCGAAAGGTCCGTAATCGAATTTGACCCAGGAAGTATCTTCATCGGGAAGAGCCCATGATTCTATGAAGCCCCATTCGCTGTAAGGGCCCCAGTGCATCATAAATCCGAGTTTCTGGTCCTGAAACCATTCAAGTTTTTGCTGAACAAGAGGGTCTGTTGGAGCTACATAATTCTTTTCTTCGGAATAGCTGTGGTTGTAGTCCTCATTGAACATATCAAGATCTTCTGCCATTTGTATTCTCCCTTGTATAATTATTATTTTGTTTATCCGACCGGCGAGGGATAAAGATCGGGGAAAAGCTCTGAAAGGTCTGTTCCCTCAATAATTACCGAACCGCCGGTAATGTTGTAGATCTGACGCGAAAGCTCAACATCTGTCTGATGCTGCTGAATTTTCTCCAATTCCTTCGGAGTTGGGATATTTTCGGGCGCAGAGACATTTTCATACAATTCTTCGTCCGTATCGCCGGAAGAGAACTTATACATATAATAATGCGCGCCCTGATATCCGTGAACGGAGCATATGCAATTTTTGTATTTTGATTTAGAGTTGTTTGACAATGTGGGATATTCGCCCTCGGGAACCATATATGAATAAACAGGCAAAGTCTGGCTGTTGTAAAGAATCTGATTGCTGGATAAAGGCGGACAGATGTATTCGGAATCGCCTGTTCTGATATATGTGTAAGGATAGCTTCGCATTATATCCCTGAAAGTGGCAAGCTTTGCGTTCGGACAAGCCTCACACGCAATCTGACCTGACTCTGTGCAAACATAGAGCTGGTGGTGGACATCGCATGTTTCGGTCGGTTGAGTTCCGCTCTTGAATTTGCCTGTTTTGACGGTTGACGATCCTGACGGATCTGATGAACAGTATGGACCGGCAAGTTTTCCGCTGACAGAGCAGTATGAAGCGGTAACAATACCGTCGGGAACAGCAAAAGTAGCTTCGTTTATACCTTTGCTTTGATGGACATACTTCATAACTTCATGCCACATGCGTATATGCTCGGTATTTTCAGTAGTGCCGTATGTATTCTTATCGTAGCCCCACCAGATACCGGCGATATAATACGGGGTATATCCGATAAACCAACGGTCGTTGAATGACGTTGTAGTTCCTGATTTTCCGGCAGTATCTATAAAGACACCCTCGTCGGAATTGTAAAGATTTGCAACAGCGCTTGTACCTACAGTAACGGCACGCTGAAGAATATCCGTAATAAGATAAGCGGTTTGCGGCGTAAAGACTATTGAACGGTCAACATCGTTTTCAAGAATAATTTTACCGTTATATGTTTCAACGCGGGTCACACATCTTGATGCGGAATATATACCGGCATTTGCGAAAACGGTATACGCCGAAACCATTTCCTGAACCGTGACGCCGTATGTCAAAGAACCGACACTGAGCGGCGCTTCATTTTTATCAGCAGGAACAAGGCTTGAAAGGCCGAGCATATTTTTGGCGAAATTAAAGCTTTCTTCTATGCCTACAAGATTGAGAACGCGGGCAGACGGAGCATTGTACGAATTTGAAAGTGCTATTTTAACGTCAACAAGTCCTCTGTATTTTCTGTCGTAGTTAAGCGGCCATCCGGAATAAGAAGTATAAACAAGTGAAGAAAGATCATATGAAGACGAGATATCAAAACTGTTGTAGTTTTCGTATTTTGTTTTGGGGTCGATGTTGATTTTGATCGGAGCATCGTCTACAGCGGTGGCAGCTGTGATAAGATTTCTCTCGATAGCCTGACCGTAAACCGTAAGCGGCTTTATGGATGATCCGGGCTGACGCTGAGACATTGTAACACGGTTAAGACCGAGAGATTCTTTCTTTTCACCGCGACCGCCGATTATGGCTATCACATTTCCCGTTTTCGGATCCTCAAGCAGAAATGCGACTTCCTGTTTCGGGTCTTCGGATTCAAGGGAAGCGAGATAATCTTCATGATTTGTGTAGAAGTTTTCTTCGTTTGAAAAGTAATCTTCGCAAAAACGCTGGATATCGGGATCTACGGTCGTATAGATACGAAGACCGGACGTATATATATAATTGATAGCATAAGAGCGGGTATAACCCTTCTGGACCATAAGCTCATTTATAAGCCACTCAAAAACAAGGTCCGTAAAGTAAGACTGAACACGCGACGACGAACCTGAAGAAGAGTTTCTGCCGACGAGAACGATTTCCTGATTACGGGCTCTTTCATACTCCTCACGAGTGATTTTACCCTGGTCGAGCATTTCATATAATATATGGAAACGTCTCTGACGGTTATTCTCCATGCTCTCATACGGATTGTAATACGACGGCCAGTTTGTAACGGCAACGATCGTTGCGCATTCGGCAAGAGTAAGATCCTTTGGTTCTTTGCCGAAATATGATTTGGCTGCAGTATATATTCCTTCATACTGGTAGCCGAAGTTTACGGTATTAAGATAATATTCGAGGATCTGATCTTTGCTGTATTTTCTTTCAATATAAAATGCCCGCAGAATCTCCTTGGCTTTTCTCTGGAGGCCGGCAGTGCCTTTTACGGCATTATCCTGAGTTATAACCTTGATAAGCTGCTGAGTAAGCGTGGAACCGCCCGCGCCTATCTCAGAACGTCCCATAAGTCTGTCCATAATATAAGAAATGGTGGCTCTTATCGTAGTAACAAGGTCAACGCCCTTATGTTCGTAAAAACGTTTATCCTCAATCGCAACGGTCGCATCAAGCAGCTCTTTGGGCATATCGTTTATGGAGACCCATACGCGGTTTGCCGTGCTGTACAGCTCCTCATATACGACGATAGCTCCGGAAGAATCCGTAGCGAGTATCTGAGAAGTATAATCTATATCAAGACTTGCAAGCTTGATATCGAGTTCAGGATCGGTAAAGGAGTATACAAGAGTTACGCCCAGACCGACGCCGATGACGCCGAAAACGGCACCCGTGAGGATCCAGAAAAAGATGAAAGACCATATTCCGCCGAGCAGACGGATGAAGAACGGTTTCTTTTTTCTGTATTTTTCAGGATTTTTCTCCCAAAGAGGACGGTCGTCTTCAACTACTTCCACCCCGCCCTTCTTTTTTGATTTCTTTTTTTCGGCAGCTACGGGAGGTTTTTCTTCACTTGTTTTGTAATCGGGGGTAATCGGGACGTTTTCCGCTTTTGATTCTGCTTTGTTTTGTTCTGCTTTTATTTCTTTTTTATTCTGTTCTTTATTCTGTTCAGATGTCAACTCTCTGTTGTTTTGTTCTGCAGATCCCATTTCCTGCATGCGCATGCGTCTTGCGGCGCGCGGTCCGACAAACGCGGCAGTATAAGAATTAGAATCGGTATCGGTTCGTTTTTCAAAAGAATCGCTTTCATCGGAATGGTCGGGCTGATCTGATGAGAAATGCTCGACATCGGGATCGATAGCAGAAAAAGCAACATCTGGAGAATCGGAAGAATCGTCAGTATAAAGATCATTATTGTCTGTGGAATCATCGGTAAGACCGTCTACGATATAATCGCTGTAGTAGTCTGAAAGATCCGGAGCATCGTCGGCAGATATAGTTTCTTCATTTGTTTTTGCGTAATGATCACGCGAAAACTCATCGCTGTAATCATTATATGAAGAGTCATCGGAATTAAAATCACTGACGTAATTATCATATGCAGAATCATCGTTTGTGTCAAAGACATCGCTGAACTCTTCGTATATTGACGGATCAGAGGAAAAATCAGAAGAAGCGGGATCGGAAGAAGTATCTGATAGTGAAACTTCTTCTCTATTATTATGGGCATTAGAGGACTCGATCGCTTCGTCAGCGGAAGCTGTTTTTTCTTTATCGGACAAGTTGGCTTTTGATCCTTTCTTTAAAGAGCGGAAGGCATCAACCATTCCCGAAAAAATATTCGAGTCGGAATCGTCGTTGTGTTTTCGTATGTTTCTCATTATTTTCCTATCCCAAATAACATGAAAATGATTTCTGACAAGAATACAAATATATACATTTTATATTATAACTCATTTTTCGCAATTTTTCAAGTCCTTTTTAATAATTATTTTAACGACGAAAAAATTATATAAAGGTAACATAAGTATTACAAGAAAATATCGTAATGCATTAGACGATAATAAATGGAATAAGTTTCGGTCAATGAAAATAAGATCATGCAAATGAACATGGAATTTAGCGCCGGGAATGAGGATTTTTACTTCGGAAATAATCGAAATTGACA
The DNA here is from genome assembly GCA_016281805.1 of Clostridiales bacterium. Taxonomy (GTDB): domain Bacteria; phylum Bacillota; class Clostridia; order Oscillospirales; family UBA644; genus HGM12619. The sequence goes on from JAEEJJ010000179.1 coordinate 13,750, forward strand.
AAAATCAGCCGATATTTGTATAATTAAAACAAATTCAGGGTTTTTCAATACCTATTTTTTGTATATATTTGTCGTTTTTTACATCTTGACAAAAATGAGTTTTTAGTGTAGAATATTCAATGAAGAGTAAAACTCTTTAAATACTAAAAGGAGTGAAAAACCTTATGAAAAAAATCTTAGCTGCAGTTATTACTGTTGCAATGA
>JAEEJJ010000180.1 GCA_016281805.1 Clostridiales bacterium
CAATGCAGAGCGCACGGATATTTATTCCGTTTTCGGACAGAACATCCGTTATATCTGCCAGTTTACCGGATTTATTTTCAACAAATACGGAGACCTGATAAATTTCCATAGCTATTTCCTTTCTTTATACTGTTCATCTGTCTTTTCTGTTGTCTGTTACTCTGTTTGCTTTGCCTTCAGAACGGCTGATTGTTTTGGGGCTTACAAGTTTTACGCCTACGGAAATATTGAGCGTACTCAGAAGAGCCTGTTTGATCGTTTTTTCTTTTTCCTGGATCACTTTTACCGAGTCTGAAAAGAGTGACGGCGACATTTCGACCTGAACCTCCATTGTGTCAAGGTTATTAACGCGGTCGACAGTGATGTGATAATGCGGAGATACACCTTCAATATTGAGAAGAACCGATTCGACCTGAGACGGGAATACGTTCACACCGCGAATGATCAGCATATCGTCTGTTCTTCCGCAAGGTTTGGTCATTCTTACGGTAGTTCTGCCGCACTCGCAAGGCTCGTAAATCAGAGAAGAAATATCTCTTGTTCTGTATCTGATAAGAGGAAGAGCTTCTTTTGTTATGCATGTAAACACGAGTTCTCCGGATTCGCCTTCAGGGAGGACTTCACCCGTATCAGGATCTATTATTTCCGGGATAAAATGGTCTTCCTGAACATGAAGTCCGTTTTGCATATAGCAGTTGCATGCCACTCCGGGACCACAGACTTCCGAAAGTCCGTATATATCATATGCCTTTATTCCGAGACCTTTTTCAATTTCCTGGCGCATTTCTTCAGTCCACGGTTCTGCGCCGAAAATACCGATTCTGAGTTTAAGTTCATCGGGCGATATCCCGCTTTCCTTTACGGCTTCTGCAAGATACATTGCATACGAGGGAGTGCAGCAAAGAATAGTTGAACCGAAATCCTTGAAAATGTTTATCTGTCTGGCTGTGTTGCCGGTCGAAACAGGTACTACGGCTGCGCCGAGCTTTGTAGCGCCGTCATGAAGACCGAGACCGCCTGTAAAAAGTCCGTATCCGTATGAAATATGAACTATATCTTCTGACGATCCTCCTACAGATACCATGGCGCGTGCAACGCACTCTGCCCAAACGTCTATATCATTTTTTGTATATCCGACAACGGTTTGCTTGCCGGTCGTACCCGAAGAGGCGTGTATGCGGACAACTTCCTGCATGGGCGCAGCAAAAAGACCGTAAGGATAAGTATCACGAAGGTCTGTTTTATACGTGAAGGGCAGGTTTTTAAGATCATCCACGGTTTTGATATGCTCGGGTTTTATTCCGTATTTGTCAAATCTTTCTCTGTAAAGGGGAACATTGTTATACACGCGTTCAACTGTTTTTCTCAACCGCTCTGCCTGAAGTTTTTTCAGGTCTTCACGAGCCATAGTCTCGATCTTTTTATTATAGAACATTGTATTTTCCTCCGGTTGTTTTACTGTAAAGCCGCATAGCCGAGATCAAAGGCTGTTTTGTTCATCTGTCTGAATTTTTCTTTCACAATAAGGTCTATCGCTTCCTTGAAAAGGTCGGGAGAAAGACCGGTAAGTTTTGCGAAAACGCCGAGTAAAACGACATTCACAGCTTTCGGGCTGCCAGCCTTTTTTGCAAGAGAAAGAACATCTATGCTAAGCTCATCTACGCCCGCCTGTTTTATTCTGTCAGAAAGTGATTCCGGATATACGGTGGCTCCGGTTATTACCGGCATCGGATCTATCTGTTGTGAGCTTGTGATAAGCTTGCCGCCTTTTTTAAGATATGAAAGCCATCTTGCCGCTTCAAGCTGTTCAAAGGCAATAATATAATCTGCCTCCCCTTTTTCCACTATCGGCGAACAAACTTCGCTGCCGTAGCGAACAAAAGTCACTACCGATCCGCCTCGCTGTGACATTCCGTGAACTTCGGAAATCTTTACATCGTAACCCATACCGGGCAGTATATGACCAAGCAGCCTGCTTGCAAGCAGCGTTCCCTGCCCGCCTACGCCTACGATCATGATATTGGTGGTTTTCATAAATTTTACCCTGCTTTCTTTGACCTGTCGGTATTATCCGCAGGACGGATATTTTAAGGATTGAATTTTTACTGAACGGACCATTTTGTATTGAGCCAGTTTACGCGCCCGGCGATCCAGTTTTTGAGATAATCGAGCTCGTCATTATAGGTAAAAAGTGATTTTTTTCCGCGAAGATCTGTTGTTCTGAGTGAGTCACGCCAGCGATCGAACTGATTTGCGGAAGCTGAAGAAAGATATTCTGTCTGCTCATCTATATTTTCAAGCATCTTATCAAAAACTCCATCCTCCACAAGTTCCTGCCAACGATTGCATACGAGGGAGAAAAATTCATCATTTCTCATAAGATAGTTGAACCACGGAGCATTTCTCACATGATATCCCTTAGGATCCATGCATGTTGCCACATCCTGATTGCCGTAACACGTATCGTAGTCCCAACAGGGTCCCATATACAGTTTGCCGTTTTTCACGTAACAATAACAGCTTGTAACGAACTGAGAATCGAAATTCTTAACAAATTCGTTTACTATATACCAGTTTACAAATGAATCGACATCTATATATTCGGAATATTTTTCGTAATCGTCAGAACGTATCGCCTGATCGGCATAATTCATGAATGACTGCATTGAAGATCGGAGCTTTTTCATTTCATTTACCGAAAGATCCTGCGGCTCAGGGTCCTTGAATGTGAGATGAACGCCGCTTCTGAGAGAGATACAGTTTTCACACTGATAATCATGACGGTATTCCTGCTCGATTTCAAAAATAACGTCTCCGTTTTTTTTCTTTATATCTACACGTTCGTCATCATCTTCAACTTTTTCGGTAAGAAGATACAACCCGTTATATTCTCCGTTGAAAAAAACTTCAACAAATCTGCAGTCCATTTCAGGACCGGATGAGACTGTCTTTGCCAGATTAAGAGTAAGATAATTGCGCAAAAGGGTTTTATCGTAAAAAAGCGTTATAAGAACCCATTTTTTTGCTGCGCCCATACCAAACATGTCGGTTTTGTCGTAAAATTTAATATTGTAAGGTTTTTGCGGCAACCCCCACGATGCGTTTCCCCTGCCTTTAATCTCACCTTCCGCTTCTATTATACCGCAATCCGGAACAGTGATCGTAGCGTTAACATACTTCTCTCTGTTTACGGCCCATAAACTGCGGTCAAGCTCTATATACATTACCGGAACGTTGCTCTTTGACGGATAAAGTCTTTTTATCTCGTTCATATCGACTTCAGATGTAAAATCAATATCCGGAGGAACTTCTCTCTCCACACTACAGGCTACGAAAGCAAAAATACCAGAGAGCGTGATAAGAGCGGCAATAAAAATGCGTTTCATATCAGTTTTCTGAAATCGCGCCGAATTTACAGAGTTTTTTGCAAAGCCCGCAGCCGACGCAAAGAGTGGCGTCAACTCTTACCGTGCCGTTTTCAGGATCGACCGAGAGACTTGGGCAACCGATCTTCATACACATTTTGCATTTTTTGCATTTTTCGGGATCGATCTTATACGGAGGATTGATAACCGCCTTTTTGATCATTATACAAGGTCTTCTGGCAATGATAACGCTCGGTTCGTCCGCCTCAAGTTCTTCTTTTACCACTTTTTCGACCACGTCTATCTCCTGCGGATCTACAACGCGCACTCTGTTAATGCCAATAGCTTTACAGAGCGCTTCCAGGTCTACCGCAGTAGTCATATCGCCCTTGAGGGTAATGCCTGTGGCAGGATTTTGCTGATGGCCCGTCATACCTGTTATGGAATTATCTAAAACTATTACCGTTCCGTTTGAGCGGTTATACGCCATATTGATAAGTCCCGTTATTCCGGAATGAACAAAAGTAGAATCCCCTATAACAGCAACAGATTTTTTACTCTCTCCGTTTGCTTTCAGAAAACCGTGAAGTCCTGAAACAGAAAAGCCCATGCAAACCGTTGTATCTATTGCGTTCAGAGGCGCTGCGCCTCCAAGTGTATAACAACCGATATCTCCGTTTACAAATACGCCAAGCTTTTTAAGAACATAAAACATACCTCTGTGAGGACATCCCGAACACATGACAGGAGGACGAACGGGAAGGTCTGAGATCGAAACGCCGGATTCGATTTTCTCTCCGAGGATCTTTTCTTTGACCATATTGGAGCTTATTTCTCCGCACAGCGGAAAGAGATCTTTTCCGATAACGTCAATGCCATGCGCTTTACAGTGGTTTTCTATTACAGGATCAAGCTCTTCAACAACATAAACCGTTTTACGGCCCTTGCAAAAATCTGATATCAGTTTTATCGGCAATGGATTGACCATACCCAGTTTTAGATATGATACTTTATCTCCGAGCGCCTCTTTTGCATACTGGTAGCAGGTTCCCGATGCTATAACGCCTGTTTCGGATTCGTTTTCTTCAACGGTATTTACGGAACAGTTTTCAGCCCACTCGCGAATTGCGGCAGTTCGGTTTTCAACGAATGTATGCTTCGGAATAGCGTTTGCGGGAGTCATGACATATTTTTTAGGGTTTTTATCAACAGGTTTGAGCGGTTGCTCGGTTCTCTCTCGTATTTCTACAAGACTCTGAGAGTGAGCGATCCTTGTTGAAAGGCGCAAAAATACAGGAGTATCGTATTTTTCGGATAATTCGTATGCTACTCCGACAAAATCACGGCATTCCGCTGAATCAGAGGGTTCCAGCATAGGTATTTTTGATGAAACAGCATGATTTCTTGAATCCTGCTCATTCTGAGAGGAATGCATTCCCGGATCATCTGCTACCGCAATTACAAGACCTGCATTGACGCCTGTATAAGACGCTGTAAATACCGGGTCTGCAGCAACATTCAATCCAACATGTTTCATTGCGGAAAAAGATCTGACTCCCCCGAAAGAAGCGCCGAGAGCAGTTTCCACCGCTACTTTTTCATTCGGTGCCCATTCCGCGTAAATCTCCGGATATGTGGCTGCAAATTCTGTAATTTCGGTTGACGGAGTGCCGGGATATGACGAAACGACACGGCAACCGTATTCATAAAGACCGCGCGCTACAGCCTCGTTACCTAAAAGTAATTTTTTCATAATCTCTTTCCTTTTTCGTTTTATATACTCAATAACACTTTATTTAATTAAAGCATTGCAACCTTTATTTTTAAATTATACAACATAGAAAAATAAAAATCAATGGGTATTTTTTAACTTTTAGTGTCTTTATTAGACACTTTTTCACAAACAAAAAAACGAAGGAACATCTCTCTTTCCTTCGTTTTTTTATTATATGAATATCAGAGTCAGATCAACTGAATGATAGCCATTTCAGCTGCATCACCGCGACGGGGGCCGGTTTTGATAATTCTTGTGTAACCGCCCTTACGGTCAGCATATTTGGGAGCGATATCGTCAAAAAGTTTCTTTACGACATCCTCCTTTGTAATATAGCTGAGCGCCTGTCTTTTTGCGTGTAATGTATTCTGTTTACCTAAAGTTATCATTTTATCCGCGATACAGCGAACTTCCTTAGCTCTTGTTGCCGTGGTTTCGATCTGTCCGTTTTCGAGAAGATAAGTTACCATTCCGCGAAGCATGGAAATTCTGTGATC
>JAEEJJ010000181.1 GCA_016281805.1 Clostridiales bacterium
ACGGCTTCTGTCGCTTTTGCTTTTTTGCGCCTTTTTTCTTTTGAGAGCGCTTTTCCTTTTTTGAGGGAGGATTTTTTCCTTCCTCTGCTTTTTGCTTCACCGTTTTCTACTGTTTTGTGCTGGAGTTTTACAATCGGCTAAATAATGTAGTGATAAAATAAGTTTAATTGGACGCGTAAAACATCAAATAAATGGACTCATCTAACATCAAAAAGTCGGCATGATTCAAATTTTAAACAACAAATCTCTAGCATAGTGCCGCCTCAACTCGCAATCAATTCCGTACATAGAATCATTCGGATCGGATAATTCAATTCCCGGGCATCCTTTTCCGCAAAAAGAGTTAATAATGCAAGAACTGCAGGGGAGATTTTCTGCGTTTTTTTTAAGCATTTCTTTTTGATGTGCTATTCTTTCATCGGTAACAATTTCCGATATATCTTCAATGAGTATATTCCCCAATGCATTACATGTTCCTTCGAAGTTTTGACAAGCAAAAACATTGCCATTAACATCAATTCTTGCAAAAACATCGCTCTGTTTGTCATCTGTGAAAATCGGACAAATACCATAAAATACAGAAGGAAAATTGATTATAAATTTCTCTGAAGATAACTTGTATTTTTCAATATTCATACGCTGTATTAAAGCTACTTGTTGATCAATAGGCAAAGACAAATCATTGTAATTGGTTTTTCCGCGCCCTTTCTTTTTGAGAAAAGTAAAATCTAGCATATATGCGCCCGAATTACGGGCAAAGTCGATAATATCATTAATCTCATTATAATTATATTTGTGAATAAGCGTATGGAAATAGAACGGCACCATATTGTTTCTCAATAGTTCTATGCAATTCATAGTTTTATTAAAGCACCCTTCTCCCCTTATTATGTCATGGTGCTCTTTCAATCCGTCCAAACTGATTTGAAACATTATACTTGGTCGAATTTTTATGATATCCTGTAGAGATTTTAAACAAATCAACGTTCCATTTGTAATTATGCTTAATCTGAACTCAGGGTAATTATTCAGTTCGGAAAGAATCCTTGAAAAGTTCTTTGACATCAAAGGTTCTCCGCCTGAAATGCTGATTGCATCTACTCCCAATGCTTTTGCGCTTTTAAATAGATTGAATAATGAAGAAAGAGGCAATTCTTTATTGGCTTTTCCAGAATCATTATAACAATGTGGGCAATGCAAATTACAGCGTTCTGTGATTTCAATGTATATCGCTTTTAACGCTATTCTACTCATAATAAGCAATGACTATATGGCCAATATCAGACCACGAATTCCTTTCTCGAAACTTTCGCTTTACAGTTGAGTAATTAATAACATATAACAAAATAGCCGTATCGATCATACGACTAATTATGCCTAGCCCAGCAATTTTCGCGAAATAATAAGCAAGCAATGTGTGTACTATTTTTATCTGTTGTATGTATTCTGCGATGCCTAAATTCTTGCAGAATCACTGCCGTTACCAGCGGGATAATTACCGTGACCTGCAGTAGGCGCCGCAAGAGGATCGCATTTGTTGGGGTCGTATGTGGAGCACCCGCTGTTAAAAGACGCATATGCACAAGTGAACAAGTTCGCATCTAAGCAAACATAACCAGAGCACGCTCCGGCTGTAACAACACTTTTAATTTCCTTTGCATCAATAGTTTTAAGTAATGGTTTGCAATACATAAAAACCTCCTCTAAAAACGAATGTACACAGTACACACATTGCTGTTATTAATACATTTCGAGATACCACTAAGTTAGAAAAAACATAGAGTATAATATCTAGATTTCAAACCTATATCAAACCTCTTTTTGCATTATAATACATTTCTTGATGTTTGTCAAGAAATATTTGCATACAATCGATATTTTTGTAATTGCTGAAAAAAGGATTGACGAATAACAATATATTATGCTATACTACAAAATGTAAATGCAAATTCATCTATTTTGCGCATAACTATATTTCACGCGGGGCTTTATTTTGATTGGAAGGAAGGCAAGTATGCAAAACAAAATGTTCCATCTTGATTTTTTCATTTATAATTACATTTTTTGCTTGATTAAATGACATATGACGTACCAAAAGAAAAAACTGACAAAAGAAGAAATTGCCAGGGAAAAAGAGCAGGCGAAAAAGATCGGCGAGGACTTGAAAAAGGATAAACAGCGCAAGCCGAAGTACAAAGCCGTCACCTGTTTCAAGTGGATGATGGGACTGCTCTGGAAAGACAACAAGTCGATCGCGTTTTCCGCAGTCGCGGTCATTCCGCTCGCAATTATACTCTACGGCTTCAATCTTTATCTCACTCCGACGATCATCGGGATGTTCGAACAGCAGAAGTCGTTCGGCTTTATTGCGCTCATTATCGCTCTGCTGCTCGTTTCACAGCTCGTATTCCGCATCATAAAAGATTACATTGATTCCAAGCGCGTTCTGATGAACAGTTTATTTGGCAATTTGATTAGCGTAAAGCTCTTTGCAAAAAAGCAGGATATGGAAGATTATCTGCTACTTGATCCCGAGATATGTAAAAAAGAGCGGCGCGCCTGGAATTCATCCAGCGGGGGCGGCGCGGAGTTGCCTGGGAAGATCGGGAATATGGCGGTCAACATTATCTGCTTTTTCCTGTTCGGCTCGATCATCGCGACACTCAACCCGTTTATCGTGGTATTGCTTGTCGGTTGCGCGGTTGCGAATTTCTTTGCGCGCAAGTACAAGACCCGGCGCGACTGGCGCGGCTCGGCAAAGCGCGATCTTAACTGGCGCAAGATGAATTATATGACGTACGATCTCGCCCGCGATTTAAAGCCCGGCAAGGATATACGTCTTTTCGCTATGCAGGATTATGTAGAAGAACGCACCAAAGATCTTATCGCCGAAAACGGCGCCAATCTTACGGAGCTGCAGAATACCCAGACATTTGTGCAGATCGTTGCAAGCACGATAAACCTCCTGCGCGACGGGCTTGCGTACGGATACCTGCTTTACAACGCCGTACACGGAAATATGACGGCGGCTGAATTCACACTCTACTTCGGGGCGATCAGCCAGCTTTCCAATTTCTTTATTGGCATAGTCGGGGAAATAGACGGGTTGCTCGCCTCGGCGCTGCAGATATCCGATTTCCGCGAATTCCTGGAAATCAAGGGCGCGTTCAAGCGCACCGGCGGAGTCGAACCGAAGCGGGGCGTGCCGGTTTCGGTCGAATTCCGCAACGTGAGCTACAAATACCCGGAAGGCGAAGAAACCGTGCTTGAAAATATCAGCTTCAAAATCGAGTCCGGGGAAAAGATCGCGCTCGTCGGCGTGAACGGAGCGGGGAAAACCACGCTCGTGCGGCTGATGTGCGGACTGCTGCTCCCCGACGAGGGCGAAGTGCTTATAGACGGGAAAAACGTGCTCGAATACAATCTTTTCGATCTGTACGACTTTTTCTCAGTCGTCCCGCAGGAATACAACCTCCTGCCTTCGACTATCGCCGAAAACGTCACCGTCTGCGACGAATCGGAACGCGATACCGTACGTATGAACGAAGCGATAAAAGCTGCCGGGCTTTGGGAAAAGGTCGGATCGCTGGAAAAGGGAGCGGATACGCCGCTCGAAAACCGTTGGAACCCGGACGGCGTGCGGCTTTCCGGCGGTGAAACCCAAAAATTGTTGCTTGCGAGGTCTTTATACCGTAGTTCGCAGATTATGATACTCGACGAACCGACTTCCGCGCTCGATCCGATCGCCGAAGACGAAATGTATCGCCAATACACAAAAACCGCCGCCAACTGCACTTCGGTGTTCATATCGCACCGGCTCGCTTCCACCCGCTTCTGCGACAGAATATATCTGCTCGACGGCAAGCGCCTTGCCGAATGCGGCACGCACGAAGAGCTTATGGCTTCAGGCGGTACGTACCGAATGATGTTCGACGTACAGAGCGAATATTACAAGGAGGTCGAAAGTGAAAAAGGATAAACAGAAAAAGCGCTCCTTCAAAGAGAACGCGAGTATGATCCTGCGCGGCTACAAAATGCTTTTCACCTTTTCCCGCAAGGCGATGGTGTGGCGTACGGTCAACGCGATTTATCAGCAGCTCCCGAGCTATTTCATACTTTATATGTCGGCGCGGATACTCAACGAGCTGATCGCCGGCAGCGATTACGAAAGACTGCTCACCCTTGCAATCATCACCGTTGTGGGGCAGTTCCTGCTTTCGATGCTTTCAAACTTTATAAACCGCAAAGCCGAAAAGACTGACCAAGTAATGTGGAACATTCAGGATCTGTTCTATATGAAAAAGCAGAACCGTATGGAATACCGCTATCTGGATGATTCGGATATAACCATAATGCGTCTGAAGATAGTAAATGCCGCTAATTTCGGAGGTTACGGTTTTATGCAGTTATATTGGTGCTGGTGGCAGATTATAAGAGCAGTCGTCGATATAATTATGTCGGTGACGCTCGCCGCTTCTTTGTTTCTTGCATTATCCTCCGAACCGCAAACAGGTGTTTTCGCCTTCATAAATAGCCTTTGGTCGTCGCTTGTGCTAGCGGTTATGATTGCGTTGAATATTATTATATCAACAATACTTTCTAATCGCCGGGCAGCTTACAATATTTCGCGGGGAAATGAAATGAGCAAAATGTATATGAGTTCTAATGCCTATTGGAATATCTCGTGGGGTATGGATTCGCGTATATTCAGGTTTGGCAGGATCGCCATTCCTCATATTATCAAAGCAAATGCGCCCGAATTTCGAGAAGAAACGAGGAGGGTGGCATTTAGATACGGTGCATCCAATACAATTCTCATGGCGATACTGAATATCGCGATGTATCTTTTCGTAGGTGCAAAGGCGTTTATGGGCGTGATTGGCATAGGCAACATAATGCTTTATTACGGCACGATCCGCAGATTCATCAACGCATTCACTCTGCTTTCGGGTAACAGTACGCAGGTCATAAGAAACAACGATTATATGCAGGATATATTCGATTTCTTCGATCTGCCGGAGGAGAACTTAAAAGGCGATACGCGCTTTGATAAAAGCGATCTTACGATCGAGTTCCGCAACGTGACCTTCAAGTACCCGAAAACCGAGGTTTACGCGCTTAAAAACGTGTCCTGCAGATTCGAACCGGGCAGCAGGATCGCGATGGTAGGGCGCAATGGCAGCGGCAAGACGACGTTTATAAAGCTGCTCTGCCGGCTTTACGAGCCCGATGAGGGCGAAATCCTCGTTGGCGGCGTGCCGATAAACGAGTATAAATACGATGAATATATAGCCGCGCTCTCGGTGGTGTTCCAGGATTTCTACACATTCCAGTTCAGTATCGCTGAAAACGTTGCCACGAGCGATCAATTTGACCGCGCTCGTGTGGAGGATTGCCTGCGTAAAGTCGGGCTCGGCGAGCGAATCGACGGGCTGAACAAAGGTATAGATACGCTTATTGGGCGGAGATATAACGAAAACGGAATCGAATTATCCGGCGGCGAAACGCAAAAGCTCGCAATCGCCCGCGCACTTTATAAAGATTCGCCGATAGTCATACTTGACGAACCCACCGCCTCGCTCGACCCGATCGCCGAATCGGAGATCTACGAGCATTTCAACCAGCTCGTCGGCGCTAAAAGCGCAATTTATATCAGTCACCGGCTTTCGTCCTGCCGTTTCTGCGATAAAATTGCCGTCTTCGAAAAAGGCGAGCTCGTTCAATTCGGTAGTCACGACGACCTGCTCTCCGACCAATCCGGTAAATATGCAGAGCTCTGGAACGCTCAAGCGCAATATTACATATGATGATTTGAGTTTATATTTAATGATTTATAAATAGCAAAGCAAACGCGCAATGAAAAACATCTTCATTTGTCAATGTCTGCCAAAAAAGAGTAACACAACAACTATTAGCATATTCAATTTGGGCATTTTGGATATATTTAGAATGGTGAACACAATGGGATACTTGTTTATTATTGCTGAAAGTGAACCACCGGCTGGTTATTTAATATGTAAAATGTTTGACCCGATTGAAAAAAGGTTCAACCAGAAACATCGTGCAGAGGACTATTGTGATACAATTGACAGCATAGGTATTACTTTTATATGTATATCTAAAAATCTGCAAGACAGAGGTTATTGTAAAAACAGAAAATATGTATCCCATAAAAAGAGATATGCTGATTACAGAATACGAATACCTTATATTGAGTTTTTAGAATCATCATCTGACGAGAGATTTCGCATATGTCTAGAGATTCTTCCGGAGATATTAAGTGACATTCAAAGAAAGGTGCCAACATTCGAAGCAAAGAAATTTCTTGCTGATTTCCACACAGTTGTTAACGAATATTTAAATGAAGTGCAAAAAAGGACAAACAAGTGGACAGGGATCATCGAGCAAGATACAAATTCACGAAAACAATGACGTGCCTTATACAGAGCGAATGAGAACGCTAATAAAATTAATGTTTCATATATTATGGTTGATGCATACATCCCATTATTTATCTTGACAGCCCCGCAAAAGTGTCGTATAATATATACGGCACTTTTGCATTATAGGAGAATTATATGAAGTTTAAAAAATACGTTTTCCCGACAGAACAGATCAACGGAGAATCGTTTACACTGATGCCTTTGAGAGACGGAGATATTCTGCTGCAGCGCCGAAAAGAAATGAATATGACGCAGAAGCAGGTCGCCGAAGCCGCGGGGATACAGCTCAGGCAGTATCAGCGCGCCGAGAACAACGAACACAGCTTTTCCGGCGGAAGCGCGAGGATAATGCTTTCGGTATGCGAAGTGCTTCAGCTCGATCCTTACCTCTTTCTGGGTAAAGGCAACGAGGATACCGGCGACGAGGTTCTGCACGAACAATACGTTATTCTTCCGCAGGTTGAAACGAACAAGATATATTACTATATCCCCACGCTTGC
>JAEEJJ010000182.1 GCA_016281805.1 Clostridiales bacterium
ATTTCTTTTTGTATTATGAAAATTCGTTTATCGCTTGTTTTTATCGCTTGTTTTTTATCGCTTGTTTTTTCAAAAGTAAGCGATAACGTCGTTCTGTCCGGTTCAAAGGACTGTGTAAACGTCGGTTCCGCCCAGTTCTGATCGTGCCATACGCGGTATATGTTCGGTATGCCGCTGCCGGCGCGTTCGCCTATATCTATCATGTTCAGCATCTTGAGCAGCGTTCCGTTTCGCGGATCGGAGAAGCCTCCGCTTATTGCCGCGTCTATTCCGATACGGAAACTGCCGGGGTTGCTCAGCGTAACAGATTCACGCTTTTTAATGATAACAACTCCGCCTCTGCCGTAATAATCCGCGTTGACAAGACAGTTCGCAAGCGCTTCGCGGATCGCCTTGTGGACAGGAGTGTCATCAACACGAAGTCCGCCGTTCATTTCAAACGGCACTTTCAGATCAAGCTGAAGTTTGTTGTAAGCGCGGAAATAGAAATCGTATACGTTGCCGCTCCAGTCACCAGATGAAGAGATGAACCTGTCTGTCCAGCGATGAACGTCGTCGTATTCCTCGCGGTAGTCAAGGAAATAGTTCGGATACTCGCGGACTATGTCGTACTCGTTGCCGAACATCAAAAGCCCTGCGGACGTCGGGTGCTTTTCCCCGTCTTCTCCTATCCCGGCGGCGCCGAGCTTTATGAGAAACTCTTCATCCCCCAGCATGTCCCAGACGTGTCCCGGTCGGGACAATCTCATGCGCTGACGGTATGAACGGAGGCTCTCGGCGTTAATGACATCCATGCTGAAAGTGTCAAGTACAATCATGTCCTGCGTCCTGACAGACGCGTCGCGGTACATTGACTTCAGTTCCTCGTTCGTGCACTTGTAATCGCCTTCACCGTTACGCCTGTAACTGTTAAGCGGATTGCCATCGATATACACGGGTTTGTACGATCTGTCAGCGCGAGGAACATTAATGACAACAATGTGTTTGCCGTCAACGATCTCTTTCGAAACGTCTTTGCTTGAAAGTACGTTCACGCTTGCCTTTTGCGTATTGTTGACCATGTCCCAGAATTCCTTGATTATCTTATTCGGATCGGGAAGATCAACGGCGTGAAGCGATTTGTCAGGATGCTCTTCAACTCCGAGCAGAATGATCCCGCCTAATGTATTGGCAAAAGCGGAATACGTCTCCCATATGCTGTGAGGAAGACCGCCGAGCGCTTTTTTGGCTTCAATTCGATTGTTTTCTCTGTATTTTTCAAGGTGATTCAAATCTATCATCTGATTTGCCCCTCCATTATCTGTTTCCACAAAGACTGCCGTTCGTCATAGAAGTGTCATACTTTGCTTTGCTCTGCAATCCGCTTCTGCAGACGTTCTTTTATTGTGAACCATTCCTTAAGATAAAACTCCCCGCCGCTGTTCAGATAGGCCCACAGCAGCTGGCATGCTTCATTGCACAACTGATTTTCAATATTTCCAATTCCGAACCGGTCGTCGACCGCATTATTTATCTCAGATTCGGTCATATTATGATCGAGCACGTCGGTAATGAGGTTCAGAACAAATTCTTCATCCGAGATCTGCTTTTCCTCAGTTTCAATTCCTTCGTCTTCTTCATCGACGTCATAATCCAGAGATACCGGTTCGTGTATCCGTTTAACTCCGTCGGAGTCGTCTCGTTTTTTCAGTTCTTCGGCGAATGTACGGATCATTTTACGCTGAATATGTTCAACACTTCCGCGGTTGATATTGTGCGCGGCGGCGTATTCACGGATTGACGTCGGGTTCTCGCCGAAACGCTCGCTGAAAAACTCGGCATACGGAGCAAGCGGACCTTTCATACACAGATCGAAGTATCTCAGATCCTCGACCAGAATCTTAAACTCTTCTTTTTTCAGCCCGATATACAGCTTTTCATTCCTGCACAGCTGAATACGGGCGCGGTCTTCGGTTATATGTTCAACGATATCTTTTGCATAATTGATATATGAGCTCGATGAACGAAGTGTGCGGTGTTTCAGATATGAATCGTCAAACCGGTGCGCTTTCTCGTGCATTCTTACGATACGGTCTCTGACGTTAAACCCGTCTTCTTCGATATCTTCAAGGTTGGAAGCCTGCTCTTCGTAAAAATCGGTATATTTGTACCGCTGATGCTTTTTGCCGTACTGATCCTCGATCTCCGAGTAGAAATTCTCTTTGCTGACGACGAAATAATCCTTGTTCCGGACGAATCTCCATTTCTTACAGATGACAAACTCTTTCCCTGTGTCCGGTTCAGGGACCATCATTATGACTTCAACGGGGGAGCCGTTATATACACGGTAAATTCCCGGTTTTACTTTTTCTCCTTTTCGTTCATAGGACATTACATACACTCCGTTCAAATCTCAGCATTTAAAATAGGAATTTGTGTGGATTTTTATTCCTCAGCCTCGTAGTAGTACGAATAATCAATGCCTTTCATGATGATCTCTCGGTTATGAATATCATCTGTCAAGGCGTTTTTTATCAGTCCGTACATTGCCGTCGGATCATCGACGCTTTCACGCATGGCGGAGAGATAATCCTTTTTGTCGATCAGGCTCCAGTCAACGCATTTTTTCAGATTCTTTTTCAAAATCAGATCGAGCCAGATGCGCGTGCTTCTGCCGTTCCCTTCCATAAATGGATGCGCGACGTTCATTTCAACATATTTTTTGACGATCTCTTCGAG
>JAEEJJ010000183.1 GCA_016281805.1 Clostridiales bacterium
TGTTGTTACAGAGTACGAAGAGAAAGAGCTTTTGCTCGTATTATTCAGAACGGAAGAATAAAAAACAAACACTCCGTGATCTCATATGTTTACGGGGTGTTTGATATTTAAAGATATGGAAGAAAACTTTTATATAGAGCCCATTGCTCATATCCGTACCGGTTTTTCCGAAAAATTCGGCATTCCGAGACAAAGCGGACTTGTAAATGAGCTTACGGGCAAAATAGTTTTTGAAAAAAAATACAGACGTTTCGAGGCTGTGCGAGGGCTTGAAGAGTTTTCGCACATATGGCTTTTATGGATTTTTTCAGACGTAGTTTCAGACGATTTTCATCCTACTGTGCGTCCTCCACGTCTTGGCGGAAACGACAGAATAGGTGTTTTTGCCACCCGATCGCCGTTTCGCCCGAACAAAATAGGTCTTTCGTGCGTAAAGCTTGAATATATTGATACAACGTCAGACGATTCGCCTGTAATATATGTTTCAGGCATAGATATGCTTGACAATACGCCTATAATTGATATAAAACCGTATATTCCGGTAGCAGATATGCATCCGGATGCCAAAGAAGGCTATACGGAAGAAACAAAAAAGCATACGCTTGATGTTATTTTTGAAAACGAAACCGATAAAGCTTTGCCTGACCCGGTGCTTACGGCAGTTAAAGGCATACTGCAAAACGACCCGAGACCGGGCTATGCCGCAGATCCGACAAGAGAATACGGTTTTGTTTATTCGGGCTATAACATCGTTTTTTGCTCGGACGGAAAAACCGTATTTGTAAAAAGAATAACTAAAAAATAATACCGTGTCTTTAAGGCACGGTATTATTGACATTAAAACAAAATGGTGGTATACTTAATCAGTTTCTGTAAGCGTACCCATAGCGAGATAACGGTTCAGTACGCTGCCGACAGACCACATAAGCTCTTTGCCGTTTTCAGGCATATGTTCTGACGTGACACGTGTGTATGCCGCACCGTCCTTAAACTTCAATACATAATATGCGCCCGTAATTCCGTAATAATCGGGGTTATCGTTCCATTCGCGGAAATTGCAGTTTTCTATCGCCTCATAGCATTCATCCACTACATCTATAGGAACTTCATATGTTTGTTTCGTTTCCCCGTTTTCATCGCCCGAATAAGAATCTATAAAAACCTGTGTCCGGCTTTCGTTAGCTCGTAAAACAAGTTCAAAATAACCGTCTCCGCCAACGGTGGCAACGGTAGCTTCATAATAATCAACAAGCATTTCGGGTTCGTCGGGGATATATTCCATGGTATTTACCATATCGTAACTTACCGTTACATCGTGTTCAGGCATAACGAACGATATAATAAATCCTTTCTCATCACTGTAATCGGGATTGATTATTTCTCCGTCTATATAAAAAGAATAATCCGTATCGGTCGCGATATAAGGATAATATAAAGTCACCTGCTCCCCTGCCGCGTATTCTTCTTTTGCATTTTCAAACATATCGGCGCCTACAAGGGTATACTTCGTTTTATCACATCCGCCCAAAAGAGACATAGCAGCTACAAACAACATAACAACCACCAATATGTGCATAAGTGTTGTTTTCTTCATACGCACACTCCTCCGATTTTCCGATTTTTATTATTATACCATGCAAGTCAAAAAAAATCAAGATGCTGCTGAAACAATATCTATCTCCCATAATATATGAAAAGAGTCGAAAATGAAACACACAGTAATTACCGGTCACTACGGTTCCGGAAAAACAAATATTGCAGTAAACCTTGCACTTGAAGAGGCGAAAAAAACAGATAAAAAAGTATTTCTTATCGATGCTGATATAGTAAATCCGTATTTCCGGTCTGCAGATAATGAAGACATACTCACTGAAGCGGGAATAGAACTTATCGCGCCGATGAGCGCAAACACAAATCTTGATATTCCCGCAATGCCTGCAACAGTGATGAAAGTTTTTAATACGGACTGCAAAGTTTTCTGGGATGTCGGGGGAGACGACGCCGGCGCGGTCGTTTTGGGCAGATACGCCAAAGATATAATTAAACAGGGCTACGAAATGCTTTACATCGTAAATTTTTACAGACCCATGACATCAAACGAAGATGAAATGGTCTCGCTGCTTTACGATATCGAAGCAGCTTCTCACCTTAAAGCGACGGCTCTTGTAAACAATTCCAATCTCGGTGATGAAACAGTAAAAAATACAATTATTGAAACAGAAGAAAAGATGAAAAGGCTTTCGGAGCTCACAGCTCTTCCAATTAAATTCACCTCTGCAAACGAAAAAACGGCAAGCGATCTTCCGGAATGCAAACCGATAAAAATGGTGACGAAAAAACTTTGGTAAATGCATAATTACGAACAGAAAGAGGCTAACAATGAGAAGAACTTTCAGTTTAATTCTGGCATTTTGCATGGTATTTATAATGTGCTCCTGCGGCAGTCAGTCTGAAGCGGAAGTAATTCCGCAATATGATTCGGCAGATAGTGATTCAGACGCAGACCTTCTGGGATATGAATACAAGATCGCCGCGATAACACACGGCAGCGTATATCCTCTGAACCCTGTGTCGGGCGATACCGCGAGAGGTGACAAGCTGTTGCAGCGCTATAAGGAAACCGAAGAAAAATTCAACTGCAAAATCGATATTCTGAACGGCAGTGATATCGCAGCTTTTCTTGCTTATTATGCGGCGAATATGAAATATGCGGATCTGATGTTTAACGCAATTCATCAGGTGATCACAGGTAAATATCTGCAAAACGGTTATTTCGCTCCGTTTTCAGATATGGATTTAGACCTTCAGTCGGGACTGTTCGGTCCTCCCGCTGTTCTGGAAGCCGGAAATTTCAATGGGGACTATTATTCCATCATCGCATACTACTGGGGTTTTCCCGCAGCAGATACCGTGCCTGCAATGTGGTTCAACCCGAGAGTAATATCAAATTATCAGCAGGCATCTCCCCACGAGCTTGACGAACAGGGAGAGTGGACATGGGCAACGTTTGAAAAAATGTGTGAGGCGATACATGATGTATCAAGCCCCGACGAAAACATGAGAACATATGCTATGGCATACACCAACCTGCCGTATCTTGAACTCGGAGCGCTTTATTCAAACGGTGCAAGAGCAGTAACAAAAGATGAAAGCGGCAGACTTGTATATTCATTTAACGATCAGAAAACA
>JAEEJJ010000184.1 GCA_016281805.1 Clostridiales bacterium
CCGCTGTTGACAACGGCAAGGATATGATTTTGAAGCTTGCCGAAGCTGCGGACCTGATCGCCCGCCCACATATACGGATTTCTTTGCGATCCTATGCCGCCGCCGCGTGAAAAAAGCATAAAGCCGTCGTTGAGTCCTTTTTTCTTTCTGAGTTCAAGCATTCTTCGGTAAAAAGCGGAAATAAAATATACCGGATAAGCGTGATGTTCCGTGCCCGGAGCGATCAATGAGGGATTTTTCCATTTGTAATGCGTTGTTACCGAACCCGCCGGAACGTCTCCGTCCGGCATACACTCGCAAAAGTCGATCTTAACGCCGTCTATCCCCATTTCGATCATCTGACCCCAGATGTTGTCAAAATACCAGTCGACCGCCTCAGGATTTGTTATATCAAGATAATCTGCGGTCCTTATTCCGCCGTATCCGCCTTTGCCAATATCGGGATTATCTCCGGTTCCGACAAGCCAGGGAATATCGGCAGTATTTTTATTTACTGTAATGCTGCCGTCATCATTTTTAACCGAAACATCGGCATGCACCCTGTATTCGTCTTTATAGCCGATATCCATACTGTCTGTTTCGCCTGCTCTGAGATAGACCATTGCGCGTATACCGTGGCTGTGAAGCCAGTTTATCGACTGCTGCATTTCTGCTTTATATGCACGCCCCTCGTCTGTATCATGAAAGCATTTGCTCCATAAAAGAGCTTCCATGCTTGCAGCTGCAGGTTTCATATCATTTGATATATATTTCGAAATTATGGTTTTGCACGAGTTTCCGCCCGGATTTCCTTTCGGACCGGACCGATACAATATACCGCTGTCGTCACGGACATATGATTTTATAAATCGATCTTCTTTTTTTACAAAGAACATTTTCGCTTCGTTGCGCTCTTTTTTCGAAGCTTTTTTTACGTGAACATATTTCTCGTCAACGCAGATATACAGTTCATTAAAATCGGGAATACTTTCGGCCGTCGCAAAACAGTCATCTTTTTCAAAATGAGAAAAGTCGGGTCGGTATCTGCATATATGCATTTTCTGCATCCATTCTGACGGCATATACGCATGACCCGTAAGCACAGTATAACCGTATAAAGCGTCTGTCATTCGGCCTGTCGGGTAAAAATAGCAGTCCATTTCACCTCTGCGAAGTCTGTAAAACCACTCGTCGGATTTTTCTTTTCCGAAATCCGCCCATGCCGACTCGTTTCTGTTAATATACATTCCTCCGCCGCGCGTTGTTAAAAACAAGGGAATAACCGTATACGACAAAAACGAATTGTTCCAGCCGTCTGCTGTGAAAAGATCGAACGCCGTGCCGCGTTTGTTTGCGGTGTCAAGCCTTTCGCCTCCGCCGTAATAAGCCTCATCAGCGTCAAGCGCGCCGGTCATGATCATATTGTCGCAGGACCGCGACACAGACTTCACTTCTATTATTTTTTCGCCTGCCTTATCACAGAACGCCATGCTTCCGTTCTGAGCGGAAACGACTGCTGATGTTCCGTTCTTTTCTGTTATGATTATGTCGGATGCTCTCTTTTTTACATACAGAGGGTACGGCCGTGAAGGATTTTTTTCGCCCATAAATCCGGCGAGAGCCTGTGCAGCGCCTTTCCCGCTGAATTTACCGTCGGCAGAGGTCTGAACTCTCCATCCGCAGACACCTTCAAAACGTAAGCGGATATTCAGTCCGCTGTCATTTTTGAAAAACAGGGAATTTGACGTATATCTGACGTCGGATACATGCGATTTTTTCGGCATTTTCATTGTTTTGAATTCCATAAAAAATGTTCCTCATTTCATGGATAGTAATTCCGTTCCAACGGCGATTTCTTTTCAATACCCGCTCGCTGAAGATCGATTTAAAAAAAGATAGTCTGATTATACATATTATAATCGGATTTGTCAAGCAAAATATCACTTTTTGATATTTGCTCTTGACAAGATCCGTTTTTTTCTATATACTAATTTATAGAAATATGGCGCACATTACAAAGGCATGAAACAGACCGTTTTCATCCGAATAAAAAATCATTCACCGCATCATAAGAATATCAAAAAATACAATATATCTGGAGGTCGTGTTTATGAGAAACACCGTTAAAAGTATTGCGATCGCACTGCTGGCCTCTGTTTTGCTGGCGGCATGCGGTTTACAAGGAACCGAAAGCTTCGATTTGGATCTTACGCTTGAAAGTGATAAGCTTGAACTTGAGGGCGCAAAAATCAAGTATGTTTATGCCCTGAAGTCAGGCAGAGAAGACATAGACTCCAGCTTAGGCTATGAAAACGGTACGCTTTTAGGCGAGCTTGCCATGAAACGTCTGAAAGATGTTCAGAACGATCTGAACTGCACGCTGGATATAGAGTATATGATCACCAGCGTGGCAGATCCGATGTTTATTGCCACCTCTGCATCCGGAACATATATGTGCGATGCAATGGTAGGCATATCCGATATGCTTCGTGCCCCTGCAAAAATCGGAATGCTTATGGGAATGACCGAACTGGAAGAGTATATCGATTTTCGCAATGAGGAAAAATGGGGCAGACGCAATATCCTCGAAGTTATATACTGGCAGGATGACTGCTACGGGCTGATTCCTTTGATGTGGCCGAGTGTTTCCGTTTCATACGACACTCTGCCGGTTGTAAACGAAGACCTGATCTCATCTTTCGGCGTATCCGATCCCAGAGATCTTTATGAAAACAAACAGTGGACATGGGAGACTTTCAGAGACTGTCTTGAAAAGTATTACTCGGCAGAAGGCAGCGAGGTAAAAAACTACGCTCTGACCTGCTCGACACACGCCCTGGGAAGTCTTTATCTTATTTCAAACGGATACAGGCTGGCAGAGCCTGATAAAAACGGTGAGTTCCAATCGGGCCTTTATAATCCCAAAGCACTCGTTTCGATGGAAGAAGCAAAATATATTTGTAACGGACCTCTGGCTTACACTCTGGATACCCAGAGCAATGCGCTTGATTCTTTTCTGGCAGGCAACACCGTTATCGGCATAATAAATTCTGAAAATGTTATCAACAGAGTAGCAAAAGAAATGACTAATTTCGGTCTTGTTCCATGGCCGTCAGGACCGGATGTTGCGCCGGGGTTTAAGGCTGCATGTCATGCCAATATTGAAAGATGTCTTGTTTTTTCGCGGCTTTCGCATTGTCCGGAACAAACGGCGGCGGCTATAAGCGCACTGTATGAACCTTTTGAAGAATATCCCACAGCCGCATCAATTCGTGAATTTATGTCAAGAAATTACTTCTTTGATTCGCGCGACACTGATGTGTATTTCGATCTATACTGGAACTCGCAGTATACATATTTTGCCACCGCATCGTGGGCGGCTCTCGGCGAATGGCTGCAGGGCAACAAATCACCGTCAGAGTATATCGAATCGGTAAGCAAAAAGGTTGACGAGCATGTGGAAGAGAACATAGAGCCGTCAAAGCGCGGGATCATCGCAGTATGGGGAGAAGAATAAACAATACCTGACACAGGCAAATATACCGAACCTTATAACTGTTTTTCAAAAAAAGTCCATCATTGAATGGGCTTTTTTTTATAAAAGGATCAACCCGATCTCTCGGGTTGATCCTGCAATATTACTGTATTTAAAAACCGAAATATTTAAAAGTGCGTTTTTTCGGGTTTATTCGGTTTCGATCAGACCGTAATTTCCGTCCTTGCGGCGGTAAACGATGCATATGCGGTTGTTTGCATCGGAGCGGAAAACGAAAAAGTCGTGACCGACCATATTCATCTGAAGTATCGCCTCATCTTCAGACATGGTTGTAACAACAAGAGATTTTCTTCTTGTTATGATATCTTCGTCCTCATCCTCTGTATCGGTCGAAAATCCGCGCTCAAATGTGAAATCGCTCTGTTTAAGACGTTTTTCGAGTTTTGTTTTGTGTTTTCTTATCTGTCTGATAAGAACGTCAACTATCTTGTCCACACTCTCGCGGAAGTCCTTTGTTGTTTCCTGCGCCCTGAAAATGATTCCGCCGTAATCCGCGGTAATCTCGACCTTGCATTTGTCGTCTTTTTCCAGGGTGTAGTTAACGTGTACGACGCAATCACCGGCAAAGAATTTTTCAAGCTTTTTGATCTTTTTTTCGGTATAATCCTTAGTGCTGTCCCATATGTGACATTTTCTTTCTGTGTAGGTAATTTGCATACGTTTCACTCCTTATGTGATATTGCGATAAGAATTTTTATATTCGGCGATTTTATCATAAAAGATTCCTTATCACGAATATATTATAGCACATTTTAACAAGAAAATAAAGACTTTTTTTAAAATTATTTAAGTCAGCAGAAAACTTCGTTAATTATTGACAAATTATGCCGGTGTAAAAAGGAGCATTCCGTTATAATGACCAAATTATTCAATGCCGAACCAGTCGATCGCTTTTTTGATCTGCTCGTCCCATCTTTCCCACTGATGTCCTCCAGCCGATTCTGAATAATCGATATCGAAGCCAAGGTCTTTAAGATGAGATGAAAGACGTCTGTTTGCGTCAAGCAAAAAATCTTCGGTGCCGCACCACATATAGATACGGGGAGCGTCTTTGACGGGAAGTTTTTCCGCGATGGCAAAAAGATCGTTTTCGGCAGAAATGTCATTTCCGAAAATCCGTTTATGCTCCGCTGACGGAGAAACGGGACGTCTCATATCTGCAGCAGACGAAAAGCCCGCGACAGCAGCAAATGCTTCGGGCTTGCGAAGACCGAGTTTCAAAGCTCCGTATCCGCCCATTGAAAGGCCCGCCGCAAAGGTTTTTTCTCTTTCTTCGGAAAGTCTGAAAATGCTGTGCATTTTTTCGGGCAGTTCTTTTGAGATATACGTCCAGTAATTGTAACCGTCCGCCATATCGGTATAAAATCCCCGATGCGTGGTTGGCATAATAACGGCAAGGTTTTTGCCTTCGGCATACCTTTCTACGGACGTCCGTCTGACCCACGCGCTCTGATCGTCGGAAAGTCCGTGCAGAAGATACAAAACCGACGGAAGATCAGAAGCTCTTTCAGGTATTATAACATTGACGCCTGTCATCATTCCAATGCTTTCGGAAAAAAGTTCCATCTGTAAAAAAGCCATTACAACAACTCTCCTTCATGATAAAGTTCGTATTTGCCGCTTAAAATCAGATCTCTGAGTTCTTTTGAATCGTTTGGCAGGATATCCGAAATAATACCGCCTCTGCCGACCATTTCTTTCGAATGTGCATCTGAACCCGAAAGATAGTTCAATCCGTGTTCTTTTGCATACGCTATCGCTTTTTCGTTTCTCGAACGGTGATGCGGATGCATGTTGTATCCCTCCACTCCGTCAAGCATTTCCGAGGGAGTTTCCGTCATACCGTCTCTGAACGGATGCGCCTGATAAATAAGCACGCCGTTTTTTCTGCAATACGCGAATATTTCCGGGTAAGTGCGATGCAGAAGTTCTTTTGCTCCCGCAAGAAATTCCTCGGTCACACCGAAAAGAAGATAGTCGTTTGCACATCCGTCGTAACGCAGCTCCGCGCCCAGATAAACCTTTACACCTATTTTATCGCCTTCTTTTTTAGCTGCATGATATCCGTAAAGATAATCAGTAAATTCCTGACCGTCAAAAAAGGACGATGTAAAGTGATCCGTGATATGAACTGCGGCATAACCTGCCTGCGCATAACATCTTACAAGATCCTGACCTCTGATGTTCGAACACCCGCTTACGGGGTTTGTGTGGCAGTGCAGTTCTATTTTATATGACATTTCAATTATCCTTTCAAGAAAAAAACTGTATTGCAATTATAATCCCATTTTTATCTTTTGTCAAGTATAAGTTTTTCGCCGTTGAACATTGCACATCCGATATTTTTGTCCGTTTTATAAAAATTCCGAAAAAAGCGTGTTTTCACTTGAAAAAAACCTGTTGTTGTGCTATACTGTTTTTATGAATTTTGCTGTGTCTGCGCGGGTGCTTTGAATGGAGCGGATAAAATCTGAAAAAAGAGAGTTTGCTTCAAATTTAAATACGATTTTCGTTATTCTCACTTCAGTAAAACTGCTTATGACTCTTGTTTTACCGTTTTGGCAGCGCCCGGTAAAGAGCTTTTTGGAACTTTTGGGAGTCGAAAATGCGGATGAGGCGATAAAAAGCCTTTCTTCCGAGTCCGATATTGCCGGACTTTGCTTTAGTACAGCACTTTATCTTCTTTGCGTTTCGATTCCCGTTTTTGCATCGTTTATTTTCCGTTCCGAAAATGAAGATGACGGATTTTTTGTCCGCCTGCCAACTGCTCCGCAGGCATTTTGCGCCATAGGAACAACTTTTTTTGTTTCATATGGCGTTACCGGGCTTCTTTTTTTGTTTTTCGACCGTGTTTTTGCCATTCTGGGATACCGGTTTTCACCGCCTGTTCCCGAAACTCCGTCATCTCCGTATCTTATTCCGCTTTATATCGTTTATCTCTGCGTTCTTCCCGCGATAAGCGAAGAACTGCTTTTGCGGGGACTTGCAATGAACACGCTGAAAAAATGCGGAAAAGGATTTGCGGTAATTATTTCTGCGGTTCTGTTCATGATGATGCATACATCTCCCGCAAATTATATCTTCAGTTTCTGCGCAGGCATATGCATAGGTTATTTTTCACTGCGTTTCAATTCCCTGAAGCTCGGGATAATCATTCATTTTTTTCTGAATCTGAATTCAGCCGTTCTTCGACTGACCGAAAAATATCTTCACACAACCGCAGGGCAGATGGCATACACGCTTTTCTTTATTTTTGCTGCAGTGTTTGCGCTTACGTTTTTTATCGCGTTCGCCGTAGTTTTTAAATTCAGAAAACTGTCGCACAGCAATGAAATGCCGCCCTTTCAGAAGAGGCTTTTGCTGAAACAGCCGTTTTTATATATTTTTATCTTTGTTTTCATTATCACATCTTATTTCGGCGTTATTTCGATGTTTTCATGAAATAACCGTTTTTTTGAGGAAAATATGATCATTCTTTCAGATTCTTCGGAAGATCTTTTAACGTGTTCGCGTTTGCTGAAAAACGGGGACATTGCCGCCATACCTACAGAAACCGTATACGGGCTTGCGGCAAACGCTCTTGACGAAGACGCCGTAAAAAAAATATTTCTCGCAAAAGGCAGACCTGCGGATAATCCCCTGATCATACACATCAGCAGTACGGAATGGTTTTCGGCATACTGTTTTCCCACAGACGAAGCGTATATGCTCGCAAAAACATTCTGGCCCGGTCCGCTGACAATGATACTTCCAAAAAAATCCGTCGTTCCCGATATAGTTACGGCAGGACTTTCAAGCGTTGCGGTCCGTATGCCTTCACATCCGACGGCAAGAAATATTATTTCTCTTTGCGGTTTTCCTCTTGCCGCTCCCAGTGCGAATATTTCGGGCAAACCATCTCCGACAAGATTTGAACATATAATCAACGATCTTTCTCAGAATCCGTATGTTTCCGCAGCAGTTGACGGCGGAAACTGCGAATGCGGAGTTGAATCAACAGTTGTGAGCCTTGTAGGTGAAAAACCGTGTCTTCTTCGTCCCGGAGCGATCACGGTAGATATGCTAAAGCAGGTCCTTCCCGAGCTTACCGTTGCGGATGCGGTTTTGCAAAGGCTGCAGAAAAACGAAAAAGCTCTCTCCCCCGGTCTTGCACACAGACATTATGCTCCCGATGCCGAAACGGTTTGTCTTACCGGAAGCACAGTTTCGGTGCTTGATTACATAAACAGTCATTTTGACGATAAAAAGACTGCTGTTTTATGTTTTGACGGTGAAGAAGCTCTTTTTTCAAATTATATCACAATTCCTTACGGATCTCCGAACAGACCCGAAACGCTTGCCGAAAATGTTTTTGCGGCGCTCAGAAAAGCCGACGGCATAAAGGACTGTGAAGTGATATACGTTCACACTGCACCGCCTGACGGAGTGGCTCTTGCAGTATACAATCGTCTTCTTCGGGCATCCGATTTCAGAGTGATAAACACGGAGGGGAACGTATGATAATCGGCGTTACGGGACCGAGCGGCGCAGGTAAGGGAACAGTTTCTTCGATGCTTTGCTCCCACGGTTTTATACACATAGATACCGATATTATCGCAAGAGAAGTTTCGCAGCAACTGCTGCCCAAGCTTGCCGAAAAATTCGGAAAAGAGATTTTGAAAAAAGACGGCAGCCTTGACCGTTCAGAGCTTGCCA
>JAEEJJ010000185.1 GCA_016281805.1 Clostridiales bacterium
CAATGATACGCGTATATTTAACAGAAGCGATTAAAAACATCAGGTCAAACATTCCTCTTGCAGTTACCATCGTTTTGCTCTTCACCATGCTTATACAGATATTAAGCTACTCTTTCGCATGGATTACATACGTCTATTGGAGCGACGTGGTGTATGATTCCGGTATAAAAAACGAGATGTATATAGAATATTCCGTTTATTCTCTTAAAAATACACATTCGAGCAACGGTATCATCGAGGTTTTTAAAAGGGAAAAAACGCAGATCGACCCTGAAAATCCGCAGAATAAGATACTAATTCCTTTGACTGATGAGGAAAAGGCATACAATGATTCCGTTATCGCTTCATATAATGTTCTGAAAGAAAAACTCGATAAAATTGACGGGATTATTTTTGCGTACAGACAGTGGAATTTTATGAAATCCGACAACGGAAATGCATTTCCGATTTCAATGTCTGCAGCGCAAGGTCAAAATTATGCGGAAAATAAAGCCGCTATGATGTTTTTTACCGATATGGGATATACTGAAGAGGAAATCAGCCGGTTTTGCGACTACAACTGCGTGTATATCGGCGTAGATACTCTTCTTATGGAAGGTCTGACATACTGTGAGGGTGAGGGTTTTACGGAAGAGAACCTGAACTATGACTATGTTATAACGGAGGATGGCACATTACCCACTATTCCTGTTGTTATGGGTTATGATTTCAGAGAATACTACAGTATCGGAGACGTTATAAGCAATCCCGAAGGTCCGTATCAGGTGCAGAAGAAGAAAGAAGGCAAGGTCCCTGTCGATATATATGATCAGACGTTTGGCAGATATGTCATAGTGGGTTTTCTTAATAAAGATACTTCTCTTGAGAATGGACCGGGTGTAAGAAGAAGCGTGGACGATTATATTATTTGTCCGATAGTTCCGACAACTCCCGAATACTTTCCCGGAATAAACGAAAAAAATTACATCAATGAATTTTATCAGAATCTGCAGAATTATCTCATTTATATAGATAAAGAATATGAATCTTCTGCCGTTCCCGCTCTTTCCAAAGCCCTTTCTGAAGATACTGTTATGGGTATCTATTATAAATTGCAGAACAACGAACAGGCAAATGCCGCGTATAAACAGGTTTATAGAAAAAGAAGTGTAAATTACGGGATTATTGCAGGTTCTACTCTCATTTTTTGTGTTGCGGTTATAATGATAATAATTGTCAATAAAATCAACGGCGTCAAAAAAGACGTTGCTATCCACCGTCTTGTCGGAGCCACGTCCGGCGATGTCGTCCGCACCTATGTTCTTGAATTTGCGATATATCTTCTTTGTGCCGATATTTTATCACATTATGTATATATAATTTACGCATTTAATCCAGGCTCGATCGCGCTTGTCGGCTTCTGGATGACTCTTCCCGTAAACGGAGTGGAGATCCGTATGATATATCCTCTCATGCTTGTTATGAACATCGTCTTTCTTGCTATCGTTGCGCTTATAGCCTATATCTGCTCTTCAAAACTCGATACCGCCGAAATAATAAAAGGAAAGGAATAATAGTAAAGTGATCCGTCATAATCGGATCTGAAAGTAAATCCACACTGCCTTTCGTCAAAATAACCAAAAATTACGCATTATTGCAGTTGTTTTTTTAATATATGTGAATATAATATATTGACACGCGGTATCTTTCCGTGTTATAATGTAATCAACAAACGAAATGTGGTGACGGGAATGAATGTTAAGATTTCCATTAAAGAAAAAAGACGTAAGCTCATGCCCCGAACCTTAGGATGGACAGGTCGGCGCGGAGTGGATATCTCTGTGCCTTAATGTAAATTTAATTACATCATTTAACTGTAATCAGGATGTAAAATATGCGAAAACTTAAAAATATCGTAATTTCGGTTTTGTTGATAGCCGTGATCGCTGTCGGTGTTTCCGCGGTCTTTTGCGCTCAGAACAGAAGCGGATATGTTCAGTGTGCGGAGGCTAATGCAACTTTTACTCCCGCAAAAATACCGTATTTAACTGTTTATGCACGTTACATTGGGGCTAATATGACCACGCAGTTTAGAACTGTTGTTGCGTTGAATTATAATAATGAAGGTTGGCAATACGATGAGGGCGATTGGTCCTTTTCAGAATCAGAAGCTTTGATTATCCAAAGACCTGCCTATAATACTGATCAGTATAACTGGAGTCATTATACTGAAATATCTTAAACCAACTCCTTGACTACCTCAAAAAGGCAAGTCACCGTTTTTATTCGGTGGCTTGCCGATAAAATAGAATAACTGTGAAATTGCTTTATAGATTTTCATATATTTACAAGGAAGTGAGCTCTCATGTTTCGCCATTATCTGTCCGATGCCATAAAAAACATAAAATCGAACATCACTCTGGCTGTAATCGTTGCTCTGCTTTTTACATTTCTTATTCAGATACTTAGCTATTCTTTTGCATGGGTAACCTATAATTTCTGGTTCACGGAAATAAGTAATTCGGGTTTAACAAACGAATCATACATAGAATATTCCGTTTATTCCGTTCGCATCACAAACGAAGAATATATGATGAACTTGTCCAATGTGTTCAATTCTGGTAAGCTTGTGCCCGATTCTTCAGATCCTACAATACTCAGGGTTGTTCCTTTTACGGAGGAAGAACAGACAGAGCATGATGCTGCCATAGCGGCTATTGTTGAATCATACGACATTCTGACTGAAAAGCTGAAGGCAATAGACGGTTACATTTTATCGAAAAGAAGTTTCGGAGCTGGTTTTAGTTCGGATGACAGTCGTGCATACGAGCTGTCTACCGAAGTGCAGCGTGCTGAAAATACTGGACGTGAGATAATTAATTCGTTTCTCAGGCAGGAAGAGGCGACAGGGTTTTATTCAAGTTTGGGATACACGATGGAACAGATCCGCGGGTTTTGCCACTACAACGCTGCCAGAATCGATGTAGATTCAATACTTTTGGAAGGGTTGACCTATTGTAAAGGGGAAGGGTTTACGGAAGAAAATCTCAGATTTGATTATACAATCAGTCCGGAAGGACAGCTGCCCGTTATTCCGATTGTAATGGGCTACAGCTTTATGCAGTATTATGATATCGGAGACATTATAAACCATCCTGAAGGTCCATATTATCTTGAAAATGACGATGGAAACAGAGTTGAAGATCAGAACCATGCAAGCTATGTTATTGTCGGTTTTCTGAACGAAAATACAAATCTGGAAGATAGACCGGGACAAAGAACAAATGTGGATGATTATATTATTATTCCGAAAGTTCCGAATACTTCCGAATATTTCCCTGAGGAATCCAAAAAATCGCAGGCAAGAGATTTCTATAAAGGAATTTCCCGTTATTTCATTTATGTTGAAAAGGATAATGAACAGCAAACTATCGAAGCGTTGTCGAAAGCATTTGCTGAGGATGATTTATTAGGTACGAATACGCGTTTGAATGAAAATGAACAGGTAAACGCTGTATACAAACAGATGTATAAAAAAAGAATGATAAATTTCGGGCTGATTGCAGGTGTAGTGTTGGCGTTTTGTGTTACTGTAATTATAGTTATCATTATAAACAAATTTAATAACAGCACAAAAGATATCGCGATCCACCGTCTTGTCGGAGCCACGTCCGGCGACGTCGTCCGCACTTATGTCCTTGAATTTGCAATATATCTTCTTTGCGCCGATATTTTATCGCATTATGTATATATAATTTACGCCTTTGATCGCACGTCGGCTGCGCTCATTGGCTTCTGGATGACTCTTCCCGTAAACGGAGTGGAGATCCGTATGATATATCCTCTCATGCTTGTAATGAACATCGTCTTTCTTGCTATCGTTGCGATTATAGCCTATATCTGCTCTTCAAAACTCGATACCGCCGAAATAATAAAAGGAAAGGAATAAAAAATGAAAAAATTTAACGTCAACGGCTTTATGATTGCTGTATCGTTCTTTCTTGCGTCGTTTTTTGTTGTTGTCTTTGTAAATCAGCTTATCGTTAACAGGCAAAACAACAGGAACTACGATATGTTCAACGGTCCTTCTTCGCTTAAAATGAGAATTACCTGTGCAGAGCCGTTCTTGCTTACGCCGCAGAATTACGGAAATGATTTCGTTATTTATCATATCCTTTCCGAATCAAATATAGATTATGACAGCCCATGGGTAAGGGTAGTTTACGGAAAAGGCGATTTTCCGACGCCGAAAATGCTTACGGGAAGCTTCTTTACCGAAGAACAGCTCCTTTCTGCCGAACCTCTCTGCATCGTCGGTTCGCGTATAAGTGAAAACAGCACCGAGAAATCCGGAAATGAGGAATACTTTACTTACGAAGGGATTCGTTATCGTGTGATCGGACATATGGGCATAGGCGCAGCTTCAGACCTCGACGTTATTGTCATGCTCAACTGGGGCGGATACTTTGCCGAAAAAGAAATGTGCTCCGGTCTTTATCTTATCGACTCCGACAACGCTTCCGCAAGAGAATCGGCGTATGCAAAAGTAAAAGAGGCGGCGGAATCCGCGGAAGGCGTTACGTTCCTTCCCCTTGCTTACAAAACAACCATTCGTTCATTTGATGCTTACTGTAAGGCATTTTACCCTATTGCAATAATAATACTCGTTCTCAGCATAGTTGTTTTGGGCATTTTCTATATCAGAGAAAAAGCATATCAGATAGCGGTGAAAAAACTCATCGGAGTTTCAATGACGATGCTGTATTTTGAAGTAATTCTCAAATTCGTGAAATTCGCTCTTTTCGGACTTGGCGCAGCTCTTATATCCATGCTTTTGC
>JAEEJJ010000186.1 GCA_016281805.1 Clostridiales bacterium
AAGGGCTCGAACCCTCACAAACAGAGTCAGAGTCTGCCGTGCTACCATTACACAATCCCGCAATACGCTGACGGCGATTATCCATCGCCTGCAATCAGCTTTGATAGTATATAACAATTATTTGTTTTTGTCAAGACCTTTCGTTCCATTTTCCTAATTTTGTAACAATTTTATTCAATGTTGAAATACTGATGAAGTCGGTTTCTGTTATTAATAATATTTTTTAAAGTTTTACTTGACACTACGCGTAAATTATGATAATATTATAAAAAATTTGAGGAAAAGCAATGTCTGCATTTTTATTAAAAATAATCGCGATAATAGCAATGGTATTCGACCATGTGGGTGCTGTTTTTTTTCCATCAGCAATATGGTTCAGAGCTATAGGTCGACTTACAATGCCTATAATGGCTTATTTCGCAGCAGTCGGTTTTGAAAAGACAAAGAGTGTTCCCAAATATCTTTTAAGACTCGGAATATTTGCGTTAATTTCAGAACCTGTTTATTATTTACTGTTTAACAATCATTCAAATGTCATAATCACCATTTTTTTAGGTGTTGCATCATTATATGCTGCCGAATGGCTTAAAAAGAAATCCAAGCACAAATGGATAGTGATATTTCCGTATATTATTGCATGTTTGATTGCAATTTCTTTAAATTCAGACTGGTCCTATTCAGGCGTATTATTTATTGTTGCATTCTTTTATGCAAAAGGGAACAAAATTAAAACATTACTTTATCCACTGCCCGTTTATGCGCTTTTCATGCTTGAGTTTTTGTCTAAAGGGATTGAGTATTTTAATTTGAATCTAGTACAGCTGACAGGTCTATTGGCGCTGATTCTTCTCTGCATTTATTCGGGAAAGAAAGGTATGAACATGAAGTATTTGTTTTATGTTTTTTACCCTCTTCATTTATTTATTATTTACTTGATTAAGGAATTTTTAATATGATTGCTGATATCAAATATCTGAAAGGGAACAATAAAATGAGTGAGAAATTTGATAAATTTTTTTGGTTCAGAAATAATAGAATTCTGATTGACGGAGTTAAACGAGAGCATCTTTTTATGCATATTTCTGATCTTCATCTGCATGTTATAGATGATTTGAGCACACCAGAAGAAAAAGCAAAGGCTATAGAAAAGGAAAGTGCATGGCTTGAAGGCAAAGAAAAGTATGCGGAAAGTGCCGGTGAACCATTCGGAGACGAACAACGTATATCAAGTGTTGCTGCATTTGAAAAGCACTTAAAGCTTGCAGAAAAATTACGGCCAGAAGCGTTGCTCATTACCGGAGATACACTGAATTATATGCATCCTGCAGGAGAAAGATACCTGCGAAAAAAACTCATGGATTATAAAAACAAAGGAGGTCAATTCATATGTGTGCCGGGAAATCATGAAGACGATAATCTCGTAGATTTATGGGATGCTCAACTGCGAGTTTATGAATTTGAAGGATTTCGTATAATTGCTGTAAATGATAATAAGCACACTCTTGAAGATGAGAGTATTTTACGACTCGAAGCATTATGCAATGAAAACATTCCGTTGATTATTATATGCCATATACCTTTATTGACCGATTCATGCCGTAATGATATTGAAAATGCCGGTGCGTATTTCTATATCGACGAAAATTCAGAAGACATCAAAGCAAGAAAATTTGTTTCGATTATTAAGAACTGTGATACTGTTAAAGCTGTAGTTTGCGGTCATTTACACAGATATGTGAATTGTGAAATTGCCACAGGAAAGTCTCAGATTATTGGATCCCAAGGAATGGCGGGAGCCGTTGATTTAATAACGGTTTGCGGAAAGTAAAATCTGAATTATATTGAATAATATATCGACATCTGGAGAACATATGAAACTTATAGCATCTGATTTTGACGGAACGATTACGCGCGGTGGCAAAGTTTGGGCAGAAGATCTTGCCGCAATACAAAAATGGCGGGCAGAAGGGAATCTTTTCGGTATAGTATCAGGCCGAGTTCTTTTTGGAATAGAATATGAAGCTGAAAAACATAATATTGAATATGACTATCTTATCGGCGCAAGTGGCGGTCAGGCAGAAGACAACAAAAAGAATGAACTTTTTGCTTATAAATGCAGTCGCGAGCATATTCTTAAAATGGCTCAATATATTCTAAAAAACGGAGGACTTACTTGCGGAGTCGGATATGAAAATACTCATGTTACACTTTTTAATGTCCGAGAGAATTCTCCTGAAATAGACATGGAACTTCTGAAGAATATTCCTTACACATACCAGATGAACACTGTATTTTCAACAGATGAAAAAGCAATGGCATTTACTGAAAATCTAAACCGAGATTTTAAAGGCATATTTACAGCACATCAGAACGGAGTTTGTGTTGATATTCCTCCATACGGAGTTACAAAAGCGACCGGTATTGCGAAAGTTGCAGAAATCTATGGTATAGATAAAAATGACATAATCACAGTGGGTGATAACTGCAATGATATTACGATGCTGAAAGCATTTCACGGTGTTGCAGTTTCAAATGCCAGAAATGAAGTTAAAGAAATTGCAGAATACATTGCAGAAAACTTTACGCAAATAGTAGAAAAATATTTATAAGAGATAAAAGTCCCAAAAAACTGAAGGATACAGTTCGTTGGGACTTTTTATTTATTTTTCAAGTTCTGCCATAATATCCGGAAACGGAGAAAGTGAACGGTTCAGAATTCCATGCATGAAAGCAATAGCAGTACCATAATTCGTAATAGGAATTCCGCAATCCTGAGCGTGACGAAGTCTGTATTTCATTTCGCGTTCATTAAGCATACATCCTCCGCAATGAACGATCATAGAATAATCCGACAGATCTTCAGGAAAATCGCCACCGGATGTAAATTCGTACTTTATATTTTTACCTGTAAAGTTGTTTATCCATCCCGGAAGTTTTACTGTACCAATATCGTTGCACTGACGGTGATGGGTACATCCCTCGGAAATAAGAACTTTATCGCCGTTATTAAGTTTAGAAAGAAAGGAGGCGCCTTTTGCCAACTGAGATAAATTTCCCTTATATCGAGCAAAAAGAATAGAAAAAGATGTTAATAACACATCGTCAGGTGTTGCTTTTGCGACAGTCTTAAAAACCTGAGAATCTGTTATGACAAGCTTAGGTTTTTTCGATAAAAGGTGAAAAGTAGTATTCAGTTCAGAATCTCGGGTAACTGTTGCAATACCGCCTGAATCGATAATATCACGTATAGTCTGTTGTTGCGGAAGGATTAATCTGCCTTTTGGAGCGGCAGAATCTATGGGGACAACTAAAACGACACTATCCCCTTCAGATATGATATCCCCTACTATTTTTTTTTCGCTCACGTTTGACAAAGCAATCTTACCTATAAGTTCTTTCAATTCATAAATGCTTTGATCGAATTTTGCACTGACATATATTTCATTTGCTTTAGCAGCAGGGACTGAGGACAGCAAATCGGACTTATTGAATGCTGTTATACAGGGTATATCTTTTTCCTTAAACAGTTTTAAAAGGTCTTGATCGTGTTTCGTCAGCCCTTTTTGAGAATCAACAACCAATACTGCAATATCGGTTTTATTGATTGTTTTTTTCGTCTGTTCAACACGTAATGAGCCGAGAGAAGAGTCGTCATCTATGCCTGGAGTGTCTATGATAACAACCGGACCGATAGGTAAAAGCTCCATTGTTTTTTCAACGGAATCTGTTGTTGTGCCGAGTATGTCTGACACAACAACTAAATTTTGTCCTGTTACTGCATTAACCAAGCTTGATTTTCCCGCATTTCGTATACCGAAAAACCCGATATGAACACGCTCCGCAGAAGGTTTATCGTTTATTCCCATATTCTTCTCCTTGATCAGAAGCGAAAATCTCTTTTATCGGAATTTTTTATTGCAAGGATATTTTCTGTTGCAATTCTTTTTACTTTTTCATTCGGTATTTTTTCAAGTTCTTTATCAATGAGCTCAAAACCCGTTTTTGCGGTATCTGCAGAGGCGTAATCGGAAAGATATTCAGCTAAGGTCATCAAAGCATTCGGATGGCAGCAGTTTAAAATTTGTCCGCTCTTGCAAAGACTCATAAAACGATCGCCCGTTCTTCCTTCTCTGTAGCACGCAGTGCAGAATGACGGAATAAAGCCAAGTTTCATCATCCAGTTTACAACTTCATCAAGAGTTCTCTGATCGGAAACATCAAATTGTTCCGTATCGTGAGGTCGTTCATCTTCGGTATATCCTCCTACAGATGTTCTTGATGCACCGCTTATCTGAGAAATACCGATATTAAGCGCACGCTCCCGAACCTTTTGACTTTCTCTTGTAGAAATAATCATACCCGTATAAGGAACTGCTATTCTGATGCATGCAATTATTTTCTCAAATATTTCATCGCTGATGCCGTTATCAAATACATTCGGATCGATATCGTCCGCATGTTTTATTCTAGGAACACTGATAGTATGCGGTCCGACTCCGTGAACTGCTTCAAGATGTTCTGCATGCATAAGGAGACCTGCAAATTCGTATTTATACATTTCAAGGCCGAATAAAACTCCGAGACCTACATCATCAATACCTCCCTGCATAGCTCGATCCATTGCTTCGGTATGATAATCGTAATCGTGTTTAGGTCCTGTAGGATGCAATTCAAGATAGCTCTTTTTATGATATGTTTCCTGAAACAGAATATAAGTTCCTATGCCTGCTTCTTTCAGTTTTCTGTAGTTTTCTACAGTTGTTGCGGCTATATTAACATTTACTCTGCGAATTGCGCCGTTTTTGTGCTTAATAGAGTATATGGTTTTAATGCTTTCAAGAATATATTCGATAGGATTATTAACAGGATCTTCTCCGGATTCTATTGCGAGACGCTTATGACCCATATCCTGAAGAGCAATAACCTCTTTTGCAATTTCTTCTTGTGAAAGTTTTTTGCGGCAGATGTTTTTGTTTTTGATGTGATAAGGACAGTATACACAACCATTCACACAATAATTGGATAAATACAACGGGGCAAACATTACTATTCGATTGCCGTAAAATGCGAGCTTGATCTCTTCAGCAAGCCTATACATTTCATTAACTTTTTCAGGGATGTCGCACGCAAGCAAAACAGACGCTTCTCTGTGCGTGAGACCTGCACAGCGTGTTTCGTTTCCGTTTTTTACGGGGCGGGCTTTTTCAAGGATACTGTCTATAAGTTCGACATTGTTTTTATTTTTTTCTGCATAAGCAAGTGTATCAAGAATTTCTTCATCGTTGATAAACTCCTCAGCCTTCATTGATTTAGGATTGTAGATTGCCATAATTAAATTATTCCTTTCTTAGGGGGCAGATTCAACTTTCCCCGTAGATGTTATTATTTTTTTATATCTCCTCTGTCTGTCACAATTTCGTAGCCGACGGATTCGATTCTGTTTTTTAGGCACTTAATACACTGCGCCGATTCTTCACCCGTACAAATCTTGTTATCGTAAAGCAAATATTTGTTTCTGACATTCACAGGAGACAAATTTGGCATCACAACATTTGCCCCGGCAAGAATACCAAGTTCCCTTCCCTTGGGATGAATAGTGCCCAATGCTGTTGTGGAAGGAAGCAAAACGTTTGGATGAATCATGCGTATTATGCTCAGAAGAAAACATGTCAACTCGAGCGTTCCTGCCGGCATATCGCGAAAAGGCGTATTTTTGTGCGGAATAAACGGACCTATGCCACACATATCAGGCGAAAAAGTTTCAATAAATTTCAGGTCTTTTGCCAATGTCTCGTATGTCTGATACGGGGATCCGACCATAAAGCCGCACCCGGTCTGAAAACCTATTTCTTTTAAGTTGTAAAGACATTGCATTCTGTTTTCGAACGACATGTTTGCCGGATGTAACTTTTCATAATGCTCTTTATCAGCTGTTTCGTGTCGTAAAAGATAACGATCTGCACCAGCGTTAAACATTGAAAGATACTCTGCTTTCGAATACTCACCGAGCGAAAGTGTTACAGCGCAATCGGGATACTCGGATTTTATTTTATAAACGAGCTCGCATATATTCTTTGATGAGAATTGAGAATCCTCCCCGCCCTGAAGCACAAAGGTCCGAAAACCGAGCTGATAGCCTTCACGACAGCAATCGAGTATCTGCATTGGAGTTAGCCTGTATCGATCACAATGTGTGTTTGATTTCCTTATACCGCAATATAGACAATCGTTTCTGCAAATATTACTGACTTCAATCAATCCTCGAATGAAAACAGCTTTTCCGTACACTGACTTTCTTGCATTAACCGCTTTATCGGACGCGAGCGAAGCGATATCTATGCTATAGCCTTCAATTAGTTCTTTATACTCAACTAAAGACAGAGAATTCGTGCTTTCCAGCTTATCAAGAAGTTCTGAAGCACGAGTTTTTATATTGTTTTCCATATTATTTTACTGCAGCAAAAGCAGTTTTCACGCTAATACCTTTAATATTTCCTATTTTACCTGAAAGCGCGGAAATAACATCCTGAGGGGCATCAATAGCTATTGACATGATATTGATGTTCTTTTCACGATAAGGAATTCCCATTCTTCCAATGATATACTGTGCATGTTCGTGAAGAAGATCATTAAGCTGATCGATATTTTCGGTATCTTCAACGATTATTCCCATTACAGCTACTCTTGTTTCCATTATATTATCCTCCTAGAAATAAATCGCACCCGTAAAGGTGCGATTAAATGATTTATCGCACCCTAATGTCAGAATAAACTTTCCGTCGGGAGTGATTTTAATATGCTTTAATAAAATTTTCAACTAATAGCGCAGATTTGATCGCCGAGGTTTTGCAAAATTCAGAAAAATCAGAAGGAGAAGCATTATCCGCATCATCAGACAAAGCACGAATTGCGGCAAATGGAACATTATTTATATAACATGCCTGTGCAATAGCCGCGCCTTCCATATCACAAGAGACTGCACTGAAAGTATTGATAAGTCTTGTTTTTTCTTCTTTTGAGGCAATAAATCTGTCTCCTGTTGCAATTGTGCCTTTTGTGTAATTGATGCCGATTTCCTTACAGATACAACAAATCTTATCAACGATTTTTTTATCGCATTCAAATTTAATGATATTTATACCAGAAATCATACCCGGTGGGTCTCCGAGCGGAGTGGTATCCATATCATGCTGAACAAGATTTTCGCCTATCGTTATATCCCCTATTTTCAATGTGGACGTCAGATTGCCGCCGACTCCTACATTGATTATTAAATCAGGAGAATATCTCATAATCATCGTATGTGCACATAATGCGGCAAAAACTTTACCTACGCCGCTTACGCACATAACAGTCTCGACTCCGTGAATTTTGCCTTTAATAAACTTAAAATAACCAACAGATTCCGATTTACTTTCGACAGATAGATGCTTTATTGTTTCAAGCTCGATATCCATTGCGCATATTATACCTATCATTCAGGATATTTCCCCGTATTATTAGAATTATTTAGTATGTCAAGATAAGTTTCGGCTATTTTTTTGGCTGTATCAAGATCAAGAGAATAGCAATTACCGCACTCAATTTCGGAATTACCGAACACATTGCCTTCATGATTGATTATTTTTTGCAAAACTTGCAGTACATAAGAAAGAACAGAATGATATTCTGCATTTCTTATAAGGAGATAAAAACCTGTCTGGCATCCCATGGGACCAAAGTATATCACCTTATCAGAAATATCTGAGTTTCTTATATATGTAGCAAACATATGTTCAAATGAATGCATTTCTGAATTAGAAAGAAGATTGCCTGAATAAGGCTTTATAAAACGCATATCAAAGGTTATTATATCCCCGTCTTTTCGCGAAATATAAAAACCGGGCACAAGTTTTAAATGATCAATTTTAAAGCTTTCGATTTTATTCATCTTCATCCCTTTTAATATTGATTGTATAATTATTAAAAATATTCATAAACACATTTTTGGACTGTTCAAATGTTTTAAGGCTATTTGAATTCAACTCAGCTATTGTGCCCTTGAACTGTCTAAGGGACATATAGAGATTTCCTTCAAAGTCTTCCATCATAGGACGTTCAAAAAATTTAGTTTCTCGTAAATCAAGGTAATGTCCGGTAAGTTCGGTAAGCTCTGTATCCGTGAATTCATTCTCAAGCAAACACAGAGTATCTGAAGAGATAAGATACTCAAGTCCTGTTTCGTCAGAAAGGATCAAAAAACATGTGCCCGCACGAAGATTGGTCATAATCCGCTCTTTATTTTTGTATATCTGATCCGTTTCGTGATTTGCACCTATATACACATTATCAACGAATACATTTATCTTTCCGTCATTTGTTATATCTTGCGTAAATATTCCAATCGTTGTTTCCAGAGACGATATACGTTCTCCGAATACTTCAGGGTCGGCGGTAATATAAAGGACGTAAAGATCTATATCCGATTTTGATAAAGATGAATAAATAAATGCAAATACAGCCACTGCGAGGAATAATACAATAATGATTTTTGCTTTATGGTGATACCAGATATTCTGATACCATTTATCCTTAGCATATTTATCGGCTTCTCTTTCACCCTTTGCCATGCCGTCTCTCCTTTTTTTTACATTATAACACAATATATATGTTTTTTCAAGACTATTATCTGTAACAATTCAGTTAAAATTATGAACTTTGATTTATTTTACTCAGTTCTCTTATTGACAACTAGTTGAAATTATGTTAGAATCAAGAAAAAAGGAGTGAAAATATGGAGAAATACCTTATAAACCCGAATCAGAAAATAAGTAAAATCAGAAAAGAGATATACGGCAACTTCAGTGAACATCTCGGAAGATGCATATATGAAGGAATGTATGTTGGTGAAAAATCGAAGATTCCTAATATCAACGGTATGAGATGCGATGTTGTCAATGCGTTGAAAGAAATGGGGTTACCCGTTCTTCGCTGGCCAGGCGGATGTTTTGCAGATGAGTATCACTGGATGGACGGTATCGGACCGAAAGAAAACCGCAAAAAGATGATTAACACGCATTGGGGCGGAGTTATAGAAGATAATTCATTCGGAACGCATGAATTTTTTGAATTATGCCGTCAAATAGGATGTGAACCTTACATATGCGGCAATGTAGGCTCAGGAACGGTTCAGGAGATGAGTGATTGGATACAGTATATCACATTCGAAGGCATTTCGCCGATGTCTGAACTGAGAAAAAAGAATGGCAGAGAAGAACCCTGGAAGCTTAAGTATTTCGGGATAGGAAACGAAAACTGGGGCTGCGGCGGAAACATGAATGCAGAATTTTACGCAGATCAGTTCAACAGATACAATGTATATGTCAGAAATTATTATCCTGACAGACAGATATACCGTATTGCAGGAGGCCCAAACAGGGATGATTATCACTGGACTGAAGTTTTAATGCAGAAATGCCGCTCAATGAACGGTCTTTCACTTCACTGCTATACCGGAACCGGAAATACAGCGCTTGAATTCAATGAAGAGCAATATTACAACACATTAAAAGACTGCATGTTGATCGACGAAATCATTACACGTCACAGCGAAATAATGAACAGATATGATCCCAAAAAGAGAATAGGACTAATCGTTGATGAATGGGGAACATGGCACAGGGTTGAAGTTGGTACAAATCCCGGTTTTCTGTATCAGCAAAGTTCAATGCGCGACGCAATTGTTGCCGGTCTCAGCTTGAACATATTCAATAAACACAGCGACAGAGTTCATATGGCTAATATTGCGCAAACAATAAATGTTCTTCAGTCAGTAGCGTTGACAGACGGAGAAAAAATGATTCTCACTCCTACATATTACGTTTTTAAAATGTTCAAAGATCATCAGGAAAACACTCTCCTGGGTTCGTATATCACATCCGAAAAAATCGGACAAGACGGAAATGTGCCATCTCTTCTGGAAAGTGCATCGTTAAATGAGAACGGTGACATCATTTCAACAATTGTGAATACATCTGCAAGCGATTCATACGAAATTCTTTGTCAGATAGCCGACACAAACGCGATTTGTGATATCAAATCGGAAATACTCACCGGATCGACACATGCACATAATTCATTTACAGAAACAGACAATGTAAAAACTGTAGAATTTACAGACTTCACAAAAACTGCCGACGGATTCAAAGCCCAATTACCACCGTGTTCCGTTGTAAAATTTATTATTAAACGATAATGGCAGATTGTAAAAGATGTCTTCTTCTTGAATCCGCAGAAAAAAACACTCTGGATGACATCAGGCAGCGAATCAGTAAGCTTTCGAATAATGAAAAAGTACCTGATGAAACGTATATCAATCGTCTTGAAAAATGCAAAGAGTGCGATGACCTGATATCCGGAGTATGCATGAAATGCGGTTGCTATGTGGAATTCAGAGCTGCATTTAAAAGACAGAGATGTCCCAATGCTAACGACAGAAGATGGTGATTTTAAGACTGCAACAGCATGAAATCTGCTGTTGCAGTCTTATCATATATAAAATAATACTGTTTCAGTTTTGCATATCAAGAACATTAATGATTATATAAAGATTCACATCGCTTTTTTAAGGACACAAAGTATCGACTGAAGATTTGAAATGCGCAGGACATGTACGGTAATGAAGATAATAAAAAGCGCCCCTAATGGTAAAGTTTCATGCTTATCATTCCCTTCGTCTATGCTGTAAAACCGCGCTTTGTCGCTTTGACAATATCGAGATATTTCCTCTATCCCAGTACTGCCACAAGGCTGATGGTTCAGTAAGAGCCCCGATATCGAATCGGAGCTCTTGGTAAAAATGTGCGATTTTCAGGCCTGTTTAGTGGTTTTTAGGCACTTTGGTGTACTTATGGTATATTTATGTAAATTTAGGCAAAGAAATACATGCCATGGTAAAATTATTAATACAGCTTTGCGCCTGCAGGGATGCTGGGGTCAACCATCAGAAGATGAAGCTTTTCTTCTTCGCCTTCTTTGTGAACGGCACTGATCAGCATGCCGCAGGAATCGATGCCCATCATATTTCGGGGAGGCAAATTGACAATAGCGATGCATGTCTTGCCGATAAGCTGTTCAGGCTCATAGAAGGCGTGAATTCCACTTAAAATGGTGCGATCTGTGCCGGTTCCGTCATCCAGCGTGAACTGCAACAACTTCTTGCTCTTCGGAACGGCAACACAATTTTTGACCTTAACGGCACGGAAATCAGACTTGGAGAATGTCTCAAAATCAACAAGCTCCTTAAACAACGGCTCGATCACGAGTTTTTCAAAGTCAGGTTTTTCCACGTCGAAGAGAGGCATGGAAGAGTCGTGTGCATTGACTGAAATATCCGCATCAGGCGACTTTTCATCACATGTTTCTTCTTCGACAATAACACAATTTTCGTCCGTGTTTGTCTTTAAGGTCTTCATTGTGGGGAATAACAATACATCGCGAATTGCAGGTGAATCTGTAAACAACATACACAAGCGGTCTATACCATAACCTATTCCGCCTGTCGGTGGCATACCAATTTCAAGAGCATTCAAAAAGTCTTCATCGGTATGTTCAGCCTCTTCATCTCCCGCAGCAAACTGCTCTTCCTGAGCGGCAAAGCGAGCGCGCTGATCGATAGGATCGTTCAGTTCCGAATAAGCGTTTGCCATTTCCCAGCCATTCATGAAAAACTCAAAACGCTCGACATAATCAGGGTTTTCAGGTTTTCTTTTTGTAAGAGGAGATATTTCTACAGGATGGTCCATGACAAATGTAGGTTGAATCAAGTGTTCTTCAACATACTGTTCAAAGAAAAGATTAAGGATATCACCTTTTTTATGGCGAGATTCATACTGAATACTATGTTCGTCCGCAGCTTTGCGAGCATCTTCCAATGTATAAATATCATTAAAGTCAACACCTGAATACTGTTTTACAGCATCGACCATAGTTATACGATTAAACGGCTTACTTAAGTCCATTTCTACGCCGTTATAAGATATTATATATGAGCCCAATACTTCTTTTGCAACA
The DNA here is from genome assembly GCA_016281805.1 of Clostridiales bacterium. Lineage (GTDB taxonomy): Bacteria > Bacillota > Clostridia > Oscillospirales > UBA644 > HGM12619. The sequence goes on from JAEEJJ010000186.1 coordinate 12,052, forward strand.
TAACGGAAAAGTTCTTCTGTCAAATCCATCATACCGTGATAGTCGGTATATGCCTGATAGAGTTCCATAAGCGTAAACTCGGGATTATGCCTTGTGTCAACGCCTTCATTACGGAAAACCCTTCCGATTTCATATACTTTTTCAAGTCCGCCGACAATGAGACGTTTAAGGTAAAGCTCAAGAGAAATACGCATATTAACATCTTCGTTTAATGCGTTAAAATGAGTTTTAAACGGACGTGCAGCAGCCCCGCCGGGATTCTGAACAAGAATCGGTGTTTCAACTTCTATAAAATCCTTAGAATCAAGAAATTTACGGATCGTTGATATGATTTTTGAGCGTTTTATAAAAGTTTCTTTGCTTTCATTATTTGTGATAAGGTCAATGTAGCGCTGTCTGTAACGCATATCGACATTGGTAAGCCCGTGAAATTTTTCGGGAAGAGGCTGAAGATTTTTTGAAAGAAGGGTTAGTGAAGATGCGTGAACAGAAATCTCACCGGTTTTTGTTTTGAAAACAGTTCCGACAACACCTATAATATCGCCGATATCCATTTTTTTAAATCCGGCATACGGCTCCTCACCTATTGCATCTCTGGCAACATAAACCTGAATGGTTCCCTGAAGATCCTGAACATTACAAAACGATGCTTTGCCCATAATACGCTTAAACATCATTCTTCCGGCAACAGAAACTTCTTTACCATCAAGTTCCTCAAAGTGATCTTTTATTTCAAGGCTGTGATGGGTAACACTATATTTTGTAATCTGAAAAGGATCCTGACCGCAATCTTGCAAAGATTTAAGTTTTTCGCGTCTGATAATACACTGTTCGCTCAGTTCCTTTATCAGGTCATCGTTCGAAATATTATTAATCTGCTCAGACATCTCAGTTATCTCCGAACTCTATATCAAGTATTTCATATTCAAATTCGCCGCCGGGAGCCTCAACAAGGACCTTTTCGCCTTTCTTTTTACCGAGCAATGCTTTGCCGACAGGACTTTGATCTGAGATTTTATTTTCAGAAGGATTAGATTCTGTCATTCCGACTAAAATATATGTTTCAGGTTCTTCATCAGGGAAGTCAAGATCTCTTATAGTTACTTTTGAACCAATGGATACAATATCCTTTGATATTTTGGACTGGTCAAGAATAACAACATTTTTAAGTGTTTCTTCGATATCTTTTATTCTTGCCTCCATGATGGCAAGCTCGTTTTGAGCTGCATCATATTCGCTGTTTTCGGATAGATCGCCAAAATCACGGGCAACTTTTATTTTTTCGGCAACTTCAGGTCTTTTAGTTGTTTTAAGATAATGAAGCTCCTCCTCTAGTTTCTGTACGCCCTCTTCGGTTAAGATAATATCTGCCATTAATTATATCTCCTCTGATATATAAAAGATTGAAATTTCTTTATTCAACTGTTTCACCAAGTACTTGTATTGCTTTTGCAAGCTGTGTATCATCTTCTCTGGACATACAATAAAAATACATATTGTCTTCAATAGAAAGTGATACGATGTAATCAGGCTCCAGTCCTATGCCGTCATAATTGTAACGACTCTTTGTAACATAGCGGAATGTTGTGAATTTAAGCGCTGAGCCATCGCTTAAGGAAAATGTTGTTTGACCGACACCTTTGCCGTAAGACTGTTCTCCGATAAGCTTTGTTCCGCAAATATCTCTTAATGCGGATGAGAAAAGCTCTGAAGCGGAAGCCGACTCACCATTTATCAGCACTGCATAAGGTTTATTTGTAATTCTGTTATCCGAAGAATACATTGATGATTCATATTCTTTGTATTGTAATACAACAATTTCATCTTTGGGAACAAGCATGTCAACCATATTTTTCACGGTGTTGAGTTCACCGCCGGGATTATTTCGAACATCAAAAATATAGCCCTTGACTCCGGCTTTTTCGAGCGAGTTAAGTGCCTCTTCGAACTGATCGAGCGCTGCCGATTCAAACTGATAAATTATAACATAACCGAGATTGCCGATTATTTCATAGTCTACAAGTTTTTTTGTGAAATTCTGACGGACTATATGGAAGCTGAGTTGTTCTCCGGCTCTGTCAACAACAAGGTCAACGGACGTTCCAATTTCGTCAAGGAGTATATCAATTGCGTCTTCATAAGCAAAATCGATAAACGATGTTCCGTTTGCCTCTATTATAATATCACCGTTTTTTAGCCCTGCTGCTTCTGCGGGAGAATTGCCGATAACACGATAAACAAGAAGTCCGTTTTTCAGGGTTTCTTCTTTTGTTATTACATTGATTCCTATACCTGTAAATGAACCGGAAAGTTCGTCAAGATAATCGGAGTATTCTTTAGCATTCATATAAGAGCAATACGGATCTTCCATTGAAGCGACATAGAAAAAAACTGCATTTGAAAGAGCCTTTTCTTTGTCAAACGGCATTATTCCATATTTATCTATATACGCATTTATTTCCGATAACTTATCGTCGATGGACGCTGATTCAGAGTCATTAAGGAAACGAAAATTAAAAAAACTGCATGAAGCAAGCAAAAAAAGGGATACAGTGCAAATAAAAGTAGCAATAACCGCAATAATAATATTTCTCTTACTGTTTTTCATATATACCTTCGAAAAGAATATTTACTGAACGCCCATAAGTTCTTTAAGCATTGTCAAGGCGAACTGAAGCTGATCGTCTTCCTCTGTGGAAAGTGTTTCAAATCGTTCGGCTTTGGATTGTTCCATA
>JAEEJJ010000187.1 GCA_016281805.1 Clostridiales bacterium
TAAGAGGAATAGTCGGTGTCTATGACGGCGAGGATCCACCCGTTCCCATTCCGAACACGGTAGTTAAGCTCGCGGGTGCTGAAAATACTTGGTTGGCGACGACCCGGGAAGATAAGTCGATGCCGACTCTCCTCTTTTTTTCTATCGAATAGTTTGCACCTTTAGCTCAGTTGGTAGAGCAACTGACTCTTAATCAGTGGGTCCCGGGTTCGAATCCCTGAAGGTGCACCAAAAAAGCCGTAATATCTGCGGCTTTTATTTTTTTATACTGATAAAACAAAAAAGGGATTCGAAGCAAAACAGAAGTGAATGGTGCTCCGGTGGAGCGGCAGAGCTGTTTTGTGTCTGAGGCCGCAGCCGAGAGCGAATCCCTGAAGGTGAACAAAAAAAAGCCGTAATATCTGCGGCTTTTATTTTTTTTATACTGATAAAACAAAAAAAAGGATTCGAAGCAAAACAGAAGTGAATGGCGCTCCGGTGGAGCGGCAGAGCTGTTTTGTGTCTGAGGCCGCAGCCGAGAGCGAATTCCTGAAGGTGCACCAAAAAAAGCCGTAACTGATACGGCTTTTATTTTAAGTTATTGAGTTCGATGTATTCAGTATTTTGTTTTTAGCCTAAATAAATAGAGAATTATTTATGGTTTTAGTCAGGAAAAACAATAAGTGATTTTATGCCTTTCATGGAACGAGTTTTTTTAATACAGTCATCACATAAGACATGATAATAAACTATACCATCATTATCAGTAATTTTACACTGATGCACTTTTGTCGTTTTAGAACATGAATCACATACATCATCAGAAAGCGAATCCTCTTCTATGACAGGTGATGGATCTTGCTTAACCGTATCGTCTTCAGGCTGAATATTTTCTTCATACTGCTCGTCATTAGAGTCATAGAATTCTTCTGAATAGTCTGAGCCGCATATTTTCTCTCTGATTATTGTTGAATTTTCAACAAGTTCTCCTTGTGCGACAATTAAAAGGGTGATGACATATAACAATAATAGCATGACGATAAAAATAATGATCGCTAGCAGAGCAGACAGCCCACCCAAAGAATTGTTTAATATAGACATTAAAGAATTAGACACAATCGCACTACCGATTGCTCCTACCCAAAACAGTACTTTCGCCGCGGTTTTTATTTTTTTTCCCGGATGATCAAACATTACAAAAATCCACCTTTTTTGATAAAATAATTTTAATTATTGTAAAACATCCTTTTTTTCTTTTTTTGAAAAAAAAGTGACAAAAAAGGTAATCTTATCGAAATTCGGAATTGATGCGCAAATATAGACAGCCTGACTTGCCTGTATTGACATCCTGCCGGGAATATGTTATAATAATACAATAAATTTTGCTCGCAGGCTGTTATGGGTTTGACGCCGATTGCCCGGTTCTCGTTGCGTTATTGTTGTCTTTACAAAGAAAACACTTGCAGACTAGCGTCAGCTTTTTTTCTTCAAGGGGCTTGACATCCCGCTCATTCCGTGGTATAATGCTGAATAAGGAAGCAGCTTCTCGCGATTTTAAGCCCGCGCCGATATCGGTCGCCTGGGTGGTGGAGGGCTGCTTCCTTGTTTTGTTTTCGTTTATCTGTATAGTATAAACATAACTCCCTGTCGCCTTTTCCTTGACATTAACAATCATATCATAATACTCATTGACGTTTTCACTTTTTCTTATTCCGAAAGTTTTTACAAAATAGCTGTATCTGTCAACATTTTCATGTCCCGCGTTATTTGATGAGTTTTCTTGGGTGAGAGATACAACAGCCTTGATGTATATCTTGATTTCTCAAACCCGTTGTCACCAAATCCAAGGCTAATCAAAGCAAACTGTAAAATCCCGAACACTCTCAACCGCAGTCAAATCAGATTTTTCAGGAGGCAACCGTATGCTTTATTCGTCAGACATATCCGGATATTATCCGATACCAGGAGAAACAGGTGCCGCAATCTATCTCTTCATTTCGCTCATGTTCTTTTTATCTGTTTTTTTCTCTGTCCCTCTCGGAGCGTTATATGCGGTGCAGAAAAATATAAGGCGGTTCAGGCCCGTCCTCAAAAAGAAATTTATTATAGCCGTTGCGGCGATCACAGCCGTTTGCGTTGTATTCTCCGTGTTTGTCAATTTTTATTACCGGATCCACCCGTTCAGAGCCGTAATACCTTTTACATGGATCGCCGGAGGCATTTTATCGGTTTTGAACTATCAGCTTGCGGCTGAAACGATGTTCATGATCCGCATGAAAAAGAATGTCCGCAGCAAACTGTATGAAGAAGGCAATGCTCCTCTGATAGACCCATCAAAAAAAATCGGTTTGACTTTGATTATTATTTTCATTCTATCTGCAGCGCTTTTTCTTGCCGCCGCGGCAGCAACGTTTATTCCGATACTCTCTTCATATTCAAAATACGTATTCCGATATACATTTGAAGAAATATACCCCGGAGAAATCCTTCAGGTGTCGACCGCCGTAATTTTTATTATTATACATATTCTCACAAACAGACAGAACATAATCGACAAAACAAACACATATATCGTCTTATGGAAAAATAAATAAATCTCTGCACAGGAGCTGATAAAAATGACGCGCCGCTCTGACGGCCGCTGGGTTGAAACATTGACTCTCCCCGACGGAAAAAGAAAATATATCTACGGCAGTTCAAAGTCCGAAGTCATGAAAAAACTGCGCGCGTTCGAAGAAGACCGCTGTTCCGTCCCCACATTCAAAAAAGTAGCAGATGAATGGATAACGCAGATCGACTCCCTGAAGGTTCACCAACAATAGCCGTAATGAATAGGCTTTTGTTACTGTTTTATACGGATGACAGTGGACATATTCGATTATTCCAAAACGATTACCACTCCCAAAATACCGCCCACGACAAATAGTTCGAATTTGTAACGGTTTGCTCCATCATTCTTTTAACCTTGCTATTACAGCAAGGTTTTTTCTTTGATATTTAATCTGTTTACTGTTGATTTTGATTACATATATTGTTGACAATGCAATCGTAATATGCTATAATATCAATATATTTTTATTATTTTTTGTGGGTTTAGTTATACTGTTTTAAATATCAATACCTTTTATTGTCTGTTTATCTCGGAGGCAAAAGTGGTTATCAAAAAAATATTTTTTGATCTTGACGGCGTTCTTGCCGATTTTGACTATGGCGTAGTCGCGCTTGCTGATTTTGAGATCCTCGATCAGTCGTCTCAGGACTATGTTCGTGAAGATTTAATGTGGGAACATATCCGCAAAGTCAACAGATTTTATTATAATCTTCCTCCCATGCCCGGCGCGATCGATATGTTTAACTCTGTTTATTCTAAATACGGAGATCGCGTTGAAATTCTTTCGGGTATACCTAAGCCTCGCCGGGGAATAACAGGCGCTGCCAATGATAAAATTGAGTGGGCGCACAAATATCTTTCTGCTGATCTTAAAGTCAACATCGTTTTTAAAGAAGAAAAAAAGAATTATTGTAAAGGAAAGGACTATATTCTTATTGATGACCTTGACGCAAATATTCATGCGTGGCAAAAATGCGGGGGAACAGGTATTTTACATACTTCTCCCGAAATAACTTTATCTGAGTTAAAAAAATTAGAAAATTTATAATTACGGAGATTTACAATGCTACTTATTAAAAACGGTCACATCAAACCTATGGTCGGTGCTGACATTGAAAACGGCTGTGTTCTTATCGACGATAACGGTAAAATATCCGCTTTAGACAAAGATATCAAGCCAGACAGCAGCATGCAGATTATTGATGCTCAAGGCAGGCTTGTAACCCCCGGTTGCGTAGAGGCGCATTGTCATATCGGCGTTCATAATTCTGCCATGCGTTGGGAAGGCGCAGATTACAATGAAATGTCTGATCCCATAACGCCTCAGATGCGTGCGATCGACGGTATCAATCCTATCGATGAATCCTTTGAACTTGCCATAAAAAACGGTGTTACGTCAGCATGCACGGGACCCGGCAGCGCAAACGTCGTCGGCGGTACTTTTGCGGCGATCAAACTTGTCGGCAACCGCGTTGACGATATGATAATCAAAAATCCCGCCGCAATGAAATGCGCTTTCGGTGAAAACCCGAAAGGCGTATACGGTCAGGGCGGCAAAAAAGCTCCATATACGCGTATGGCTGTTGCTGCTATGCTTCGCGAGCTTCTTTTCAAATCCAGAAATTACTATGAAGCAAAGCAAAACGGAAAAGATCCTGCCTTTGATATGAAGCTTGAGGCTATGATTCCCGTAATCAAAAAGGAAATTCCTCTTAAGGCGCATGCTCACCGTGCAGATGATATTTTTACTTCTATCAGAATAGCAAAGGAATTTGACGTCCTTTTAACTCTTGACCATTGCACAGACGGAGCTATAATAGCTCAACAGCTTGCAAAAGAAGGGTATCCGGCATTTATAGGTCCTTCATTCGGAGCAAAAACGAAAATTGAACTTCAGGGTAAAGACTTTAAAACTCCCGGAGAACTTTATAAAGCGGGTGTTAATGTAAGTATTATTACTGATGCTCCTGTTATTCCTCTTCAATATCTTCCTATGTGCGCAGGTTTTGCTGCAGATTCAGGACTTCCGTATGAAGAGGCTTGGAAAGCAATTACAATTAACCCTGCAACTGCAATAGGTATTGCGGACCGTGTAGGCAGCATTGAACCGGGGAAAGACGGCGATGTCGTTATCTGGAATGCCGATCCTCTTACCACTGTTGCCGCCAGCGCTTATATGACTATAGTTGACGGAAAAATAGTTTACAGAGCAGAATAGCAAACGTAAACCGTTGAATAATCAAAATGCACTTCGATCATATATCGAAGTGCATTTTTTTAATCTTTAAACGATGATTTGTCTTATTTTGAGTTATTTTTAAAGCTTTCAAGAAAATCAACATTGGGAACGATATTCTCAACAACGAGATTATTGATTCTTTCTGCATTTGCGGATAAAAATTCTGTTGCGGATTTTCCTGAAATTGCAGCTGTTTTTGCATTGTTGAAAAATGTTTCAAGACTTGCGTGTCCCCAATAATTCCAGCGCGCATTTTCAAAATAATTCATAATAAAATCTATATCACGGTCATCAAAGAATATTGAACGCATATACGCTTTCAGATCTTCTTCTGTTTCATACCCGGGGAACGCTTCACAAAGTTCATCGATAACTACCGCAGAGCAAACAGGTTCATTTGTGTTATATAAAATACTGAAGGCTATGTTTTCGTTGTAGGCGTTCACCCACTTGCCGTATGTTCCGTGAGGACCGCACGGCATAGGAACGACTCCGAAATTATCCATCTTATAACTCATAAATCTTATAATGTGGTCAACTGCTGTTTTTGTCATAACTATACCGTCATTAAGGAAAAGATCAAGCATTCCCCCGTGATCAAGAAATGTTATGCAGTCTTTATGCTCTGTAAAAAGTCTTGAACACCAGTCGATCGCCTCTGCAATATACTCTGAGTCAAGCGCTGGCAGGACCGTGCCGTCAGAAGTGATCGTATAATAATCAGCCCCGTTCATCATTGCAAAGTCCATAATGCTCCATGTCATATTGCAGGCGGTTGCCTGAACAGAACCATCATCTATCTGATAATCAGGAATAATACTCTCAAATGTTTCCCATGTCCATTCTCCGCTTTCAACAATATCTCTCGGATCAGTCAGTCCGTAACGTGTAATAAGGTTTTCGTTTACGGCAAATACACCAAAAGAAGTCGTTGTCTGTTTTCCCGGCCACATTGCAGGCGTTACGCAATACGGAGTGCTGTTGTAAAGACCTTGCTCAAGAAGTCCTAAACCGCCGTACTTTTCTGTGTTTGTATAATCAATGTAGTCGCTCAGAACATCGAGAGGATACATAAAGCCTGCTCGAATGAAAGTGCTTGGGCCTGAAGTGAAAAGAACATCTGCAACATAAGAACCGCTTGCGAGAACAGGAACTATGCTGTCAATACGTACCGTTCCGTCTGTTTTGACTTTGACCTTGCAGTTATACTCGTTTTCTATATCTTTAATGCGCTGTAAAAGTAAATCTTCCAGCAGCGTTCCCGAAGGATATGAAAACAGGCTTGTATCTGCTGTTTCTGCCATATGATTTTGCATTATAACACATTCATATCCGTCAAAATTAGTTTTTGAATCGTCCATTCCCGCATTGAAGTCCAGAGAAAACTCTTCTGACGCAGTCTGTCCGCATGCGCAGAATGCAAATACCATAATTGCAGCAATTATAAAAGCGATTATCCTTTTCATGTCAAGACCCTTTCTGAAATTTGATATATATTTCAAATTACACTCCTATACTATCACATGTTACGAAAAAAGTCAATAGAAAACCAATAATATTGTATACAATTACTTGAACTCCGTACCTTGACGATAAATTTCTTGTTGTTCTATACACGTACAACAGTTAAACCTCCGTTGTGGCTGTCAAATCAGCATCCGCCTGCTGATCATGCGGAAAAAAGAAAAACCAAAATGATACATTTTTCGTAAATACCTTGAAAATACAAAATATTTATGATATAATCGCTTAGTTGATATGCTTTCAAAATGAGGTAATTCATGTGAATATAAAAACACTTTTTGCACCTGCAGATATGACTCAGGGGGCACCGTGGAAAAGCATCCTTTTATTTACCGTTCCCATGCTTATCGGCAATATTGCGCAGCAGTTATACAGCACTGTAGACAGCATTGTTGTAGGAAAATACATAGGAGATAATGCTCTTTCTGCCGTAGGCAGTTCTTTGCCTATTCTAAATATGCTTCTGGTCCTTTTTATCGGCATTTCTTCGGGCGCAACGATAATGGCGTCGCAGTATTTCGGATCAAAAAGCAGAAACGATCTTTCTTACTCTATAGGCAACAGCATAACGGTCACTCTGATATCGTGCGTTGCTCTTATAGCTATTGCAGCACCTTTTATCAGGCCGCTTCTGACTGCCTTAAATACTCCTACCGACCCTGTCGTTCAGGGGGCAGCAGACTATACCGTCCTTGACGCCTGCGCGGATTATCTGATGATCTGTCTTGTAGGTATTGCGGGGATGGCTTTTTATAATATTCTGAGCGGTATTATCAGAGGTCTTGGCGATTCAGTTTCGGCGCTTGTTTATCTTCTTGTTGCAACAGTGGTAAATATAATTCTCGATATCGTTTTCGTCGCCGTGTTTTCGCTTGGCGTTGCCGGCGTCGCATGGGCAACAATAATTGCGCAGTTCATCGCGTCGTTTCTTTGCCTTCTCAAAATCATCAGAATGCGGGAACATTTTGATTTCGGCATAAAATACCTCAAACCTGTAGGCAGCTACATAAAAACTCTGATCAGGCTCGGACTTCCTTCCGGAATTACTCAGGCGATTTTTTCATCTGCAATGATTATCGTTCAGTCTCTGACAAACCAGTTCGGTGCGCAGTTCGTAGCGGCAAATGTTGTTATTATGCGTGTTGACGGTTTTGCAATGATGCCGAATTTTTCATTCGGCACAGCTCTCACGACATTCGCCGGACAGAATGTCGGCGCGGGCAGATACGACAGGGTATTAAAAGGTGCAAAGCAGGGCACATTTATGGCTCTCGGTTTTTCTGTTGTGCTTACTGCCGCCATTATTATATTCGGCAGGTTTATTATGGGTATTTTTACCGATACAGAGTCTCTTGTTGAAATGAGCTATGATCTGATGCTTATTCTTGCCTTCGGATATATCGCCATGGCAATAACTCAGAGCCTTTCGGGTATTATGCGAGGCGCAGGCGATACCATAACGCCTATGTGGATTTCTTTTGCTACGTCTGTTGTCATACGTGTCCCTCTCGCGTATATCATTTCATATCTGACAATTTCAAAGGAGCTTCCTCACGGAATTCCTCAATGTATACAAATATCACTCCTTGCCGCATGGGTTTCAGGCGCAATTCTGACCGTTATTTTTTATGCGCGCGGAAAGTGGAAAACAAAAGCGATCAAATCAAACTGACGTCATAAAAACAAAACCGACTGATTTATTCAGTCGGTTTTTTGCTTGACGTAAATTATGTGGATGGAACAGATGGCATCTCCGAATTGTCATTTGGGATTGGAGGGGGATTCTGCGGGAATATTGATTTTAGTTCATTGACTTCTTCTGCCTTCGACCATTGGGCCATTCCTGCCGTCCAAACTAAACTCTCCTTTAAGAACAAACCGGCCGCAACCATTTGTGATAGCGTTGCAATGTCGAACGGACCGGTTGGCTGTCCGTTTACAGCCACATGATATGATGCCGAAATGATCGGTGGAGGTGTTGTCTGTTGCTTAACATCTTGGCGAGAAACAGTTCCCATCATGTTGTTCATATTACCGGCAAGATTTTGGCCAATCGAACTGCCGACAGCCATGCCTGCCATCATGGCAGCAGGATTTATCCCGCCACCGCCGACATTGCCGGTTCCACCGGCACCCATCTTCCCAAGTCCTTCAGCGCCAGCCACGCCAACGCGCTCAGCTGCTTCTGTTTGATATGCAGCGAGATTCGCGGATTGAGTTTGCTTATGTCTCGCATAAGCACCTTCTTTTATGTCGGTTTCGCGTTGAAGAACACCAAGCTGTTGACTGTCGCGCATTTCCTTGATGTTAACTTCTGTCTGGGCCTGAAGTGTCTGTGTTGTGAGAGTTTGTGTAACAGCCATAAGCTTCTGATATCCATCACTTGATTGGTCAATCTCAATGCTTCCGATGTCTACACCGGATACATTGACGCCAAAATCATTGAACAGACGATCTTTAAGCTTTTCTTCAACAAGATTATTGATTTCAGAGATTTTTTTCTCGAGCTGGACTACAGGAATCCCGTTTTCTGCGGGAGCATTAGACACCGCGGCTTTTACATATCTCTTAACGGCGTCTTTAATCTGTTCTTGAAAGATTCCCATAGAGAAGTTTTCTAACCTGTGCAGTGCAATGAATCCCTTGTAGTCCGTAATTCTGAAGGTGATAGTCCCTCTTACGGCTGTTGGTACTCCAAAGTCTAGGAATCTCGGATCAAAGACATCAAAGAATGGAACTGCAAATTTCGTCTGAATTATCTGTGCAAGGTTTATGAAATAGACTTCAGCCTGAAATGGAGTATTTCCGGCGTAAGCTAATCCCAATAAACCTGTAATGACAGGAAGATTGTTTGTCTTTAGAATTCCATCATACGGACCTTCGATGAAATCCATGGAATTGCCGTCAGGTCGAGTATATACGAACACCGCAACAGAGCCTGATTTTACGCGGAGGGAGGAACCCCATCTTATGGAGTTTTCCTTCCTGTTTGCACCCTGAACACTTCCTTCGGGATGCCACTTCCATATCAAATAAGAGGGCTCATCACAACGTATGACATCCATAATGCCTCCGCCATTTTGTTTTCTTCCCAATAAAGCCATAGTTTCCTCCTGTCAGATTACTATACTCTTTCCCCACGGCTTCCCAAAGCCCAGAAAAGAATAACTGCTGCAATTACAATAACTACGATTATAATTCTCCTTATCAAGACCTTCTTCTTGAACTGTTGTTCCAAAGCGGTAATGTCATTATATGTCTGATCTGCTACAGCATCAGTCGGCATAACAATTTCTGCTTTTTGATGGAGTTGTGCTGCCTTGTTTGACCATACTTTTTCCCAGAAAATGTTAGCGCCGTCTACAGCCCCATTCACTATATTAGTCAACTGAGCCTTAACGAATAATAGGGCTTCAAGAATAGCCTCTCTTTCATTTGGAAACAAGTAAGTTTCAATAAACGAGGCTTTTTGCTGGGTATATGATCCGGCTTTATATTTTTTTGGTTTAATAGAATAAATCAACAACGGAATGCATATGGTGTAGATGTTTAAAATCACCCATCCCACTTTGCCCGCACTACTCCAACTACTCCAACCGGATTTCTCTGTAGGAGCGTTAGCAATTTGGACATCATATTCATGAAGCTTCTCTGAAAAATCCTGAATGGTTGATGTTACTTGTCCCGAATTAAACTCGTGTCCACATTCAGGGCATGTTGCAGTAAAACTTGGTACTTCAGCACCGCAAGAAGGACATTTCCGAATCTCTCCCTGGTACACCTGTCTTCTTACATTTCCGGTGGATGTCTTTTCGTAAATCGCCTTGCCGCAATTGGTGCAGAATTTTACGTTTTCCTCGACTTGGTTTCCGCAATGTGGACAGAATGCCATAACTAATCTCCTCATATTGTTGAATATTATTTAAAGTACTATAATATTCTAATTTATTCTACCATCTTTTTTTTTTTTTTTTTTTGAGACGAAATTGTGAAATAAATGCAACATATTTTAATTTATCAGAATGGAAACAATAAAAGGAAAATCAATGAGAGTGTTCAAAATAGATAAAAAATTATACTTGTTTAGTGGCTATGCAAGAGTGGATCCTATATAACGTGCGTGATTTCTATCAACCTATTCTATAAGAAAACCACGCGATAGCCGCATGGTTCAAAAGAGGTTAACCGATGAAAAAATCCTCCGGTTGTGATATAAAAAGATGACCTGCCAGTCAAGATAAAAATCACAAACGGAGGATTGATCTATGAAAAAAGAAAACATAGACATAAATAGTTTAGCACATACGAAGTGGAATTGCAAGTACTATATAGTATTTGCGCCAAAATATAGGAGAAAAATATTTTATGAAGAAAAAAGTAAAGAAATTAGAGAAATATTGAGAGAAACTTTGACCCACGGGACCATTTAAGGGTAGTAAAAGCAACATTTGCATGGCCGGCAGATCAATCCAAAGCGCACTTGTGCGCAGCCAGTATAGGGTAGGGCTATGCCCGAAAATGAAATACCACCCGCTATGCGGGTGGATATTTATTGCTTTCTGTCTTCTGCTTTGATTTTTTCGACCGCTTCTTGCCACAAAGCAAGGGTTGTTTCGTCGGTTTGCAGTTGTTCTTCGGCATATTCCGCTTCGCAAGGGATAAGATTGTTGCCGCAGGAAATATAATCGAGAACCTTTTTATGGTCTTTCTTTTCCTTTATATATATTTCCCCGTCCGCAATTATTACTTTTATCGGCGCATCGTCAGTCTCTTCTTCGCAGTCCGAAAAATCATAGCATGAGGGTTTCAGTCTTCCTCCGTAAAGGAACAGTTTTATATGTTCTTCTCCTCGCAGATGTTTTTCGTATATCTCCCCGATAAGATCCGCAACCGCCTGAGCAGGTGCGGCGGTAGTATCAACAACAAGGTCGTAATTGCCTAAAAAACCGCAATCCGCTCCATATAAAGCTTTATACCGCATATTTTCGCTTTGTTTTCGCATACGGATCTGGCGTGCTGTTTCTTCTATACTGTCAAAGCTTTCAGACGTTCTCTGCTTGTCATTAAAAACGCGCTTTGCCGATTCTTCGGCAGACGTGGAAAGATATACTTTAAATGTGCCTTTTGTGAAAAACCACGCCATTCTTGAATCGATTATAAGATTTCCCGGTTCTTCGGAAAGTAACTTCAGCCGATTATCCATCTCAAAATCGATGGTCGGGTCCGATTCCATGAATTTATTGATATCCACAACGGATATTCCCCGTTCCATTGCTATTCGGCGGACTATCGGCCCTGTGGAGTATATTTTTGCATCGTATTTTTCGGAAAGTATTTTGCAGACGGTGCTTTTGCCGCTGCCAAGATCTCCTGTAAGTGAAATTCTGAACTCCATTTGGCTCCTTTCCGTATTATAGGGAATTATCGTTTTGTCTGCGGGTTCTGATATGAATCAAAGCATTTCAAGAATGTCGCCTTTCGGGCGAACTCCTATAGATTTGTTTACTGCCTTGCCGCCTTTGAATACTATCAGTGTCGGAATGCTCTGAATTCCGTATTTCGCAGCAAGCTCAGGTTCTTCGTCAACGTCGATCTTACCAACTTTTATTATGTCCTTTTGTTCTTCGGATATTTCTTCAATAACGGGCGCGAGCATTCTGCAGGGTCCGCACCATGTTGCCCAGAAATCAACAAGAACTGGTTTTTCGGATTTGAGAACTTCTTCCTCAAAATTATCAGCTGTTAAAACTATATGAGTCATTGTTTTACCTCCGCAATACTTTATTAATATTAGAAATAAGTATATCATGAACTTTTCATTTTGTCAACACATATTGCTCAAAAACAGAAAAACATTTTTATTCATATGAAAAGCTGACGGATATTATCCGTCAGCATTACTTATAATTTGTTAAATACTTCTTTTATGTTATCTATGCAAATAAGCTCCATGTCGGTTTTAAAGTCCGTTTTATTTCGTTTCGGAATGACAGCACGTTTAAATCCGAGCATCCTTGCTTCCGCAATGCGCTTTTCTATCGATGTTACAGCCCTTATTTCTCCAGCAAGACCAACTTCGCCTATAAGTATTGTATCATCGGGAATAACAAAATCTTTAAGTCCCGAGGCAAGAGCGGTAGCTACGGCAAGGTCTGCGGCAGGTTCATCTATTTTAAGACCGCCTATAATATTTATATAAACATCGGATGTTCCGAAAAACAGTTTGCACCTTTTTTCAAGGACCGCAATCAGAAGATTTGCTCTTCCGTAATCAAAACCGACCGAAACACGTCTTGGAGCGGGAAACGGGGTAGGGGCAACAAGAGATTGAACCTCTGCAATTATCGGTCTTGTTCCTTCCAGCACGCAAACAGTCGCTATGCCTGAAACGTCTGCAGGTTTGCCCTGTAAAAATACGGCGGACGGGTTGCCTATTTCTTTCAGCCCTTCACCCGTCATTTCAAAAACACCGATCTCATTAGTGGAACCGAACCTGTTTTTTACGGCTCTCAGAATTCTGTATTCAGAATTTCTTTCACCTTCAAAATACAGCACGGCGTCAACCATATGCTCCATAACTTTAGGACCGGCAATGGAACCTTCTTTATTAACGTGACCAACTATAAAAACGGGTATGTCACGGTTTTTTGCAAATCGCATGAGCTCTGCCGTGCATTCTCTGACCTGAGAAACGCTGCCCGGAGTGGACGATACGCCGTCATGATTCATAGTCTGTATAGAGTCGATTATCAAAAGCCCGGGGTTTTGTTCTGATGCCTGTTCGCAAACTGTTTCTATGTCTGTTTGTGAGAGAATATACAGATTATCTTTTTTTACGCCCAGCCTGTCGGCGCGAATGCGTATCTGCCTTGGCGATTCCTCTCCCGAAACATAAAGTATCGGCGTAGATTCTCCGAGTTTTTCGCAAAGCTGCAAAAGAATGGTCGACTTTCCTATACCCGGTTCTCCCGAAACGAGATATAAAGCTCCTTTTACGATGCCGCCGCCTAAAACTCTGTCAAATTCCTTTATTCCTGTCAGAGTGCGCACTTCATCTTTGCCTGTAACATCTTTTAGCTTTACAGGCGCTGAAATATTTGCCAAAGACGTTCGTTTTGCCGTTTTTTCAGGCTTTTGAACAACTGATTCTTCAACAAGCGTATTCCAGGCTCCGCATTCAGGGCATTTACCTGCCCACTTGGGGCTTTCCGCTCCGCATTCTGAGCAGATATATACCGTTTTGTTTTTCATACCATTTTCCCTCTAAAATCTGAAATATAAAAACGGATTGTAGCTTCCGGAAACGAGGCTTGCCGTAGATAAAAACCACGCAACAACGCATGCGGCAATGGTAATGACGGCAACAGGCTTTTCAAATTTAGGCAAAATCTTTTGCTTGATAAACGGGATCGTCGGCATTGATGCAAAAATCAGAATGACCAGAATTACCGCATTTGTATATAAAAGATATATCGCTCTGTCATCGGCAAACGGAACTCCGCCTAAACCGAACATCGTTGCAAGATATCTGCCAACAACGCTCATATCTTCTATTGCAAAAAATACCCAGCCTATAATTACCGTAAGCAGCAGATATATATGTCTGAATATTCGAGGGATCGACCATAACCACTTGAAAAGAAAATGCTTTTCTATGAGCAGGAGAACTCCGAAATATAATCCCCAGATAATAAAATTCCAGCCGGCGCCATGCCAGAATCCGGTACAGAACCAAACAACGAATATATTCAGAATATGTCTCCATGTTTTAACTCTGTTTCCGCCGAGAGGAATATAAATATACTCCTTAAACCATGAGCCGAGGGAAATATGCCATCTTCTCCAGAATTCCGTTACCGATTGCGATATATACGGGTAATTGAAGTTTATTGAAAACTCAAATCCGAACATACGGCCGAGCCCTATTGCCATATCGGAATATCCTGAAAAATCAAAGTATATCTGAAAAGAAAATGCGATAATTCCGAGCCATGCCGTCACAACAGTCATCTCAGATTGCGGAAGTGTCTTTACAGTATCCCACAGCGCTCCGATATTGTTTGCAAGAAGCACTTTTTTTGCAAGTCCGACAGTAAAGATCTTTACGCCGTCGCCGAATTTTTTATACTCATCATTCCTGTTGTCAAGCTGTTCGGCAATGGTTTTATACTGAACTATCGGACCGGCTATCAGCTGCGGGAAGAATGTAACGTATGCGCCGAAGCTTATCGGATTTTTTTGAACGTCCGTTATGCCACGGTAAACATCTATCGTGTAAGACATAGTCTGAAATGTGTAAAACGAAATGCCGATGGGAAGAGCTATCTCAAGAAAATCTATGCCAAGCCCGAAAAGGTTATTGATATTTGAAATAAAGAAATTGCAGTATTTGAAAAATCCGAGGCATCCGATATTAAGAATTATCGATACTATTATCAGCGCTTTCGCGGCTTTTGGTCTGGACTGTCTGTATTTATCGATAAAAAGCGCGAATATATAATTGTGAAGTATCGTAAACAGCATAAGGAAGATATACATCGGCTCTCCCCATGCATAAAATACTATCGACGCAACAAATATGACAGTGTTTTTAAATGCGTTTTTCTTTCCTCTCGGACATATATAATATATAATCAGTGTTACAGGCAAAAAACAAAACAAAAATAAAAGAGAACTGAAAAGCATGTCTTACCTCTTTTTAAGCAGTGGGCGATCCCGCAAATTATATCATTATAATTATACCACATATCGAATACGCTTGTCAATATTTTTTATTCTTTTACCGTCATACGCCGGGAGAATTTTTCTGATCGATCTGTTGACATCTCAAATTAAATATGATATACTTAACCAACAAATCAACCGGAGGATGACCAGATGACAAATAAAGAAAGAGCAAAGGCTCTTGTATCGCAAATGACCCTTCCCGAAAAGCTGTCACAGCTGACAAATGAAGCGGCTGCGATCGAAAGACTTCAGATACCGGAATATAACTGGTGGAATGAAGCTCTTCATGGATTTGCGAGAAGCGGCGTTGCTACAGTTTTTCCGCAGGCCATAGGTATGGCGGCGTCGTTCGACACTGCTTTGATGAGAAAGACAGCAGATGCGATTTCGACCGAAGCGCGGGCAAAATATAACGAATATAAAAAATTCGGCAGAACAAAGATCTATCAGGGGCTAACATGCTGGTCCCCGAATATAAATATTTTCCGCGACCCACGCTGGGGAAGGGGACATGAAACATACGGCGAAGACCCGTATCTTACGGCGGAAATGGGTACGGCATTCGTAAAAGGCATGCAATACGGATTTGAAGAGAACCCGAAGTACAGAAAAGTGGATGCGACTCTCAAACATTTTGCCGCTCACAGCGGTCCCGAAAAAGGCAGACATTCATTCGATTCTGTTGTAAGCGAAAAGGATTTGCACGAAACATACCTTGCCGCATTCAAGTATATAATAGAAAAGGCCCGTCCCGCGGCGGTAATGGGAGCATACAACAGAGTAAACGGAGAACCCGCATGCGGATCAAAAAAGCTTTTGCAGGATATCCTTTACGGCGAATGGGCATTTGACGGATATGTGGTTTCTGACTGCGGCGCGATCTGCGACATAGATTCATTCCATAAAGTAACCTCAAACCGTGCCGAAAGCGCAGCTCTGGCTCTTAATAACGGCTGCTATATGAATTGCGGCAGTGCGTTTAAATTTCTTAAAGTCGCTGTAGCTGAAGGTATGGTAAGCGAAGAAACTGTTACCAAAGCAGTTGAAAAACTGTTTGAAGCCCGTTTCGATCTCGGACTTTTCGATGAAACGGAATATGACTCCGTTCCGTATTCAAAGGTCAACTGTAAAGAACACCGTGATCTTGCACTTGAAATGTCGCGAAATGCAACAGTTCTTCTGAAAAACAACGGAATACTTCCTTTCAGAGCGGATGACGGTATAAAAAACATTGCAGTCATCGGTCCAAACGCAGACGCCACAACAGTTCTTGTAGGCAATTACAATGGCACGCTTTCCGAATATACCACACCTCTTTTCGGTATCCGTGATTTCGCACGCAAATACGGCAAAGATGTCCGCTATGCAATAGGCTGTCATCATACTTCCGATGCCGGAAATGACGGAAATATTGAAGAGGCGGTGATTGCGGCAAAATATGCCGATGCCGTCGTTTTATGTCTCGGTCTTACTCCTCAGCTCGAAGGCGAAGAGGGCGACGCATATAACAGCGATCTCGGCGGCGATAAGCCCGGACTTGCCCTTCCCAAAGTTCAGCTCGACCTTTTTGAAATGATGAAATCAGTCGGCAAACCGATCATCGTCGTTAATATTTCAGGAAGTGCGATAGATCTGCGGTTTGCGGATGAAAATGCGGCGGCAGTCCTACAGTGCTTCTACCCCGGTCAGGACGGCGGAAAAGCGCTTGCGGAGATCCTTTTCGGCGAAGTTGAACCTTCTGCAAAACTGCCTGTAACATTTTACGCCTCTGACGAACAGCTGCCCGACTATTCCGATTATTCCATGAAAGGCAGAACATACCGCTATATGACCGAAAAGCCGCTTTATCCTTTCGGATACGGCCTGGGTTACAATAAATACTCCGTTTCGGATATAGTTTGCGATGATATCGTTACTTCAAGCGGAGCATCGCTTTCGTGTTCGATAGAAAACCTCGGTCCTAAAGACGGTTCAGAAGCAGTTCAGGTATATATAAGCCATAAAAACAAGCCGGACGCTCCGATCTATCAGCTTATAGCGTTCAAAAAAGTATCCCTGAAATCAGGCGAGAAAAAAACCGTTGAATTCGATATCCCGGTAGACAGATTTATGCTTTATAATCAAAACGGGGAGCTTATTCTTGAAGACAGTGACGCAACTCTTTATATCGGAACGTGTTCACCTGTAAAAGACGAATTTTGCTGCCAGAAAGATATAATGATAAAATCGTAAAACAGTTAAAAGCTGCCGCTAATGCGGCAGCTTTTTTATACTCCGTATTTCAGTTTTACCCGCTCGAGCTTTTCTCCGAACGGTTTTGCGAGCAGCGCAAAAAACAGCATATTCGATATTGCATATATCACAGTATAAGGTATCGCCGTCAGAAGCGACGCGAGATATGCCTCAATTGATATAATTTCATTATTCCATATAATGGCCCAGAAATCCATTATAAACGAATAAACGATCCCTGCTGCTACACCGTATGTTATAAGCGCTGCCTTGCTTTTTTTCAGATACTTTGAAAGAAGTCCCCCAACAAGTCCTATCATTCCCCATGCAAACATCTGAAACGGTGTCCATGGTCCCTGACCAAACCAGAAATTCGAAATCAAAGCGGACATAGTGCCTACCAGAAATCCCGCTTCCCCGCCTATATATACTGCCGTTATGACCGTAAGTGCAGTTACAGGCTTGAAAACCGGTATAAATCTGCCTACTACGGATAGTGCTGTCATAACCGCAACGATTATCAGACGTCGGGTTCCTGTTTTTTTCTTTTCAAAGCCGCTGATAAACAGTATCAGCGAAAGAATTATTACACCAACGCTTATAAACATGTAGCTGTTTTCCTTGAAAACATAAACTCCCATTATTATTATTGCGGGAATAAGAGCGAAGGGAATAATAATTCTCAGCGCATTTCGAACGGATGCGTTTTTTATCGTGATCATTCTGCTCCTCCGTTCATATTTAGCCTCATTATTTTGACAGCGTCAGAAACTGTAGTTATGTTTTTATAGTAATTGCTCGTCATTCTGTTCACTGCAGTAGTATAAAAATTGTTTCCGGCAAAAAATTCGGACGGAATACCGCACGATGTTATTTCACCTCTGAAAAACATTGCGCATCTGTCTGCCCATTCTGCGGCAAATTCCACATCATGCGTTACGCAAACAACGGTAAGTCCTGTTTGGGCAAGCTTTTGAAGAATAACGCCGATCTCTTTTTTTGCATACGCGTCAAGCCCTTTTGTCGGTTCGTCAAGAAGCAGTATCTGAGGAGCGGAAGAAAGCACTTTCGCAAGCGCGAGAAGCTGTTGCTGTCCTCCCGAAATGTCATACGGATGTCTGTCGTTGAGTTCAGAAAGATCGTATGGAAGGGTATGATCTTTGCTTACAACATCTTCAAGCTCTTCTTTGACAGTATTTTTAAGAAAAACAGTCTGCACGTCCTGAGGCAGCAGCGAAATACAGCCTCTGTAAAGCTCGTTTTTTTTGTAATCCTTTATCTTCTTGCCAAGAACTCGTACAGTTCCCGAATACTGTCTTCTCAGCCCCGCCGCAACAGACAGGCATGTTGATTTCCCCGATCCGTTGCCGCCAAGTATACAAAATATTTCACCTTTGTATACTTTAAAATCAAGTCCGCGTAAAACATCAGGCATTTCTTTTGAATATTTAAAATATACATCGGAAAATTCAAGAACCGCATCTTTTTTTTCAGTATTTGACAATGGCGTTTCAAGCTCAGATACTCTGTTGTCAAAATTCTTTTCAATAAACTCGCGACCCTCGCGCGCCGTGAGCGGGCAGGGGAGGGAAAGATCGAAGCTGCTGAATATCCTGACGGCGGCGGGCATCCCCTGCATAAAAACAGCATTATTTCTCAGAGCCTTGACCGTTTCTCTCGTTTCGCCGTATTTCAGCATTTTTCCGCTTTCCATTGCGAAAAGTTTGTTGCTTACGGGTATTATTTCTTCAAGGCGGTGCTCTGTGATAATAACTGTCAGAGAAAGATCTCTGTTTAGTTTTGAAAGTGTTGAGATAAAATCGGATGCAGCTATCGGGTCGAGCTGAGCAGTCGGTTCGTCAAGAATAAGAATATCAGGCTGCATCACCATTACAGACGCCAGATTAAGAAGCTGTTTTTGTCCGCCTGACAGTTCAGCCACACTTTTTTCAAACCAGTCTTCGATCCCGAAATAACATGTCATCTCACTTACGCGTCTGCGGATAACATCCTGCGGCATACCCATATTCTCAAGTCCGAAAGCAAGCTCATGCCACACTTTATCAGTCACGATCTGTTCTTCCGGTCTTTGCGCAACAAAGCCTATCGAACATGCCGTTTCTTTTTCAGAGAGCGTCTGAACGTCTCTGCCTTTATAATATACTTTTCCGGACATTTCTCCGAGAGGTATAAGTTCTTTTTTCAGAAGTCGCATCAGAGTTGACTTTCCGCAGCCCGTCGGGCCGCACACAGTTACAAAATCACCGCGGTCAACGGAAAAAGAGATGCTTTCTATCGCCTTTTCTTCGCATAGAGGATATGAAAATGTCAGATTTTCGATTTTAAGTATTTCCATTTTATTTCCTCCTCCGTTTCGATTGCTGCCGGTAAAAAAGTCAGAAGACCGTATGCGATATAAGTTATTACAGATACCGCTGTTGTTTGAGCGTGCGATATTTCCGGATAAAACCTGAAATTTATTGCGCCCGATATAACGCCTGTAAGAATGATCGCAAAAAGAATAAGCGATGCCACCGTTACTGCTATATCTTTTTTTCTGAATTTGAATATCGAAAAGAAAGTTCTTTTTGTTATTCCGTATCCTCGTGCCGTCATACTGTCTGAAGTCACAACGCCGTTTTCAAGAGCCCATGTGACCATTACGGAAAAAACTCTCGTTCCGCCTCGCACTCTGCTCATAAAATCCGTATCGCTGTAAAGACCCAGTCCGCGCTGTGCCTGAATGACCTTCTGTGTCTGATTTTCAAACAAAGGCACGTATCGAAGCGTCATCGAAAGAATAAGCGCAAATTTCGGTGATATATTTCCGAGGATATAAAGCAGTTTGTCACTCGTCATTATTTGAGAAAACGAGCGAAACCAGTAAATAACGCTTATTATCGCTGCTGCCGACGCTGTTCCGTAAAGCAGGGCTTCAAGCGTGATCGGATTA
This sequence comes from Clostridiales bacterium, assembly GCA_016281805.1. Taxonomy (GTDB): domain Bacteria; phylum Bacillota; class Clostridia; order Oscillospirales; family UBA644; genus HGM12619. The sequence goes on from JAEEJJ010000187.1 coordinate 20,266, forward strand.
TTGTTTATTATAAGCAGCACCGTAACGCCGTTATGATTGAAAAGCGGGTTTATGACCGCAAGAAGAATAAACATGCCGAGAAAGAAGAAATGTGATTTTACTCCCGACATCCTGTTCCTTATAATATATGTTGTCAGCGCTCCAGAAAGAGATAAAAACAGTATAAGAGGATTCATTGTTACAGGATTAAGACAGAACATCCCTATTGTGATCACGGAAGCGAAATATATAAATATAGTTATCGGGTTGTAATTGTCAAATGCTTTCATATTCCGCTCCTTCCTTCTTAATCCAGATCAAGTCCGAGCTCGCGCGTATAGCTCCAGACTATCCTGTCCCCGTCTTTCAGTGTGCATTGACCGCAGCCTACTGAAACTGTTTCTCCGTTAACTTTATATATCCAGCCCGAAAGATCTCCGTAATCAAATTCGTATAAGTGATTTATTCCGTTGATATAAACGATGTTTTTCGGTCCGGTCGTTTCAATATGGATCGAGAACTTTTTTACCGCCTCAACCAAAATATCGTATACCGTGTCGCCTTCTTCAATGTCAAACTCTGTTTCAGGTAAAATTATTCCGCTTTTCGGTATATATTCTGAATCAAATTCGGTTAAAACATCACATCTTATCTGAATGGTTACGGTTCCTACGGCATTTTCTTTATTTGAACTTTTGCCGTAATAATTATCCGGCGTATCAATGTCTGTCAGAAATACTGCGCCGATAAGAATTCCTGTTATTGCAACAACAAATATATAAGTCGCTGCCTTCTGTTTTTTTATAATGCAGACGACTATAAATCCTACTCCCGCAACAAATATGACCGAGGCAATCAGTATCTTTTTGCCGTTACTTTCCGATTTTACGTCTTCAGACGGATATTCTTCGCTTTCGGTCTCATTGTCATCATCTCTTTCGGACTCAGAAACGGAGACACTTTCTGTTATCTTCTCATCATGAGCATTTTGATCCTCTTCGATCAGAGATATCTCTTCTTCAAATGAGATATCGTTATCATTCGGCACCTCGTCAAACATAAAAAGCGGACCGAGACCGAGATCAAAGCGTATGATCGCGGTTATTGCCATAAACGCCTGATATGTAGCCATTCCGTTTGAGGACTGTCCTTCAAAATGGCTGAAACTTCCGTTTTCAAGTCTGAATTTCATCATTCCGTCAAAGGGATTTTTTCCGTTTTTTATAAATCTTTCATCGTTGATCGGATCGATTCCCGCAGAGGTAAGCGCAATTATCACCTGCGCCGAACTTTCGGGGTTTTCTGTTCCGTAACTTTGAAAACCGCCGTCGTCAAGCTGCTTTTGCGAGAGAAACGAAACAGCTTTTTCAACACTTTCGGCAACTGCCTGATTTTCCGATATGTGAGGGGAGAGCGCCTGTATCGTCATTGATGTAACGTCAACATCCGAATAAATGCCTGATAACGCCCAGCCTCCGTCGGCAAACTGCATAGATACAAGCTCATTCGCTACTTTTTCTGCCGTGAATTTTTCCGAATACGCGCCGTTATTCAGCAGAAACAGTCCGTAAATAAGGCTCATGATACTCATTTCTCCAACGGTCGAGTCGGCAAGGTCAAAAAGAAGCTCCGAATCCTTTTTCCCTGACGCCATCAGCGCAAGCCCGTTCTTTTGCCTTGTAACAGAGCTTTTAACGTCGTTTGATGCAATATATTCCTCTATCGCATCAGCATAAGCCGTGAGACTGTCATTATCGCCCAGCTGCCGAAGAGAGATCGCATAAAAATCAGCTCCGGCTCCGGCTCCGTCTGAAAGCCATTGCGCAATGTTTTCCGTGTCTGTGTATTTGAGGTTATAAACAACAATATCGTCGAGGAGTTTTTTATACTCCCCGACGTTATTTGATTGAGAGAAAAATGCTGTCTGCCCTGCAAGCGTAACGGCAATAGCCGTTAAAAGCAATAAAGCAAAGATTTTATTTTTCATACCTTCTTGTTTTTATAAGCATTGCTGCTCCTGCAAGCGCTATAATCGCCATTGCAACGAAAACTGCGGTATCCGCATCATCCGTGGAAGGATTTCCCGAAAGAAGCGCAGGTCTTGCGATAGCGAGCGCAACAGGGGGGACAAGAGTCATTGAATCAGAAACAGCGCTTATGATATATTCACCGTTCTTTTCGAGAGTTACATCTGCTTTGCCGTTTGCATCAGTTACAAACGATGTTTTTTCGCCGTTCAATGTGATCACTGCTCCTGCAAGCGGAAGAACAACAGGCGCCCAGTTTTCATCGAAACCTGAAGCGGAAAGGGTAAGGGTAACGGTTTTGCCTTCAAGAATATCCACTGTTTTGATATCAAAGAAGGAATATGAATCTGACCATCCCGCGGTATCCGTGAATACATATGCGTAAAGGTGGTCGCCGTTTTTAAGTTCATCCGAAAGAGACATTGCCATTGAATCGTTGATCATATATCCGTAGCTTCCGCCGTTTTCAACGCCCCATAGCTTTGCAAGAGAAAGTCCCCAGTCGCTCTGGACTGCGGAATAGCCGGCTGCTGCTCCGCCTTCGTAACATTTTTCGTGAGCGGCATAAAGCGCATCGTTTACCGAAATAATACCGTCTCCGTCAATATCCGAAACGGATACTTTTTCCATCGCTATCTTTAAATCTCCGTTGGCTATTGTAACATAAACATCGGCAGTTGTATCAGCGTTTGTTGATATCGCAAACATACCGAATATGAATGAAATGGCAATTAAAATTGCTGCTGTCTTTTTCATTTTTTGCTCCTTTATCTGATATTTGATACCGGAATTTTATCACATACAAATCTGAATGTCAATGAAAAATATTGTTTTTTTTGAAGTAAAGTGCTGAAATTTGCGCTTAAATGCCGTAATAATATCCGGTATCTTCTGAAATCAATACGTTCCGGTCAGATCTGCTACCGCTCCGGTTTTGATCTCAGGTTTTACATATCTTGATGTCGCAATCTTTTCTTTAAGGAGCGCGTAATATTTTTCTTCATCCAGAGGAATATCGACCCATGAATTTGTCCATGCGGAAAGATGCATAGCGTTAGAAACGGTAAGTCCTCTGATTCCTTCTTCTCCGGGTGCAAGAAGAGGCGTGCCGTTCAGAATGCAGTCCGCGAAATTGTTGAGAATTCCCACGTGCTGATCTCCGCCGTTATCAAATTTGATCTCTTCAACGGTGCAGCCGGGTGTGGAAAATCCTCCATCGTTGCTGAAAGTGTTTTCTTTTACGGACCTATTGTTTTTATAGTAAAGGAATCTGCCGCCTTCAATAACCACTTTACCAAGGTCGCCTGAAACCTCAAATCTGTTTGTGCCGGGATATTCGCCTGTTGTTGTTACAAAAAGACCCGTAGCGCCGTTTTCGTATTCATAAAATGCCGTTACATCGTCTTCAACTTCAATATCGTGAAATTTTCCGAAATCGGCTTTTGCAAAAACTCTTTTCGGCACTCCGCATATCCACTGCATAAGATCTATCTGGTGGGGGCACTGATTCAGCAGCACTCCGCCGCCTTCTCCCGCCCATGTTGCTCTCCATCCGCCGGAATTATAGTATGCTTGAGTTCTGTACCAATCGGTGATGATCCAGGTAGCCCTTGTCATCGGACCGAGAACCCCTGTATCCATCATGTTTTTGAGCTTCTGATATGCCGGGTTCGTTCTCTGATTAAACATAACGCCGAATACTTTTCCGGACGCTTTTGCAGCTTCATTCATTTCACGAACGGCTTTTGTATATACTCCGGCAGGTTTTTCGGACATTACGTTAAGTCCGTTCTTAAAACCGTCTATCGCAATAGTCGGATGGAAATAGTGAGGCGTTGCGATCAGTATTGCGTCAACTTCACCCGAACGTATCAATTCTTCTGAAGTAAGATACTGTTTTACATCTTCTCCGAGTTTTTCTCCCGCATTTTTGAGCTTTTGCGGGTCGATATCACAGATAGCCGTTATCGTGATGTTTTTAAGGTGTCCGCGAAGATAATTGTCAATGTGGGCAGAACCCATATTGCCAAGACCGATTATACCTAAACGAACGTTATCCATAACAATTCTCCTTTATTAATATGGAATTTATTGAGGTTTATAGCTGTCTTTTAAACCGACGGTAAGATTATAACTGTTTTCGTTCTTCGTGTCTTTAACAAAATATCCGGTTCTTACAAACTGGAAATGTTCTCCCTGTTTTGCGTCTGCAAGAGAAGGTTCGAGCTTTGCATTCGAAAGGACCGTGTGCGAATCCTTATTTACGTAATCCATGATCGAAGCGTTTTCGGGAATGTCAAAAACATTTTCGAGAGTGAAAAGCCTGTCGTAAAGATGAACGGCGGCGTCAATTGCCGTTTCTCTTGAAAGCCAGTGGATCGTTCCTTTTACTTTTCTTCCGTCAACGGGATTTCCGGCGCCTGTTTCAAGATCACACGAACAGAGTATCTCTGTTATATCGCCATTCGCATCTTTAAGTATTTCTTCGCCTTTAACTATATATGCGCCCATCAAACGGACTTCTCCGCCGGGTTTCAGCCTGAAAAATTTTGGAGGCGGGACCTCGGCAAAGTCGCTTCTGTCAATATAAAGATATTTTGTGAACGGAACTTTTCTCGTGCCGGCGTCAGGGGACTGCGGATTGTTTTGCAGCTCGAAATATTCTGTTTTTCCTTCAGGGTAATTTGTTATCGTTACTTTTACGGGGTCAAGAACAGCGATCCTTCTCATCGCGGTCTCATTCAGTTCTTCTCTTATGCAATGCTCAAGAAGCTGAATATCCACTATACTGTAAGCTTTTGCGATACCGGCTCTTTTAACAAAATCAAATATCGCAGAGGGAGTATAGCCTCTTCTTCTGAGCGCGATAAGGGTAGGCATACGCGGGTCATCCCAGCCGTCAACATATTTTTCCTCAACAAGCTGACGCAGATATCTCTTGCTCATAACCGTATATGTCATATTCAGCCTTGCAAATTCCCACTGATGCGGCTTTTCCTGAAAACCTATGTTATCAACTACCCAATTATAAAGAGGTCTGTGATTTTCAAATTCTATAGAGCAGAGTGAGTGAGTGATACCTTCAAGGGCGTCCTGAATGGGGTGCGCGTAGTCGTAAAGCGGATAAATGCACCACTTGTTGCCCTGTCTGTGATGCGATGTGTGAACGATCCTGTATATTGCGGGGTCTCTCATGTTCATATTCGGAGACGCCATGTCTATTTTTGCGCGCAAAGTTTTTGCGCCGTCGGGGAATTCCCCGTTTTTCATCCGTTCGAAAAGATCGAGGTTTTCTTCGACCGAGCGTTCTCTGTAAGGGCTGTTTTTGCCGGGCTCTGTCAGTGTCCCGCGGTATTTTTCCATATCTTCTTTTGAAAGATCGCAAACATACGCTTTCCCGTCTTTTATAAGCTTAACGGCAAATTCATAGCACTTGTCAAAATAATCCGAGCCATAATATATTCCGCCGTTCGGCACCGCGCCGAGCCACTTCAGATCGTTTTCGATCGCATCAACATACTCTGTGTCTTCTTTCACGGGGTTTGTATCGTCAAAGCGAAGATTGAATTTTCCCCCGTATTTCTGCGCTGTGGACCAGTTTATGTATATGGCTTTTGCGCTGCCGATATGCAGATAACCGTTCGGTTCGGGCGGAAAACGTGTATGCACATGATCCGTTCTTCCTTCCGCAAGATCGGAATCTATTATTTCATGAATAAAGTTTGTTGTTTCTTCCATATATCTGTCCTCGTTCCGGAAAAATTCAGCTATTACGACTTTTTGATCGCGTTCAGACACTCATTGATACGGCGCTTCATCTCGTCCGCACCCAGAATGCGTATTACAGCATATGTGTCGGGAGAAACCTGCTTTCCTGTGATTGCAACTCTGATTATCATTGCAATGTCTCCGACATGACCCTTATATGCGTCGGGATTTTTTTTGTATTCTTTCGTGTCTGCCGCAAATCCAACAGATCCCGCTATGTCCTTCAGTTTTTCGAACCACTGCTGCTGATCGTCGTTTTCGCTGTATACAGACGGATATTTCTCAAGTACGGCAGCAATATCTTCTTTTTGAAGGTTTTCGGGGAAGACATATTCAGGCGTAAAAAGCTCTTCATAGAAAAAGCCCATGTAGTCTTTTATCTCTTTCCAGAGCCCGAAATCTTTTCTCGGTTTGTTGCCGCCTCTTCCTATCGACAGGATATTTTTTGCGTAATCCGGATCTTTTGTGAAAATCGCATAAAATTCAGGATCGTATTCCTTCATCCACTCAGCGGCATTTTCATATACGGTTTCGGCATCCATTCTTGATATAACATCTTTGCATATGTCATATAACTTCTCGAAATCGAAAAGCGGTCCCGAAACTCCCATTTTTTTGAAGGAAAACGGAAATTCGTTTCTGTCTGCTTTCGGATTCATCCTGCGCCAGTCTTCAAAGTTGGAGTTGAGAAGAGTAAGCACATACTCTATCAGACCGTCCTGCGGATATCCTTCACGCAAAAACATCGCCACATCCGCCTCAGGGTCTTTTCTTTTTGAGATCTTTCTCTTTGACCCGTTGTCAAGCTTCATAATGTTTGCCGTATGACAGTATACGGGGCGTTTGAATCCGAGCGCGGAAAACAGCTCGACATGCCACGGAAGAGTTGCAAGCCATTCTTCTCCGCGGACAACGTGAGTTGTTCTCATAAGATGATCGTCTATCGCATGCGCGAAGTGGTAGGGCGGGGTGCCGTCTGATTTGAGAATTATGAAATCCTGATTGTTTTTCGGAAATTCAAGGTCGCCCTTGATCGCATCGGTAATTTTGATTTTTTTTGTGGCGTCGCCTTGCGAACGCAGGCGTATAACAAACGGTTTGCCTTCCGCAAGAGCTTTTTCTACAGTTTCAAGCTCGGCGTCTCTCCATACAGCCCATTTTCCGTAATAGCCGGGATTTTCACCTGCAGCCTCCTGTTTTTTTCTGATCTGCTCAATTTCTTCATCTGTGCAAAAGCACGGATACGCCTTGCCTTCAGCTACAAGCTTTTTCGCGAAGGTTTGATAAATTTCCGTTCGTTCGCTCTGTCTGTACGGACCGTATTTGCCGTTGTCACCGTTTCTTACGGCGCCCTCGTCGAATTTAAGTCCGTATTTTTCGAACATCGTAATAAACAGGTCCGCTGCTCCCGAAACTTCACGTTTTGAGTCGGTATCTTCGATCCTTAAATAAAATACGCCGTTTGTCAGGTGTGCCGATCTCTCGTCTGTTACAGCTCCGTATAGCGCGCCGATATGAAGATACCCTGTCGGACTCGGCGCTATTCTCGTTACTCTTGCGCCTTCCGGAAGATCTCTCGGAGGGTATTTTTCTTCGTAATAGTCTGCGGTTTTGTCAATGTGCGGGAAAAGAAGCTCCGCGAGCTTTAAATAATCCATTGCGTTATCCTTATCAAGTAATTATATTTAAATGTTTTTGTCAGCTGTAATTATCAAGTGCGCCTTCTTCAATGCTCTCAACTGAAATATGTTCAATTTCAAAAGTATAGAAATTCATCACCGCGTCTCCTTCTCCGTTGGGAGACTGCGCCATCATGCCCACCTGAATTTTTTCGGGCGCGTCAAAGTGGAAATAGCGTATCAGCCTTTTGTGCTTGTCGTCAGCGGAATAATACATTCCGAATGTATTGCCCTTTCTGACAAAATACAGCCGCACATTGTCCCACGAATACGTTTCGCCTATTGCTCTGTCAGACCAGCCGTTATATGTAATAGAGCTTATAAGTGAATTTGTTCCTGTTTCGGATTTTTCAAATCCTATTTTTGCCCAGTTGTCGTCGTCTATGCGCATCATTATGCTTGCGGCGTCTCCGGTATATACAAAATCGTGATCTACATGTGCGCGGACAATAAAATCACCCTCAAGGTCCACATACATAAAAACAGCGTTCGAGAGATTCTTCTTTCCGCTCGGGTCGCGATAAAAACTCGATTTTTCATCAGGAATAAGCGAAATGCCGTCTTCCTTTGTAAAAAGAACCGAGCTGTCATCGTCTTCATTTACATTAAGATATTTGAAATTGCTTTTTTTAAAATCGGCAAGAAGGTTTTTCATATTAAATCTCCTCTCCGTATCTTACTTTCTGTTGCTGACAGTTATTTGAGATACGGTATATAAACTTATATTAACTTATATGATACAATTTTTAATTCGTTTTGTCAAGATTTGTGTTTGACAATTATGTGAATATTTGCTTTATTTTAAGCTGTTTTTTTGTTTTGTTCCAAGGAAAAATCGCCGGCGGTAATCGTCGGCGATATATTTTCTTAAAATGTTATGATCACTGAAGATTGAATTTCTTCTTGAATCTGTCTACACGTCCGCCTGTGTCAACCAGCTTCTGTTTGCCGGTAAAGAACGGATGGCATTTTGAGCAAATTTCAACGTGGATATCTGTTTTTGTGGAGCGTGTGGGAATTTCGTTTCCGCATACGCATTTTATAACGGTATCCTGATATTTGGGATGGATTCCTTCCTTCATCGCATAAACCTCCCTTTCAACTGTGATTACAATTATTCATATTATAGCATACTCTGACGGATTTTTCAAGTACGCAAAGTGTGAATTTTTTATGTCGTAAGTCAAAAAGATTATTCGTTCTTTATTGCTTCAAGAGCAGAGAGCTTCATTGCTCTTATTGACGGATAAAGACCCGAAATAAAGCCAATAAGCGAGGAAAATATTACGGCTGCAAGGCAAAGCCACAAAGGAATGATCGAAGACCCTTGCGATACAAGAGACGGGTCATAATACATGCCCGTATTGCCCGTAGACTGTGCCGCCTGCATGTAATTTATGATGAACGAAACAAGAAAGCTTATCGGCACGCCCAGAACGCCTCCGCAAAAACCCATCAGTCCGGCTTCAAGAAGGAAAAGGTTTCTTATATCACTTATTTTGCAGCCTAAAACCTTCATAATGCCTATTTCTCTTGTTCGTTCA
>JAEEJJ010000188.1 GCA_016281805.1 Clostridiales bacterium
AAATATGAGATAGAAAATGAATAAAAATCATTATTTTTGCGAAATAACAGAAAAACACACGTATAACAACCTTACAGATTTTACAGTTGCTTTTCCGGATGCGAAAAAAATTTGCAAACCGGGTCAGTTTTTGCATATACTGTGCGGCGGAAATTCATTTTTGAGAAGGCCGATAAGCATATGTGATGTCTCTGAAAACTCACTCAGATTTATTTTTGAGATCAGAGGCGAGGGAACAAAAACGCTCGCGGAAAAGAACGAAGGCGACATAGTTGATATGCTCGCTCCTCTCGGACACGGCTTTGAATTATCGAAAAAAGACGAAAACGTAGTGGCTATAGGCGGAGGAATCGGCAGTTTTCCTTTGCTGTATGCAGCGAAAAACTGCGGCAGCGTAAAAGCGATACTCGGATTTCGAAACAATGACGCCGCATACGACAGATTTATCGACGATTTCAGGAAAGTCTGTGACGTGACTTTGATGACAGACGACGGGACGGCGGGAGAAAAAGGATTTACTCCGCAGGGTCTTGAAAAGATGATCGAAAAAGGCGACAAGCCGGATAGGATCATTACATGCGGTCCTTTGGTAATGATGGAAAAAATCATTTCTGTTGCCGAAAAAAACAAAATTCCATGCTATGCGTCTTTTGAAGAAAGAATGGGGTGCGGTATAGGTACATGTCTTTGCTGTTCAACGAAAATAGGCGGAAAAATGCAATGCGTATGCAAAGACGGTCCTGTATTTGAATTTTGAGCCGGAAGCTGACGATTATTTTGTAAACTTTTTTCTAAAAGCATTCTTTGATGATTGACAATCGAAAAAAAATATGCTAAAATAGCTATACTTTATTTCGGTAAAGTGATAAAGTAATAAAGTATTGGATGTTTTTTATGAAATCAATTGACTATGGAAGAACAGACGGAAGAAGAGATTATATTTTCGGGGACGCGGAACTCAGACGTGAAATATGCGAAAAACTGATATCACTGATGAAAGAAGCGGGATATAAAGAAACCGTTACGCCGACTGCAGAATATTACGATGTTTTTTCCGCTGATCCGACAAGACCGATGGGGAACAGCGTATATAAGTTTACCGATGAACAAAACAGGCTTATGGCGCTCAGGTGCGACTGTACTGTTCCGATCGCGCGTATTGCCGCAACAAAACTGACTGATACGCCCCTGCCCTACAGACTTTTTTACTGTCAGAACGTTTTTTCCGCTCCAACGCTCGGCAACAGACTGACTGAAGAAACACAGTGCGGCGCCGAATTGATAGGAACGGACGCACAAAACCCGATCGACGCTGATATCGAAATTCTTGAGCTTGCCTCAAAAAGCATGGAAAAGCTATTCGGGTTAAATTTCAACATAGAGATCGGTCACGGAAAGCTCTTCACAACGCTTGCAGAGTTATACGGAATTGACGATGAAACGGCGGAAACCGTCCGAAAACTTATTGAAACAAAAAATTTTGCCTCAATAGAAACGATGAATATCCCAAAGGCATTCAAAATGTTGCCGAAGATGTTCGGCAGCGCCAGTGAGGAAGATCTTGCGGGACTTGATGCTATTGTTGACGAAACCGGTTCCGAAAAAATAAAACAAATAATTGAATATATCAAATCGATAATAACAAGTCTCAAAGAAAAAGGATACGGTGACTGTTTATCATTTGACCTCGGTCTTGTAGGCCGTCTGGATTATTATACCGGCATTATTTTCGGCGGATTTGTAAAGGGACTTGGACATGCAGTACTACTCGGAGGCAGATACGACAACCTTACCGCAAATTTCGGAAGAGCGCTCGCCGCTACGGGATTCAGCGTTACGGTAGACGATATTTTTGATCTTCTTAAAGATAAAAAAAGCGAAACAGCAATCGCCGCACCGTCCCGTCCCATTCGCATCGCCCTCACAAAAGGCAGACTTGAAAACAAAACGATAGAACTGTTTGAAAAAAACGGTATTGACTGTTCATCGCTAATCAATAAAGGAAGAAAGCTTGTTTTTCCTTTGCAGAACGGTAAATTTGAAGTGATGCTCGTAAAAAGCCGTGACGTTATAACATATGTTGAGCGCGGCGTATGTGATCTGGGAATAGTAGGAAGCGACACCATAGCGGAATACGGAACTTCCGTATATGAGCTTGCCGATCTCGGCTTTGGCGCGTGCCGAATGGCGCTTGCAGGTCCTGCAAAATATAAAAACGACCCCGACAGTTTTTTCGGAGGATACTCAAAAAAGATCATTGCAACTAAATTTGTCAATATTACAAAACGATATGCAGCAGCAAAAAAGGCCGATGTTGAAACAGTATCCATAGAAGGATCCGTTGAGCTTGCTCCAATTCTCGGGCTTGCGGACGGGATTGTAGATATAGTTGAAACGGGAGATACTCTGAGAGAAAACGGGCTTGAGATAATAGAAGAGATATTTCCTATCTCTGCAAGAATAGTTGCAAATATCGCCGCGACAAAACTCAGAAAAAAAGCGATAGACGAAATATTGTTTGAAGTGTTCAAAGTTTAAAGCATTCATCAGAGGTGAAAATATGCTGAAAAGATACCGTGAAGCAGATTTTTCCGTTTTTTTCAGGGAACTTGAAGAAAAAAGGAACTCTACCGAATCGGATGTAACGAAAATTGTTACCGAAATAATAAATGACGTAAGAAATAACGGCGATAAGGCGCTGAAAAAATATACGGAAAAATTTGACGGCGTAAACTCAGACAATTTTGAAATACCGGTTATAAAAGCGAAAGAAGCATTTGAAAAGTCAAAAATAAAAGACGCGCTTTCCGCCGCCGCAAAAAACATAAGAGAATACCACGAAAAGCAGGTTGC
>JAEEJJ010000189.1 GCA_016281805.1 Clostridiales bacterium
GTTTGAGCGAAAAGAAAGCGTCCGTCCTACCGTTGCGGGGCTTTTGCCGTATAACAGTTTTAAGCTGTATGTAAAATCAGGCAAAAACGATAAGCCGATCTACGCAAGCAAAAACGATTACGGCGCAATGACGGAATATGCGAGAAAGCTTTGCTGGACCGTAGCGGAAGGCGACGTGATAACGCTCGGAGTCACCTCGTTTTCTTTTGAAAACAAAGAGCTTGACGATATAAAATCAGAGTGCGAGATATTTACGGTAAACTCGGTGCTTGAAGAAAATATTTCAGATACGGGCGTAATTGAAATAAGCGGAAGAGGACGGGTGTTTTACACATGAATAATTCGTTTGAAAAGCAGCTTGTCGACTGGCTCTCCTCTTTTGACGGCCTGCCAAAGATAAGTCCGGAACTTCTCCCGAAAAAAAACGGAGAGCTTTCGATAAAAATCAGAAAAGGTCCGAAGACCGTAAGAATGTATATTTCGGGCGTTAAGATCGTTTATGCGGAGTTTTCGTTGCGCCTGCGCGTTTCGTATGCAGACTCAAAAACAAGGCTTGCCGCCTTAGCAACGCTTGAAAATGCGGGAATTGCGATCAGAGATGGCATCGGTTCGCTTTCGGGCATAAAAGCGTTGTGCGCGGGAATAAAAGAATATCCGAAGCTTTGCCAGAGAACGGATAACGGCGACGACGAATATGAAGCGTTATACTATATTGTTTTTTCGGAGGATGAACGATGAATTTTGCGAAGGACAGCGATTTCAGGATCGCCGTTAAAGTGGCTTACGATACTTTTGCCCCTCTTTTTTCGGGAGTAAAAAAAATCGAAAGGATATTTTCACCGCATAAAATCACATACCGCTATATTTCGGGCGGAGCGGCAAAAACGGAGATAATCGGATATTCCGAAACGATCAGGATTGCGGCGGATCTTGTTTTGGATGATGCGGCATGCATGTATCTTTATTCCCTTGCGGAAAAGACGGGAAGGGATTGTCAGACGGAGATATTCCTTTACGATAAAGAAGAGGTCTCTCCCGGAACTTTTTACGGAAAAAGGTATCCCGTAACCGCCGCCGTAATAAAGATCGCATCGGACGGAAATGATCTGACTTCATTTTACGGGTTTGAGGCCGAGTTATACATAAACGGTGAAGGAACGCCGGAAGAAAGAGAGGTATTGCAGTGAGGATATACGTAAACAATGCCGATATCACCGACAGAATAGTCTTACAAAGCGTAAGGTGGAAAAGATACGGCACTTTCCGTTCCGCGCTTTCATTTACACTTGAACCGCAGTTCACGGAAGGAATATCGATAGAACACGGTATGAGAGTTAAAATGACGGACGATTTTTTGCAGACTGTTTTCTGCGGCGTTGTAACGGCGGCATCGGAGGAATACGTGACCGCATACCGCTCTTCGATTTCGGTCAGATGTCAGGGACTTGAGGCTGTTGCGGCAAGACGCGCCGCGGGATATTTTTCTACGGACGCGCAGACAACGGGAGCCGCGGCAAAAGCCGTTTTCCGGCATTTTTTTTCTGCTTCAAACGACGAGGGCTTTATTTATAATTCCGCACTTTTTTCGGAAGGCGCCGCAATTTCGGGCTATACCGCATACGGAAAATCGCTTTCAAAAATTTTCGATGAGCTCGGTGCGGCAGACGGCAGCAGATGGTGGATACTGCCCGACGGCACATTTTATTTTATGAATAAGATCGAAGTGCCGTCATCGCCTTACTGCGTTGATCTTACCGGCATTGAAAGCAATGCGCTTACGGATCTGATGTCGTTTTCAGCCGTCCGTTCAGGTGACGGATACAGAAACGTGCAGTATGTTTCAGGCGCGAACGGAATAACGGGCAGAGCGGAAAACGCTGCCGAAATAAGCAGAATGGCAAGGCTTGGCGGAACGGGCAGATACGAAAACGCGCTTTTTGTTCCGCTCATACAGACCGCTGCGGAGGCAAACGCGGCGGCTGAAAACATACTGAAATCGTATGAAGAGAACGGTTTCAAAGCCGTTTTTTCAACGAACACATACGGACTCGGACTTTTTGACCGTATAAACGTAACTGCGCCGCAGTTCGGGCTTTCAGGTCCTGTTCCGTTTATAATAACCGATATTTCAGCGAAAGACAGACCGCGCGAAAACGGAGAGCTCGCCTTCACATATACCGTGACTGCAAAAATGTCTGTTTCGGGAGCATCGTTTATACGTCCGCCGGAATACTGGACGGAGACTATAGGCAGGATATCCGGATAAAGTGTTTTTTTAAAAAAATGATTGGAATGCCACTTGCGAAAACCATTTTTTAGTTGTATAATATAAACAATACAATGAAAAATCAGGGAGCGGACAGGATGAAAACATCTGTTAAAACAGCAATATCATGTATAATTGCGGTCATCGCGGCAGCGTTGATAATATCGATCGTTTTTTCGGGCAACAAAAAAGACGCCGATTACGAAAAAGCGCTCGCTCTTTACAGAGAAGGAGATATCAACGGCGCATATGAATATTTTTCCTCCCTTTACGGATATAAAGACAGCGCCGGGTATGCAGAAAAGATCTTTGCGGATACGAAGATAGATACCGTCCGTTTTGTTGAAGCAGGCGACATACTGACTTTCGGCAGATACGAGCAGGATAACGATGAAAAAAACGGCGCTGAAGAAATAGAATGGATCGTTCTTGAAAAACGGGGCGAAAGCGCGCTTGTTTTAAGCAGATATGCGCTTGACAGCATGGCTTTCGATCCGCCCGGCGGCGGCAACGACTGGGAGCAGAGCAGCGTAAGGCGCTGGCTGAACAGATCGTTTCTTCTTTTTTCGTTTGACCCCTGCGAACAGGCAAGAATAGAAGAGACCGTTTTATACGAAAACGGGCAGCCTTATAAAGAGGCAGACAGCATTTTTCTTCTGAGCGTTGAAGATGTAAACAAATATATGAAAGAGAATGCCGACAGAGCCTGCGAGGCAACAAAATATGCCATTGCCATGGGCGCGCATACGGATGAATCGCATTTGTATGACAGATATTACCATCAGATCGAAGCTCCGCCGAGGTGTCACTGGTGGCTTCGGACCCCGGGTAACACCGACGGCACGGTCATAAGCATTTATTCTTCGGGGAAAATAAATACGGACGGAAATCAGCCGGACGACGAGTACCGTTCAGTCCGTCCCGCAATGTGGATCGATCTGCGGATGCCCGAATAATCGACTTTTTTCCAAACAATAGCAAAAAAACTTGAAAAATCGGAAATGTTGGTATATAATACTGTAAAAGTATTTTATAAAAGGTGAAATTTCATGAAAATTCTTGTTATCAACGCAGGCAGCTCCTCTGTTAAATATCAGCTTTTTGATATGACGAACGAAAGCGTGCTTGCAAAAGGTATCTGCGAAAGAATAGGCATTGACGGCGGCACTTTCAAGCACAAGGTTCCCGGCAGACCCGACCTTAAAGTTGCCGTTGAAATGAAAAACCACAGCGAAGCCATTCAGCTCATAGTAGACACTCTTGTTTCAAAAGAGCACGGCGTTCTCACATCAATGAAGGAAATCGACGCTGTAGGACACAGAGTTCTTCACGGCGGCGAAAAATTCTCAGGCTCGGTGCTCATTAACGATGACGTTATAAAAGCGATAGAAGACTGCTGCGAGCTTGGTCCTCTTCACAACCCCCACAACCTCACGGGTATACACGCGTGCGAAGAAATTATCGGCAAAGTGCCTCAGGTAGCCGTTTTTGATACAGGCTTCCATCAGACGATGCCCGCATATGCGTATATGTATCCCATTCCTTACGAGCTTTACGAAAAATATAAGATCCGCCGTTACGGTTTTCACGGCACATCTCACAGATATGTCAGCCAGAGAGCTGCGGCAATGCTCGGCAAAAAACCCGAAGAGCTTCGCATAGTAACGTGCCACCTCGGAAACGGTTCTTCCGTTGCTGCGGTAAAAGGCGGCAAATGCATAGATACGTCTATGGGTCTTACCCCTCTTGAAGGACTAATGATGGGCACGCGCTGCGGTTCTATAGACCCTGCGATCGTTCCGTTCCTTATGGAAAAAGAAGGACTTTCGATCCGTCAGATAGACGAACTGATGAACAAAAAATCAGGTATTCTCGGCCTTCACGGCAAAACGAGCGACAACAGAGAGATAGAAGACGCCGCAAAAGCAGGCGATGAACGCTGCATGCTTATTGAAGACATAATCGTTCATCAGCTTGTAAAGTATATCGGCGCTTACGCCGCTGAAATGAACGGTATAGATGCGGTAGTATTCACGGGCGGAATAGGCGAAAACAACGCGGGATACCGTATTCGCTGCGCAGAACAGTTCGCTTTCCTCGGCGCTGCGGTCGATCCCGAAAAGAACAGCAAACGCGGCATTGAAATAGATATTTCAAAAGACGATGCAAAGCTCAGATTCCTCGTTATACCCACAAACGAAGAGCTTATGATCGCAAGAGACACTCTTGAGCTTTGCGGGAAATAATTCATGGTTCTCGATGCGATAACCCGAAAGCGGTAATTTTCTGATATATTATTTACAAAAAACAGACACGGTTTTTTTCCGTGTCTGTTTTTATATAATATGCTTCAAGCCGCTTTGGATGCGCTGTTTTATTCCTCGAATATCGGTTCGCTTGATACCCAATAATAAGCTCCGTCGTCTCCGAGCGCAAAAGTATGAACAATCATTCACGGATCCGAATAAACAGGACAACATTTGCAGCAGCGCTGTAAAAAGCGGGGATTATCGTTTTTATTCAAACAAAAAATCTTTTGTAAGACCGATTTCTGAAGTATCTATCGGCTCAAAACCGAGAGCAAGCGCGGGAGAGTTTTCGCAAAGGCGGTAATCGCGCTTTTCTGCACAGACAAAAATCGGATCGGTGCATATGCTGTTTTTATCGTAACCGCGAATATTTTCCTCTGCGTTTTGCCATTCATCAAAGGTCATCATACGGCTTTCGATATCTATCAGCGCTCTGCCGTTTTTGTTGAAATACAGGTTTCTGTTCATTGATTTTAAAGATTTAAGCGAAGGTGTGCCGCTTGAGTTTGCGCCGTCGCCGAAAGACAGCATTATCCTGTCGCCGTTGCCGTCTTTCTTGCTGCCGTCGCGTTCGATAACGCCGTCCCCGTTTGCATAAACGATATTTCTTTCAAATACCGAATCTCCCGCGGGACAGATATACGGCTGAATATCCGCGGCGCCGTTTCTTTCGAAAGAAACGTCAAAAATATTGTTTATAACAATATTGCCTATGCTTTTTATAAATATTCCGGCGTTTACAGCGGGGGCGGACTCATCGTATATAATATTGTTTGTGACCGTAACGTGGTGCGCCGCATCGTCAAGAAAAATACTGTGGCCGCGCCAGTTTTCCGTAGCTTTTCCGCGGTATGCGCCGCAGATGATATTATGGTCTATAACGTTATCTCTGCCTATGCCCCAGCCCTCTATTCCTCCGCCATCCGCAGAACGTTTGCCTGTGTTGCTTATCTTATTATATGAAATAACGTTTTTTGTTGTCTGATTATACTTCCAGTGTTCTTCAAAAGGAACGCCGTCGATACCGTTATCGTGAAAAACGCCGTAACGCATGCCTTTCATTGAAATTCCGTATCGTGGCACGCCGTCTATTTCATTATGAGTGATAAGGTTTTCGCCGCTGTTTATAAGATATATTCCCGCGCCGTGGCAGACAAATTCGCCGGCGCTGCGTATTCTGTTGCCGCAAACGGTGTTGTGTTTGCTTATATAATTGAGACTTCCCGGATTTTCGCCTATAAGGAATATGCCTGCATAACCGGGACTTTCGATATCGTTCGCATAAATCAGGTCGTTTTCGCAGCATCCCTTAAGCGTTACGGCAACATAACCCGCATACGTCATTCTGCAGTTTTTTACGGTTACGTTTTTTGCGTTCTGCAAAGAAACAAGAGCATTTATATTTTCGTCATACTCCGCAAGGATGTTTGCGGGTCTTGACTGAGCCGCAAGATTTTCGCCGAATGCGTTCATCATAAGAGAAAAACCGCATATTTCAATATTATTCACCGGTTTTTCGTTTTCACCGCGCACAGTGAATATCTCATTGAGCGTTCCCGCAACTATTACCGACTCACCGATCTTTTTGGGATCTTCGGGCTTGAAATATACTCTGTTTTCCTCTATCGCCCAGTCTCCGGCGTCCTTTATAAACTCGCGGGCGCCGCAAAGATAAGTAAAATTGCCGCTCCAGTCGCATTTTCTTATAAACGTTTCAATACCGTTTTCCGAAATGCTTTTAACCTTCAGTATTTCGCCGAACCACGCCGAAGAGTTTTCGCAGACCGCCTGCAAATGAGAGGAGTCTTTTATACCTTCTCCGCTCATATCTCCGCTTCTTGCGGTTCTCTGACGTTTTCCGTTGCAGAAAAGCGTGTAAAAATCGCCGATCTGAGAGATATCGGCATAAAAAACGCCGTCTTTACATTCTTTCCAGCCTGTGACGGGAACACCTCCTATAAGCGTTACGTCTTCACCGTCCGCAGAAGAATAGTATATTTTATGGTTTTTGTCGCAGTCTGCAAAACCGATCTTCACCGTTTCGTCAAGATAATAAGTGCCGCCCGTAAAAAGGATCGCCGCATCGCCGTCAAGCCCTTTCGCTATTTCGGCGCGCATTGCCTTCTGCGCCTCTTTTATAGAAGAATACGGACTGTTTTTTGTTCCGTCTCCCCTATTTTCGCATCCGGGCGAAACATATATTTTAAAGCTGAGCTCATTTTCGATATTGCATTTTTTCATTTTGTTCCCTCTCATATTATTAACTGTTTATTTTGAGTAATGAGTAAGCCGTGTCATTTTATTCAAGCAGTTTAAGAAGATCGTTTACGTCTGCCGTGGCAAGACATACGCAGGTATCCGAGGCGCCGTAATATATTTTTACCTCACCGCTATCCTCAAGCAGCATACCGCACGGGAAAATCACGTTTTGTCTGTATCCCTCATCGGTTTCTATGGGAGTATCGGGGGCTATGAGCGGTTTTTTGTATACAGAAACAACTTTTGACGGATCGTCCAAATCAAGCAGCATTATCCCTGCCGTATACCGTTTTGGCCAGAAGCCGTCCCAGCCGTTTTTGCCACGTGTGTCGTCGCGGTCTACAGCGTGAAATAGCGTAAGCCATCCTTTTTCCGTTTTTATGGGAGCCGCCGCAGGGCCGATCTTATCGTTTGCCCAGGGCGCATGCTCAACACCTATCACAAGGCGGCTGTTTCCCCAGTAAACAAGGTCGGGTGAGCGCGAAAGCCATATATCGAATCTGTCACGTCCTCGCCCGTATACAGGCATCGGTCTTTCAAGGCGCACGAACTCGCCGTTTATAAGCTCGGGGAAAAGCACCATATTTCTGTTGTCAGGCACGGTTGTGCTGATTATTTTATAAGACTTCAGATCGTCCGAAAGCTCTGCAATCGCGCCGCAGATACCGTGTTTCGTATCCATTGCAAGGCAGAGGTAGAGCTTGTTGTTTATCATTATTATGCGCGGATCGTAAAGACGGTTCAGTTCGGGGTCGTTATCAGGATCAGTGCTGTCCATCAGCGGAGAGGGATCAAAGACCCAGCCGTCAACGCCGTTTTTGCTTCTTGCAATACCTACGCACGTTCCGACAAAATGACCTGTTCCCGTTTCGTAACCGTGCTGATCCGTTCCGTAATCATCGCGAAAGACCATAACGTATTCGCCGTTGTATTTTAGCACTCCGGCGTTGAAAACAAGCGATGCGGGATACGGAAGATCTTTTGCGGTAACGATAGGCTCGGATCTTTTTTTGATGCAGGGGTGCGTTGTAAGTTCGGGATATACTTTAGGCATAAATATCTCCTTATCATTAATATCGGTAAACGTATTTTCACCGTAAATTATAAGGCAAAACGCGCGGTTTGTCAATACAGAAAACGAATATCAGTTATTTCGTATAATCGGTATTCATTGCTCTTTTCTCAAAAAAACAGTGCTGTTTTGCCTTTTTATATTGACAACGACTTCAATTACATATATAATGATAATAATCATTCACGAAAAAACTCGGAACAAAAGAAAAAGGTCGTTTTTTCAGGCTTTTGGCGTATGCCTGAAGCAGTGAAATATCCATTTGGAGGTATTATGAACAACAGAGAATGGTTCAGGTCTGCCGGATACGGCATGATGGTGCATTTCGGACTTTATTCATTGCTCGGCGGCGAATACCGCGGGCAAAGAACGCCAACATACGGCGAGTGGGCGCAATCGTGGTTCGGAATAGGCACAAAGGAGTATTCCGCGCTTGCAAAATGCTTTGATCCCGTATATTTCAACGCCGATGAATGGATCAGCGCCGCAAAATCTTTCGGAATGAAATATTTTGTGATCACCGCAAAGCATCATGAGGGGTTTGCGCTCTTTCACTCAAAAGCCGATCCGTTCAATGTTGTTGATGCAACGCCGTTTGGCAGAGATATTATTGCCGAGCTTGCGGAGGCGTGCTATAAATACGGGCTTAAATTCGGTCTTTACTATTCGCAGGAGCTTGACTGGCACGATCCCGACGGCGGCGGCTACGATAAAAAGGGCGGCTGTTCGGGGAGAGACTGGTATAATTCGTGGGACTGGCCCGATATTTCCGCAAAAGACTTTTCGCGCTGCTTTGAAAACAAAATAAAGCCGCAGGTAAAAGAAATACTCACAGGCTACGGTGATCTGTGCCTTATATGGTTCGACACGCCGGGCGTTATCACGAGATCGCAAAGTCTTGAACTATTCAATATGGTAAAAGAATATCAGCCCGACTGCCTTATAAACTCGCGGCTTGGCAACGGAGCATACGATTACGTTTCGCTCGGAGACAACGAAATACCTGCCGAACCGCCGAAGGAAATGACTGCCGATGAATCGGGCGATATGAACGGACTTGGCGGCTATAAGTGGTCGCCTTACGGTCTTTACGAAACCGCGGCAACGCTGAACGACACATGGGGGTTCAAGTATTTCGATCAAAACTGGAAAACGCCCGAAACGATAGCGAAAAACAAACGCCATCTGAACGAAATGGGCGTAAACTATCTTCTGAATGTCGGCCCCGACGGTCTGGGAAGAATACCGTCTTTTTCTCTCGATATACTCAGGCAGGCAAGAGAGATCGAAGAGCGCGGATAAAAAAGCAGGTTTCCCGTTATTTCAAAAACATAAACCCGTAACTGAGCAAAACGCTCGGCTACGGGTTTTTCATCTCATACGAAATAATAAAAAAACGGTCCGCTAACAGTCTTTTTGCAATTTTTTCCCTTTAGTCGCAAAAGGATAGTATAAGCTGCAGAGGATTATTTGTATGACCGTTGAGCACGGCGTTGCAAGACCGATAAGAAAAAGCGAACCGCCGCCCACGATGCGCATGATAAACGCAACGGGGATCCTCACCAGAAACGCGCCGGCTATGCCCTGTATCATAACAAATCCGGTTTTTTCCATTCCGTTGTAAAAACCTATAAAGCAAAAAAGAAAGCACGTAAGCAAACAGTCTATGGCATAGGCCTTCAGATAATCCCATCCGCTGGCTGCGGCGTCGGGTTTATTCGTGAAAATACCGGCAAGCAGATCTCCGTGAAAAAACGTGATATAAAACATCAGAACGCCGAAAACGACCGAAACCGCTATACCGCTTTTCAGCGCCTTTACCGCTCTGTCGGTTTTGCCCGCACCGTGGTTCTGCGCTACGAAAGCGGACATGGACTGCATAAATGCGGCGGGAACAAGCATAATAAACGCGCAAACCTTTTCCGCAACGCCAACGCCGGCGGAAGCCGTGACGCCAAGCTGATTTACTATTGCAAGCATAACGAGAAACGATATCCCTACAAGCAGATCCTGCAGGGCTATGGGCGTTCCGATACGAAAGATCGTTTTCGCGACTTTTTTCTTTAATCTGAGGTGTGTTTTATTGAATTCAAAAGGCAGCTCCGTTTTTCTGATGATAAAAAATGATATTATAACGCTGATAAGCTGCGCCATTACCGTTGCCGCCGCTGCTCCGGTCGCGCCGAGATGAAAGACTGCAACGAAAAGAAGATCTCCGATTATGTTGAAAACGCAGGCAATGCCTACGGCGATAAGCGGAGTTTTTGAATCGCCGAGTCCGCGAAAAACGCTGCCAAGCAGATTATACGCCGTGATTATAACAAAACCTGCTCCGCATACTGCGATATAGCTTTTTGTAAGCTCAAACGCCTCTTTCGGCGCCTGCATGATCTTTGCAAGCATGTCTGCCCCGACAACGCTTACAGCGGTAAAAACAACGCCTGCTATTGCAAAAATGATCAGACCCGTGCCGATCGTTTCAGCCGCCTCTTCGGGATTTTTCTGACCTATTTTCTGACCGACCGCAACGGTTATCCCCATTGAAAAGCTGACAAGAAGATTCGTTATCGTCATTATTATCTGCGAACCTGTTGAAACTGCGGAGGTATCCGCCTCTGTTGCAAACTGCCCCACAACAAGAAGATCTACCGCACCGTAAAGGGACTGCAGAAACATCGCAAACAGCACCGGAAGCATAAACTTCAGCAGTTTCGGCAGTATCGCCCCTTCGGTAAAACTGTTTTTTTGCATAAAATCCCCCTTCAAATCAAAAACCGGATAGAAATATAAGGCTTCGAAACGCTACAGACACTATTTACCGTGAAAATGCAGCAAGAAAAAAGAATTCTTCTGTCCCGGGGCCTCAACTACCTAATGGCAAGGGCAACGAATCAGTCAAAAGACCTATCCATGATGGGACAAAGAACTCTTTTATAAAGATATTATATCACAAAGAGAGCGAAATGTCAAGCCCATTGAAAAAAAATGAAACAGCCGAAATAATCCGTCAAAGCAGCATGATGACGGACGATTGTCGGTAAACATATTTCTCAACACTGTTTTCGTAAATTTTTAATCCGTTTTTTTGCTTTTACCCTTGATATTCTCTATAGAAATATAAAGCTTCGAAACGCTACAGACACTATTTACCGTGAAAATGCAGCAAGAAAAAAGAGTCCCTTCACCCCGGGGCTCATACTACCATAAAAATGGCAACGGCAACGAATCAGTCGAAAAACGACCTATCCATAATGGGACAAAGAACTCTTTTATAAAGATATTATATCACAAAGAGAGCGAAATGTCAAGCCCATTGGGAAAAAAAGAAACAGCCTAAATAATCCGTCAAAGCAGCATGATGACGGACGATTGTCGGTAAACATATTTCTCAACACTGTTTTCGTAAATTTTTAATCCGTTTTTTTGCTTTTACCCTTGATATTCTCTATGAAAACATGTATAATAAGAATAAAATACGTTAACGGAAAAAACATACAGATCCGATCAAAAGATCGGAAAATGAGGTGTATATTCATGGCTGCAACAGGATCATTCAGAAAATACCCGACGCCGGTCTTCGGCGGACCTGAAACAGGAACCATGTTCGACGCATTCGTCCGAAAGCAGGCAGACGGACGGCTGCGCATGGACGTCTCGTGGCGTCCGAGGGAATCTTTAGCAGTGACCTTCTCAGATGACGGGATCCGTTGGAGCGACCCCATTATCACTCTCGATCCGAACCCTGCGTCAGGCTGGGAGCAGATAGTGAACCGAAACTGCGTCCTTCCCGATCCTGCAGGGAAGGGTTGGCTGATGTGGTACACCGGCCAGGTCTGGGAGGGTGGTCACGGAAAATCGTGGATCGGTATTGCCCGCTCCGACGACGGAATTCATTTTGAGCGCTTCCGCGAAGATCCTGTCCTCGTTCCCGAAGCGAACTTTGAGAAAGAGTCCGTCATGAATCCCTTCGTGATGTTTGAAAACGGCAAATACAAAATGTGGTATGCCGCCGGAGAGACTTACGAGCCTAACGTTATCTGCTATGCCGAATCAGACGACGGAATCAAATGGACAAAGTGCAATAAAAATCCTGTTTTCCGGTCGAATCCTGAAAAGGAATACGAGCAGGAGCGTATTGGGGCGTGCGACATTCTTAGGGAAGTGGACGGCAGCTATCTCATGTTTTATATCGGTTACCGTAACATCCACACCGCCTGCATCTGCGCCGCCCGCTCAAAAAACGGGGTCACCGGATGGGAGCGCGTGCCTGAAAATCCGCTGGTGATGCCGACGCCGGACGCCTGGGATGAGGATTCCTGTTATAAACCCACCGTAGTGAAGGCAGAAGACGGAACATACCGTCTATGGTATAACGGACGAGGGAACAAAACGGAATTCATCGGATACGCCGAGGGAAAGATCGCACCTGTGAAATAATGATAAATATTTTCTTCGCAAGTGAAAACGTGCATCTGAGTTCCGCTGAGATTATTTTGAAAAAAACGTCAGGAAAATCTGACATTATCAACGCTTTTGCGCAGCATCAGGAGTGCAGATATGATAAAATATCCGAAAACACATAACGGTACGGTTCACAGAAACAGCGGCAGTTTTTTCAGATACGACGGATGGCCCTCTGTTTGCAGGGATGACGAAGGGACGCTGTATACAGTCTATTCCGGGTTCAGAGCAGACCATATATGTCCCTTCGGGAAGACTTGTCTGTGCCGGAGTTATGATAACGGAAAAACCTGGAGTGTTCCGCTCGTAATTAACGATACATGGATGGATGACCGTGATGCCGGTATACTGTCTCTCGGCGGACGCAGGCTCCTTGTTACATGGTTTTCACACAGCAGGGAAAAATATCTTGGCTGGAAAGATGATCTTGTAAGAAGATGGGCAGGTTCGGAAAGTGTTCTTGAACAGTACAAAACGCTTCTGCCTGACGAGTGCGAGGGCGGTTCATTCATCCGTTTGTCGGATGATAGAGGCGAAACATGGGGCGAGACGATAAAAGTACCTGTCTCATCCCCGCACGGTCCCGTAATGAGACGTGACGGTTCTCTTTTGTATCTCGGCAAGGAGATGTATGTTCACGACATCCCTGAGGCAGGCGCAAAGCCGGAAGAAGATGTAATTATTGCCATGGAAAGCATAGATTGCGGTAAAACATGGAGTGAACTCGGACGTGTCCCTCTTCCGGATGTCGACGGGATCGTCTGGAATCATCTTCATGAGCCGCATGTTCTCGAACTGCCCGGAGGAAAGCTGATAGGAATGATACGCGGTCACCATCCTTATCACTCAATGATATATCAGACAGAATCAGACGACGGAGGAAAAACGTGGTCCGTTCCGAAGGCATTCCCGTATAACGGACTTCCCCCTCACATCATGCGGCATTCCTCCGGAGCCGTAATAGTTACATTCGGGCACCGTGAAAAGCCTTTCGGAGAACAGGCGGCAGTCAGCCTCGATGACGGCAAAACATGGAAAGATCTTTATATCCTTAGGGATGATGCCACTGAAGGCGACCTTGGTTATCCCGCAACAGTGGAACTTGACGACGGCAGTCTTTTGACCGTATATTATCAGCGGATGAATGGCGACAGCTTTCCATGTATTCAGTATACGATATGGTCTCTGTAAAACAAGAGAAAAATACTGTATATTAATGCCTGTTGAAGTCCTGAGACGATTACCTGCAGTCAAAACGGCTTTTCTATAAAATTACATCTCAAACGCGTTCGGCTGCGGCATCAGGCACAAAACAGCTCTGCCGCTCCAACTAAGCGCCATTCACTTCTGTTTTGCTTCGAATCACTTGTTTTGCTTTTTTAATAATAAATATCCACCCGCATAGCGGGTGGTATTTCATTTTCGGGGCATAGCCATACCCTATACTGACAGCGCACAGTGGGCTATGGATTGACCTGACAGTCATGCAAATGTTACTTACTACCCATAAATGTATCCCGTGGGTCAAATATTTCCAATTAGTCGCTTTCCTGATCTATATTCAGCTGATCAGATATACACTCCTTTATTGCTTTTGTGTTCTTCAGAATGGTATCTACGATATCCCTTGCACCAAAATTCGCGATTTCGGTATGCAAATTCATATTCCGCACTTCTGGTATATCAGCAATGAGCTCTTTCCTTTCAGGTATCTCATGAATCCCGAAACGCTCATCCTGGACGGGATGCTCACCATCATATGTATTTGATCCGGACATACTTCACCTTCGATTATTTCCACTCCATTCCATTGGCATAGTTTCCTTAATATTTCTCTGATTTCTAGCCTTTTTCCTTCATAGAATATTTTTCTCTTATATTTGGGTGCAAATACTATAAGATTTTCGATATACAAAAAAACCTTGCTTATTAGCAAGGTTTTAAAAAATGGTGGGCCATCAGGGACTCGAACCCCGGACCAACCGGTTATGAGCCGGTAGCTCTGACCAACTGAGCTAATGGCCCCTATATAGGGATAGCTGGTGACCCGGAGGAGAGTCGAACTCCTGATTGCGGCGTGAGAGGCCACCGTCTTGACCACTTGACCACCGGGCCTTAAAAATAAAAAAAGAGGAGAGTCGGCATCGACTTATCTTCCCGGGTCGTCGCCAACCAAGTATTTTCAGCACCCGCGAGCTTAACTACCGTGTTCGGAATGGGAACGGGTGGATCCTCGCCGTCATAGACACCGACTATTCCTCTTA
>JAEEJJ010000190.1 GCA_016281805.1 Clostridiales bacterium
GAAGCAGCAAAGGTCTTTGCTTCCAAAGGAATCCTACTGTTAGGAAATGAATCGCAGACTGTCGGCCCGGAAGATGCGCCGATGGAAGTACATTTGATCTTGCTGAGTGCCGGCATTGTATTACTTGAAGGCATTCGATTGGCAGCGGTTAAGGAAGGCAGATATTTTTTAAGCGCAGCGCCTTTGAATCTATACGGGGCGGATGGCTCTCCGTGCAGAGCTTTTTTGATCGCTGACGATAGATAAATTCCCATTTCTTGCAGTAAAATTAGTTCCAAATACTATCTGTGTTTCATTCACCAAAAAGAGCCTATGCTTGCTCCGATGCCTGAAAAGATTATTTGTGTGTGCTCCTGTTAAATTCGGTGCGATACCTGAATAATGCTCCGGAGCGCCTTAACCATATGGCTTTTATCCGGCTTTGTTCCGATCCGATATTTTTTTTCACACAATAATAAACCCTGTAACTTTTATAAAGATCAGTTACAGGGTTTTTTTGAAAGCGGATAGATATACGGTATTATTAATACTGATTTGAAGAGAAAAAATCGATTATTCTGTTCACATAATCATGCATAATATCGTCGGTAGTGAGAAATATTTCATGCTTTGCTTTGTCAACGGTTATGAATTCACAGTTTTTCATACGACTTGCAAAATCGATCTGTTCCTTTTTTCTTACCATAACGTCGAGTCCGGCATTGAAAAGCAGCACAGGTATCACTATCTTTTCCGGTTCGCCTTTTTTAAGAATTTTATCGGTGACCTTCAGCGACTCATACGTCCAGCCGTAAGTAGGAGAGTAGTTCTGAAGCACCGGGGTAATTCTTTTTAATTGCTCATAAAATGAAAATCTTTCAAAAGAAATGGCGCACGATGTCTCAAATTCTTCCTTGCCCGGATAATCGCCCGAAATAAACAGTTTCTTTTTCGCTTTTCCGAAAATCATTGCGGTTTTACATACCGCTTTCGCTGTAAATTTGGGAAAACCGCCTCTCTCCGGAGCTATCATCGGTGAAGAAAAAACAGCTTTCTGATAAATATCGGGATGATTTTGCAGATAAAGCGCTGCTACGGCGCCGCCCATTGAATGAGAATACAGCATAAGCGGCATATTTTTGGGTATGATCTTTTCGGTGAAGATCTCAAAATCGTTCACGTAGTCTTCAAATCTGTCAACATGCGTTATAGTCTTGTTTTCTACCAATCTTTCGCTTTTTCCGTGACATCTCTGATCGTATATATAAACATCAGAACCCGATTTCAGAAAATACCATATCATCTCACGGTATTTTTCCGCAGACTCCGTAAAGCCGTGAATTATTGCAATACTTCGCTGCGGATCATCGCATTTGTAAGCAACATAGTGCAGCTTTATTCCGTCAGAACCTTCGAAAAACGCTTCCGTTTTTCTTTTTTCGATATATGGCAGAACTTCGTTTTCCATACTTTCGCGGTATGTGAGCTCTTTTATTATTTCCATGTCACGAATCCTTCTTTTCGGCAGCAGTTCCGGCTTTGAGCGATTCAATATCGTTCATTATTTTTTTCTCGTTGTAGAAAAGGAACAAAACTGCTCCGATAAGACATGCTGCGGTGGCTATAACGGCTGTTGTGCGGTATTGCGACGGCGCAACATATTTTTCTCCTTCAACTATCGTTGAAACAGTCACGGATGTGTAAATGAGAAGGCTCAGCGCCTGACCGAGTTTCATTGCAAAAGTACGTGCGGCAAAAAACATACCGCTTCTGTCTTCACCGGTCTGAAGTGTGCTCAGCTCGCTCACATCAGCCACGCATGCCTGAGGCAGAATGCCTAAAATTGCCATCGGAATGCCGGCACATCCCGCAATTATAACACCCCAGATAAATCCCTGTCCCGCAAGACTCGTTATAAGAAATACCGCAGAATATGTGAAAAATCCGATGATTATCAGTATCTTCTTTCCCATTTTACGCGCAAGCCCGTTTACGGCAGGATAAAGGGCAAGACTTATAACAGTCATAAGAACAGTGAGAGTGAATGTATTGTCGGAGCTAATGCCCATCAGCTTTGTTTCGTAGTCCGCAAGTCCGGTCTGAAAAAGCGTAACGGCAAAAAAGTATATAACGTCCGCATAAACAAAACGGCGGAACTGAGCGTTGCCGAATGTCTTTATCAGCGATTTGAAAGCATGGGTCTTTACGGGTTTTGAGTCTATATAAGATCTTTCTTTAATGTATAATGATGGAACGAGCATCGCAATGCACGCAACTAACGCCATTATACCTATAGCCAGATGGATACTGCTTTGCTGCACCGACGTTATCTGCGCAATCTGCTCTGCGGATGCAATATCTTTTATTAAAATCGACTTTTCGGCAAGCTGAGAATTGAGGACTTCAAGGGTAGTTGAGTTTTGCGCAGCGATCTGTGAAAGAATATCACTGATCTTATTTCCCTGAAACATGCCTGCAAGCGTGGGGATCAGTGTGGAAAGCGAAAAGCCTGCTATATATGTAAACGAAATATAAGTTGAAACATTTATTCTGTGAACCTGCGTATCACCCAACTCTGCGATAAGAGCGTTGTAAGGCGTGCAGTAAATAGTCATAAACAGATAAAACAGCATGAGAAGAATAAATATCAGAATATCGTTTACAACTACATTTGAAAACTGCGGAACAATAAATACCGCCACGGTAACTGCGGCAAACGGAACGGCGATCCATTTCATAAACGGTATTCTTCTTCCGCCCTTAAAGTTCGCTTTGTCTGACCAGCTTGCAATAAGAGGATCTGTAACGGCGTCAAAAAGACGTCCCACCGCGGTTATGATACCGAACAGCGTCAGTCCCGCAAAAAGCGCATGCTGTGAGATAAAATCGGCGAAAAGACCGTTCGTGTCGCCGAAGTTTTCGGGTGCGCCTGTATAAAGGTGAACAAGCCATGTTGAAATAATGCCGGAAAGAAGGCTCCATCCGAATTGACCTACGGCAAAAATCCAGAGGAGCTTGTTTGTTATCGGTTTTTTTGACATAATACTTAAACCTCGTCAATATTATAAGTGTTTCTTTGTTTATTTTACTACTTTTATCTCTTTTTGTCAACACTTTACCGGAGATAAACAAAAGGAAAAAAATGAAATTCTTTTCGGAAAAATTCTTTTTTCGGGTTGCTTTTTTTAATCAAATGTATTATAATATGACCGTAAAATATTGTACATTTACGGAGGACTTCATGAAATCATACCGAATTTATCTCAATAATCCCGCCGGCTGGTGGGAAAACGCATCTCCCATCGGATGCGGAAGAATGGGCGCGATGGTATACGGCATCCCGGGCTGCGACAGGATCCAGCTTTCCGAAGAAAAAATCTGGGCAGGTTGCGAACGTGATGTTACGATCGCCGACTACCGTCAAAAAGTCGATCGTCTCCGCGAGCTTCTTATCGCAGGCAAAGGCTCTGAGGCGGACCAGTGGGCGTTTAAAAACATGGCACACGATTTTAACCGCGTAGATTCATACGAAACTTCTGGCGATCTTATCGTTGATACAGCAGACCGCGATTGCGACGGAAATGCCGACAATTACAAACGCACTCTTGATTTGATCTCGGGGGTATGCGACGTTTCATACAGACGCTGCGGTCATCTATTCAGCCGTAAATATTTTGCATCATATCCCGACAACATCATAGGCATTAAATTCGACGGACTTATCCCTACAAAAACAGTCAAAGTATTCTGGGAGCGCGATAATATCAAAAAAGTCTCTCTGAACGGCAATATACTTACCGTGAAGGCATCAACGAAAGACGATCTCCACGATTTCACTGTGCTTGTCAAAATAATCACATCCGGAAATCTTTCTTTCCGTAATGATACCGTTTACGTTGAAGGCGCGGAAAGCATCGTATTTCTTATGACAGCGGCTGTCGAAAAGGAACCGAAGCTTCCGGCATGCGAAAACTGGGACGAGCTTTATGAAAGAGCAACCGCCGATTTCAGATCGCTTATGGAACGTTCTGAGATCAATCTTTGCGCAAACGACGACCCGAATCTTGAAAACCTTACCGTTCACGACAGACTTGAACGTATCCGCTCAGGTAAAACAGACGGCGGACTTTTAGACCTCTATTACCAGTTCGGACGGTATCTTATGGTCGGATCGAGCAGACCCGGTACTCTGCCCGCAAACCTTCAGGGCGTCTGGAACGGTTTTCTTACCGCTCCGTGGAACAGCGATTATCACACAAATATAAACCTTCAGATGAACTACTGGCCCGTAGAGGTAACAAATCTTTCCGAATGCGCGCTTCCTCTTTTTGATTATATGAATTCAAATCTTCTTGAATCAGGCAAAAAGACCGCAAAGATCAATTACCATTGCAACGGCACTGTAACGCATCATCTTTCGGATGTCTACGGCTTTACCGTCCCTGCGGACGGCGTATGGGGACTCTGGCCTCTCGGCGGAGCATGGCTGTGCTTCAATATGTGGGAGCATTATCTGTATACGGAAGATCTTGAATATCTGGGCAGTACGGCGTATGAATTTATCAAACAGTCAGCGCTCTTCTTCCTTGATTATATGTGCGAAGTTGAGATCGACGGTAAAACAGTCGTTTTAAGCGGTCCTTCCACTTCTCCCGAAAATCAGTATTTCGACAATAACGGCATACCCGCGACATTGTGCATGTCACCTACAATGGACGTGGAAATAATCGGCGGCCTTCTCAAAATTTATATAGAATGCGAAAATCTGCTTGACCGTGATCCTTCAATGAAGGAACGCGCGGAAAAAACTCTCTCCAAAATGCCGAAACTTCAGATCGGCAAACACGGCAATCTTCAGGAATGGTTCGAAGATTACGAAGAACCCGATCCGGGACACCGTCATATCTCGCATATGTTCGCGCTTTATCCCGATGACGCGATTTCGGAAAAAACACCCGAGCTTATGGAGGCAGCGAAGAAAACGCTCGAACGCCGTCTTTCAGGCGGAGGCGGTCATACAGGTTGGTCATGTGCATGGATCATCTGTCTTTACGCGCGTTTGGGCGACGGCGAAAACGTTTCTAAAATGCTCAGAAAACTTCTTTCAAATTCAACGCTCGATAATCTCTTTGACACTCATCCTCCTTTCCAGATAGACGGTAATTTCGGAGCGACCGCAGGTCTTGCCGAGATGCTGCTGCAGAGTCACGGAGGCATTGTGTCTATCATTCCCGCACTGCCGGCAGAGTTTAAAGACGGCAGCTTCAAGGGCTTGAAAGCCCGCGGCGGCATTACAGTAGACGCGGAATGGCATGACTGCAAAGTCACGTCTCTTACGCTTACTGCCGAAAGAGATTCCGAATTTGTTCTGAAAATGAACGGAACAACAAAACAGGTTTCTGTCAAAGCAGGAGAGACATTGTCATTCTGATTCTTAATACACGCCTGTATTCCGAGATTAAATAAAAATATCATGATCCCGATTTGCGTAATTGCGGCAATCGGGATCTTTTTTTTGGAAAACAAAGAAACGATCCGAAAAAATGAATATTGTTTGACATAATTTGAGTTTTTCAGGAATCTCTCAGATTACCACCATAATAATTTCCAACGTCCCGTCGCAGAAAAAAGCGATCGCAATACTTTTTACTTTAAAATAACTGAATATCTGCATTTTCTGAGCTTTCCGGTCGTTATTTCGGAAAGACGGAAGAGATTTGCGTTACAGTTTGGACTTTTCGGGACGATTTGATCAATCTTCTGTTGTACAAAAAAAATGACGACAAAGTAAAAATGTTGC
>JAEEJJ010000191.1 GCA_016281805.1 Clostridiales bacterium
TGAGCGCTTTTGCGGGCATTGCGGATCTTATTGCGTCAACAAGTTCAAATGTTGTTTCAAATGGTTTTTCCTGCCGTTTTGCAACGATTTTTCTTGCGATCTGTTTCGACCATCTCTCTTCGCCGTATTCAAAAAAAATACGCGAAAGCTCGTTTTCGGAATATGTATTTATTATATCCGCAGCAGTCACTGCATCATCTTTATTCATTCTCATATCAAGAGGCGCGTTCTGCATATACGAAAAGCCTCGTTCAGCAGAATCAAGCTGATAAGAAGAAACGCCGAGATCAAGAAGAAGTCCGTCAAGTTTTATTCCGCGCTCATCGAGTATGAGCGGGAGACTGCTGAATTCGGAATGGATTATTTCAGTTTTGCATTCAAGCGATGAAAGGCGTTTTTTGCAGGCCGCCACAGCTTCGGTATCTCTGTCTGTGCAGATAAGCATGCCGTTTTTTGAAAGACGCGAACCGATTTCGAAAGAATGTCCGCCTCCGCCCGCAGTTCCGTCAGCGTAAATGCCATCAGGCTTGATCGACAGATTTGCCAGCGTTTCGTTCAGAAGAACGGGGATATGGGAAAATGTTCCCATCAGATGCCCAGCTCCTCAAATGCGGAGAGAATATCCTGACCGTTTTCTTCGTCATAAACATCCCATCTCGCGGCATCCCATATTTCAATTCGGGTCATGGCGCCAACAACTACTACATCCTTTGTAAGTTCCGCAAATTTACGAAGTCCGGGAGGAAGTATTATTCTGCCCTGCATGTCGATATCCGAACGGAACGCATTACCGATGACCTGACGCTGAGATACGATACCTTTGCTGATGGACTTCATCGCTATTTCTCTTGCGAAATCATACCATCTTTTTTCTGAAAATACGAAAACGCAGTGATCGGAGCCTTTTGTCATATATACGGCATTGCCTACGGTTTCACGGAATTTTGCGGGAATAAATACTCTTCCCTTCGCATCCATCGTATGGCGGTAATTGCCTATAAGATTCATCGCGCCGGAAAATAAATCGTCTTCTGCCGTATTTTCTGCCGCAATTATTTTTTCTTCGTTGTCCATTCTTCCGACGCTCCTTCCTCTTATTTTCTCTCAAAATCGTGGGCAAATAAACCCCAATAAACCGCTGTCCACCACTTCAGTGTCATCATTATACTATATTGAGGTTTTTTTGTCAATATAAATCCTGAAATAAATCCTAAAAAAAGTGTAAATCTTTTATCACGCAAAAAGAATTTTTTCGTCATTTTGCACAAAAAAACAGCCAAAAACAATTATTAGCGGTGAAAATGCGATTTTACATATTGATTTTTGACGTTCTGTATGATATACTTTAAGAAATATAGAGAATATATAGGCAATCGGAGGCCTTTTATGGCGGAAAACAACCAGACGACCGTTATGATGATTGACGGAAACAGCATATTAAACAGAGCATTTTACGGCGTGCGCCCGCTGACGACATCAACCGGCATACCCACAAACGCCGTATACGGTTTTCTGACGATACTTTTTCGTCATCTTGACGAAGACAAGCCGGACGGTGTTGGGATAGCGTTCGACATGAAAGCAAAAACTTTCCGTCACATGATGTATGAGGGATACAAAGCGGGAAGGAAAGGGATGCCCGACGAGCTTGCCGCTCAGCTGCCCTGGATAAAGAAAACGCTTGCAGCAATGGGCTTTTCGATATATGAAAGGGAAGGGCTTGAAGCGGACGATATAATAGGGATAATATCAAAAAATCAAAGCGCAAAAAACAATAAGTGCATCATAATCACGGGAGACAGGGATGAGCTGCAGCTTGTGGACGAAAATATCACAGTAAAGCTTGCCGTCACAAAAAACGGATACCCCTCAGACGATATTTACACCCCCGCAGCTGTCAAAGAAAAATACGGACTTACGCCTGATAAACTTATCGATCTTAAGGCGCTTATGGGCGACTCCTCAGATAATATACCCGGAGTTCCCGGAGTAGGAGAAAAGACCGCCGCAGAACTGCTGAAGGAATTCGGCTCACTTGACGAAGTTTATGAAAATATTGATAAAATCACGAAAAAATCCCTTCACGAAAAGCTCGTTGCCGGCAAAGAAAGCGCGTATATGAGCAAAAAGCTGGGAACCATCACCACCTCGCTGCCAAAAGAAGAAATGTTCCCCACTCCACGCCCCTACTGCCCCGATACAGAAGAGCTGAAAAAGATTTTTTCAGAGCTTGAAATGACAAAAATGCTCGAAAGGCTGAAAACCGACGATAAACCGTCTGCAAAAGAAGAAAAAAAGGCTGATTTCTCGGAATATTCGGCAAGCAAACACAGTCAGATTTTTGATAGTGAGCCGATATATATCATTCATACACTCCCGGACAAAAAGGTATACATAAAAAACGGAAACGAAGCAGTAGTTTCAGATATCGATACGATTCTGCCCTCTGTTGACGGAAAAAAGATCGTCACCCACGACTTCAAATCACTTCTCAGGTATTCATTACAGCGTTCACTCGCGCCTGCTGCTGATTTTGACACGATGCTTGGGGCATATGTGGTCAATCCGTCCAGAAGCTCATACGGTCTCAAAACAGTCTGCCTTGAAATGCTCGGAGCAGAAACAGATGATCCCGCTTCATGGGCTGTTTTACTGCCGTCGCTCGAAAAAAACCTGGCTGAAAAAATGAAGGAAGACGGTTCGTATGACCTTTACTCAAAAATCGAGCTTCCTCTTTCAACCGTCCTTGCGGAAATGGAGGTTAAGGGAGTGCTGGTAGACTGCGATTTTCTTGAATCTTTCGGCGTCAGACTTGACGCGGAAACGGAAGATTTGAAAAATGAGATATACAGACTTGCGGGCAAAGAATTCAATATAAACTCCACAAAACAGCTCGGCGCCGTTCTTTTTGACGATCTTTTGCTGCCTGCAAAAAAGAAAACGAAAACCGGATATTCCACAGATAACGATGTTCTTGAAGCCCTGATCGATTATCACCCGATAATAGAGCTTATTATTTCATACAGAAAACTGACAAAACTCAAATCAACATATGTGGACGGGCTGCTTAAAGCAGTTGATAAGGACGGACGGATACATACCGTTTTTACACAAACGGTAACGCAAACCGGAAGAATAAGCTCAATAGAGCCGAATTTACAGAATATTCCGGTAAGGACAGCGCTAGGCAGAGAAATGCGGAAGGCTTTTAAGGCAGAAGACGGAAAATGTTTGATAGACGCGGACTATTCGCAGATCGAGCTTCGGTTGATGGCGCATATTTCGGGAGACAAAGTTCTGAAAGAGTCATTTATCACCGGCGAAGATGTGCACGCACGAACCGCCTCAGAAATATTCGGGCTGCCGAAGGAACTGATAACGGATGATATGCGCCGCAGGGCAAAAGCGATCAATTTCGGCATAATGTACGGAATAGGAGATTACACTCTTTCACAGGATATCTCTGTATCGAGAAAACAGGCAAGAAAATATATAGACGACTATCTTGCGGCATATCCGGACGTTAAGCGGTATATTGCCGAAACGGTCGAAAAAGCGAAACAGAACGGATACGTCACGACCCTTTTCGGCAGAAGGCGGTATGTTCCAGAAATAAATGCTTCAAATAAAAATCTTTCTGCTTTCGGCGAACGTGTCGCAATGAACACACCTATTCAGGGAACCGCGGCCGATCTGATCAAAATGGCAATGATAAGAGTTTCAGACAGACTTAAAAGCGCCGGAATGAAATCGCAGCTTATACTTCAGATCCACGATGAACTCATAATTGAGGCGCCGGAAGAAGAAAAGGACAAGGCAGCTGAGATACTTCGTGAGGAAATGGAAAACGCCTATCAGTTTGACGTTCCCGTTATTGCGGATATCCATACGGGCAAAACCTGGTATGACGCAAAATCGTGAAGGTGGTGGACAGCGTGAAAAAGAAAGTTTTTCTTATCAATTCGTATTCATGCGAAAAAAAGATCGATGATGTAAGAAATCTGATAAAAACCGTAATGGCAAACGAAGAATACGAAACGGTAGAGTCCTCATATCGGGGCGAGATCACTGAAGTTGTAAAAAAGCTCGAAAACAGCACCGTTTTTTCCGTTGGAGGAGACGGAACACTGCTTGAAGTTATAAACGGGGCAGTAAAGACCGATAATGACATATTTGTTGTTCCTGCAGGAACGGGAAACGATTTTTGCAGAGTGCTGACAAACGAAAAGGATTACAAAAAGGTCCTCAGCGATTATCGATCGTATGTTGTAAAATCAGTGGACTGCGGTAAGGCAGGCGATTCATATTTTGCCAATATCGCATCGGTGGGCTACGATGCTGAGATAGTCAAAAATTCAATGAAATTCAGAAAAATCCCTGTTCTGAAAAAAATCAGCTATATTGCGTCGCTCCTGTATACCGTATTTACATTTAAGCCCATAAGACCCAGACTGGAAATTGACGGAAAAACATATGAAAAACCGCTGCTTCTTGCCGCGTTTGCAAACGGCGAGTATTACGGCGGCGGGATACATATCGCGCCTACGGCAAAAACGGATGACGGATACCTAGACGTATACCTTTGTGACGCAGTAAGCAGGATCGCACTTATTTTTATCCTTCCCAAACTGCTCAACGGCTCTCACATCAAAGATAAACACGTGCAGATAATAAAAGCAAAGGAAATCAAACTGTCAAGCGAAAAACCTTTACTGCTGAATCTTGACGGAGAGCTTGAGGAGATTACGGAAACAACAATTTCCGTTGTGGAGAATGGCGCGAGATTTTATTGCAAAGAAAAATAACTATGCCGCATTTGAAACAAAACAGCTTAATAATTCAGAAAAATATTGACAACAACACAGAAATATGGTATTTTTATAACATATAAAATTGCGAACGGAGAATAGACATGGAAAATTTACCTAAATACAAAAACCCTGCTCTTCCGATAAAAGAGAGGGTCGAAGATCTTATTTCAAGAATGACGCCCGAAGAAAAAGCTGCACAGACAGATATGATGCCCGGAGTTGCATTTGCAACAAAGCCGTCAAAGATCCACAACTGCAGTGTTGAACCGGATACCGAATATTATATCGATAAAATAGAAGAAGAATTCGGACATACTGGCGTTGGATTTGTGCACGACAATTATGCGATCCCGTCAACGATGAACCGTGTTCAGAAATATTTTATTGAAAACACAAGACTCGGAATACCTGTTATTTTTACAGGTGAAGCGCTGCACGGAATAGGAGGAACGAGAGGCACAGTATTCCCCTCCCCGATCGGTCTCGGCGCATCGTTTGACAAAGAAATAGTAAACCGCGTCGGTCAGGCAATAGGAAAAGAAACAAGAAGTCTGGGCATGCAGGAAATTCTCGCGCCTAATCTTGACATTGCAAGAGAAACACGCTGGGGAAGAACGGAAGAAACATTCGGCGAGGACACATATCTTTCGTCAAGAATGGCAGTAGCGATAGTTTCAGGTGAGCAGAAAGGCGATGTAAGCAGAAACGATGCCGTTGCGGCAGAGCCTAAGCACTACTGTTTTTACGGAATCCCCGAAGCGGGAACGAACTGTTCTCCCGCAAGGATAGGCAGAAGAGAGGCAGAGTCTGTTTACCTTCCCGTTTTTGAAGCAGCGATCAAAGAAGGCGGAGCATATAATGTTATGGTCAGCTACAACAGCATCGACGGCGACGTTATGATGTGCTCTGAACACTATCTGAAAAAAACGCTCAAAGAAAAACTCGGACTGAGAGGCTATGCGCGCGCCGACTGGGGCGGAGTTGAAAAAGTCAAGGGCGGTCACAAACTTGTAAAAACAGACAGAGAAGCGATAAAGAAGTGCATAAACAACGGTCTTGACATGAAAGGTCTTGATTATCCCAACAAATTCTGGAGAGAAACCGTAACCGACCTTATCAAGACAGGCGAGATACCAATGGCAAGGATCGACGATATCGTCCGCCGTGTGCTGACCCTTAAATTTGAACTCGGTCTTTTCGAACATCCCTATACAGATGAAAATGCGTGGGAAGGCATCATCCGCTGCGACGAACATAAGCAGATCGCGCTCGAAGCCGCAAGAAAGTCGATGACGCTGCTGAAAAACAACGGCGTTCTGCCTCTTTCAAAAGACATAAAATCGATAGCGGTTATCGGTCCGTCTTCGGCGGCTCAGAAAATCGGCGGATATTCGTCTACCCCTACGGGATACGAAGTCAAATCTGTATATGAAGAAATCAAGGAGCTTTTCGGCGATAAGATCACAGTCCGTCAGCATGACGGCTGCGCTATAACGCCGGATAAAAAGACACCTCGCTATATCGAGGGTCAGCCTCACCTTGCGTCTGAAGGCGAAGACGAAATTCCCGATGATATCGAGGGAGCAGTAAAAACCGCATCGGAATGCGACTGCATCATATTTGTAGGCGGAGATAACTCTCTTACATGCGGTGAGTGGAGCGACAGATGCGACTACGTTCTTCCGGGAAAGC
This sequence comes from Clostridiales bacterium, assembly GCA_016281805.1. GTDB lineage: Bacteria > Bacillota > Clostridia > Oscillospirales > UBA644 > HGM12619. The sequence goes on from JAEEJJ010000191.1 coordinate 6,504, forward strand.
AGAGGGAACTGATAGAGCAGCTCGCCAAGCTCGGCAAAAAGCTCATCGTTGTTCTTGAAGTTGGCAGACCGGTCGATCTTACCGTTGAAAAAGATATATGCGACGGCATCCTTTGCGCATGGTTCGGCGGAGAATTCGGCGCGAAAGCTATTACCGAAACACTTTTCGGCTTAAACAATCCGGCAGGCAGAGTTAACGTATCATTCCCGAAAAACGTCGGTTCGATCCCGTGCTACTATTCAATGCTTCCCGGCGGCTCCGAAGTATACTATGAAGGTCCGAAAAAGGCAAGATATCCATTCGGTTTCGGTCTTTCCTATACAACATTTGAGTATTCGGATATAACGACCGAGAAAAAAGGGAGATATGACGTTGAGGTAAGCGTTACAGTTAAAAACACAGGTAAGCTTGCAGGGGATGAAGTTATTCAGCTTTACATAGACGACGTTGAAAGCTCGGTCGCTACTCCCCCCATGCTGCTGAAAGGATTTGATCGCGTTCACTTTGAACCGGGAGAAGAAAAGAGGATAACGTTTACACTCAATAAAGAATCATTCAGCCTTATCGATATCAATTATGAAAAAACCGTTGAACCCGGCGAATTCAGAATTCTTGTCGGAGCGTCATCCGATGATATAAGGCTTGAAACATCTATAGAGCTTGACTGAAAACAAATAAAAACTTATCCGGAAGTGACTTTAACTGTCGCTTCCGGATATTTACATGAGGTATTGTCTTTTAATATTCTGTTTTTTGGAGTGATCCAGATGTCTTAAAACGCGTTGCACGCAGAGATAACTGAAAGGAAACAGTGAATATATGCCCCTGTACTTGTTTCAATAAATTTCACACTCTGTATTCGTTTGTATTGCCGGAGGTGAAGGTCCTTGCTATAGCTATTACGGAAAGAAGGAGCGTAAGCGCGACGACTGCAACAAGCGATATGATTATTACCTGAGGGTCAAGCATGTATATAGAAAAAAGTTGAACGTTTTTGAATATTGTTTCTTTAAGCAGTATAACTATCGCATTTCCGGTTACGAACGCCCCTACCGTAAGAAGAAGGAAGTCCGTAAACGTATCAGCAAGGATCATCAGCTTTGAGTATCCCACTATCTTCTTTACCGCGTGGATATGTCCCTGCTTTGAGACGTAGTAGAAACAGAATACTACCGCGTTGATTATTATCATTATAAGCAGCATTATCAGCATATCCGTCGGCGCTTCGACCGGGATTCTCGGATGATAGTCCCTTATATCCACATTTCCTGTTTCTGCAATGTGTTTTTCAAATTCTTCGGTAAGTCTTTCCACAGTTTCTTTATCTTTACCGTCAAGCGTATATGATCCTGCACCGAGAAATTTTGACATTGCATGATTTATCGGGACAAACACGGTCAGATCAATACTTGTTGCCTGATCTTCTTTTCCCATTACACCTATTACCTTTAAATCCATATCAAGCGCATCGCAATGGTAGATCGGTTCGTTGTTTTGATTGAAAGTAACATAATTATCATATATTTCTTTACCGACTACAGCTATCTTTTCTTTTCCCGCAGATTCTTCTTTGGTAAAAAATCTGCCTTCAAGCATATTTACGGGGTCGATATATCCGTTGAAGTATAATCCTCTTTCTTCTATAAAATCAGAGCCTTTATAAAATGCATTTATGTATCTGTTTATTATTGCGTTTTCAGCATTTGCGCCTATCTCTTTGATATTTACTTTTGCCTCTGAGGAATTCTCACCCGTATTATTCTGCACATATGCCGCTTTTACATTTTTTGTGTAATAGCTGTTGTAATAAATATCTATTCTATCAACCGCAACCTGATAGCTCGCGATGAACATACTGAATATGCCGACTATTGCAAGCATACAAAAAATAATTACTCTGTAAAACGGCATTCTCTTTTCTTGTTTTACTTCGTTGCCGCGAATAAGTGTTGCTATACTGTAATTACGCATTTTTAAATTGACGGCCACAATAAGAACTATTGCTGCAATAATAAAAAAAATGACGTTTATTATAATCCCTGTGCGTATGGTCGGAAGCTCGAGATTTAAATATCCGTTATAAAGATACGAATAAGCGGCATATATTTTGAACGCAAAAAAACCGGTAAGTTGAGCAATCAGGAATATAAAAAAGGACTCAAATATATATCTGACTGCTATTCCGCTGTATGTTTCACCTACTACCATATGTATGGCGTAGTTTTTGATATTACTGTCTATCTTATACAGCATTGTGAAGATAAAGCTGAAAAGCGAGAAGAGGATCGTAGCTATGCAGACAGCTATGCTGATAATAAGCTGATCGTAATAATTACTTGCAAGTTCTTTTTCTGTTCTTGACTTAAAAGTACGATAAATATCATCAAGTTCGTATTTCTTCAGCAGCTCTTCGATTTGAGGCAATATTTCCTCAGTTCTTTTAGGTTCAACAATAAAAAACGCATTGTTTATTCTTCCGGCAAAAAGGAAGATGCTTCTTTTGTAGCTATTTAAAATTGTTTCGAAATCCCTTTCGATTGTTGGAAGGAGGATGATATTGTCATATGAGTATACATGAGACACTGTTCCCGCCATATTTGTGGGACAATAGTATTGATTTTTCGCTATAAAGCCGATGACTTTATATGTTTTATATCCCTGGAACGACTCATCAAGCGCTTGGAATTCTTCTCCCAAAGTAAAATATTTTCTGTATTTGTCTCCCATTATTACAGGAATGGTTTCTCCGTCATATAAAAAATCTTCCTCACTGAAAGGCTGTCCTTCGCTTAGTTTTACATTGAAATAACCGAGATATTCTGAATCGACATAATATGTATTGAGCATTCTGTACTCATGAAGGTTGTCTATGGCAAAAATCGAGTGGGCACCCTCGGTTTTATCTTCATTTTGCCACTCTTTGATCTCATTTAATGAAAAAAAAGATCCTTCTCTGCCTGTCATGAGAGTGAGTCCGTCTATTTTAAGGGCATCGTTATAAAATCCGTCTATACGTTTAAACAGTTCAATATATTCAGGCACATCCTCCCCATTTTTGCGTATCCTGGAAAACAATAAAGAACTCCTTACATCATACGGAGCATTTAGCAGAAAAACGAGCCTGAAGTAGCTTTTATCTCCCCATGCAATTTGAGCAGCATTGCTCTGGTCATCGGTCCAATAATAATTTGCTAGCGTGATATATACTATAACACTGGTAATTACAATTTGAACGAACATAAAAAGGAAAAGAAAAGGGGATTTTTTTATGTTTAGCCATGTGTCGATAATAAAGTGTTTCATTTATTATACACTCCAATATCTGAAATATAAACCGATGAGAATGAACAGATTACGGTAAAGCGTGAATGAAATGAGGAAATCATCCTGAAAAAAAACCTTCATTTAGTTTATACTCTTTAATCAAGGATCTTTTTGAAAAAACAAAATATAAAAATGAACCAAACAAGGTTTTTAACTCTGTGATTATTATAACATGGTTGTTATGGTTTGTCAACAATTTCCTTCAATCACCATGTAAAAAATACGGTGTATATGGAGGGGGGGATTCGTTGAATTTAAACAAATAACATTACTGACAGTTTTTACATACGACAGTGAATGCTTAGCGTTAAGCCGTCCTGATAATCATCAGGGCGGCTTTATGTTACACTCTGTATTCGTTTGTTTTGCCGGAAGTGAAGGTCCTTGCTATAGCTATTACGGAAAGAAGGACCGTAAGCGCGACGACTGCAACAAGCGATATGATTATTACCTGAGGGTCAAGCATGTATATCGAGAAAAGCTGAACCTCTTTGAATATTGTTTCTTTCAGAAGTATAACTATCGCATTACCCGTTACGAACGCTCCGACGGTAAGAAGTAGGAAGTCTGTGAATGTGTCAGCAAGGATCATCAGCTTTGAGTAGCCCACTATCTTCTTTACCGCGTGGATATGTCCCTGCTTCGAGACGTAATAGAAACAGAATACTACCGCGTTGATTATTATGATTATCAGCAGCATTATCAGCATATCCGTGGGGGCTTCAACGGTGATGCGGGGATTATATTTTCTGGTGCTTACCATTGCGGTCTTAGATACGTGTTCGGTGAATACTTTTTCAAGATTTTCTACCGTTTCTTTATCTTTTCCGTCCAGCGTATAACTTGCCTGCGCTCCGAA
>JAEEJJ010000192.1 GCA_016281805.1 Clostridiales bacterium
AGAATCGTTTGAATATTTCCGTATAATACGTGACGAGGCATTCTTTGATTACACTCCGTTTATTCCGTTTTCGGATATGCAGGGTCAGCTTCTGCGCATAACGAGAGGCAATCTCTCTGCGGCGGAATCTTTCTCGTCGATAGCGCAGCAGTATCAGTCTTCTCTTGATGATCTTTACAATAAATATCTTGATTGACAACAGTTGATTTTATTACACTGTCATATGATCTGAGGGCTTTGATTTTACATTTTTTCTTATCAATGGGGGCAACGAGAAATGAAAAAATTCAGAATTACAGCTTTGTTTATTGCATGTCTTATTGTTTTTTCTGCATGTTCCGGCGCAGCAAGCGAGGTGGTTCCGGAATACGATAATTCCGCGGATGATGCCGAGGCTGATCTTCTCGGTTACGAATTCAAAATGGCGGCGATGACGCACGGAGGTCTTTATCCGCTGAATCCCATGTCCGGAGAATCGTCAAGAGGAGATAAACTCCTTGCGAGATACCGTGAGACCGAAGAAAAATTCAATGTTAAAATCAGCCTGATGAACGAGAGCGACCTTTCAAGGTTTATGACTCTTTATGCGGCAGACATGAAATACGCAGATCTGATGTTTAACATGGTTAACACGCTTTTCACAGGCAGATACATACAAAACGGATATTTCATTCCGTTTTCGGATATGGATATCGATTTGCAGTCAGGTCTTTACGGCACTCCGCAATCGCTTGAAGCCGGATACTTCAACGGCGGTTATTATTCCATAGTTGCATACTACTGGGGTTTTCCCTCTGCAGACACGATGCCTGCAATGTGGTATAATCCGAGAGTGATCGCGGAATATCGTCAGACAGACCCTCACGAGCTTGAAGAACAGGGCGAATGGACATGGGACACGCTTAAAAAGATGTGTGAGGATATTCATGATACTTCAGACCCTGATCCGGAAATGCATACTTACGCTCTTGCATATACGAGCGAGCCGTATCTTGAATTTGCCGCTCTTTATTCAAACAGCGCGAGAGTCGTTTCAAAAGACGCCGACGGAAAGCTGAAATACACACTGGATTCTCCGAATGCGCTTGAAGCGCTTAATTATGTAAGCCAGCTCAGAGAGCAGAATCTTATCTGCGACGGCGGAGACAGGCAGAATATCAAGCCTTTTATAGAAAACAGACGTGCGTTTTTTGTTGAATACACGCATCTCGGCCTTTCCGATGAAGGCGCAAACAACCTCGCATATCAGATGAGCGAAGCGTATGAATGGATACTTTTCCCGAAAGGACCGAGCTATGTTGAGGGAGACGGAAGAACGTCGTATTCATACTGGTCAAGATTTTTCTATGCACCTCTGAATACCGACCCCGAAGTTCAGTCTATCCTTCTTCCGTTCATGTTCCGTCCGCTTCCCGGAGAAACAGAAGAAACATGGCAGGACGAATTTGAAAGATCGACATTTTTCTCTCCCGAATCATTTGAATCATTCAAAAAACTCAGAGACGACGCCTTCTGCGACTATCTCGGATTTTTAGGTTCGTCATTCACAACGACCTTGCAGCCTAATCTCCTTAAAATGACAAGGGGAACGGCATCTGTTGCGGAAACTATCGACTCGATAGAAGAAAAACTTCAGTCGGCTCTCGACGCTTTTCATAACGACTATCTGCACTGAAAGACGGCTGAAAAACCGGGTTTAAATTAATGGATACTTTAACTTTACTGATAATTTTATGCTCTCTTGCAGCTGCGGCGGCGATAATCACCGCCGTAATATGCCTTATTTCTCTTTTTTCAACAAAAAAGGAGCTTTACGAGGCGAGAAGAGAGATATACAACGCTAAAAAAGAAATATCTTCAGTCAAATCGGAGTCTGTTACGGCGATAAACGACGGAATACGAACAAACAGTTCCGTTATGCAGTCATCGCTTCAGGGTTACGGGAAGCAGGTTTCAGAGCTTTCTTCGCGGCTTGACGCAAGAATGGAGAGTCTTCGCAAATCACAGGATGAACAGCTTGAAACAGTCCGCGCAACGCTTGACAGAAATATACGTCAGATGCAGCAGGATAACGAAAAAAAGCTCGAAGAAATACGCGCTACGGTAGACGAAAAGCTGCAAAAAACTCTGAACGAGCGCGTTGCAGAGTCGTTTAAGCTCGTAGGAACTCAGCTTGAACAGGTCCACAAAAGTCTCGGCGAAATGCAGACTCTTGCATCGGGTGTAGGCGACCTGAAAAAAATACTTTCAAACGTTAAAACGAGAGGCGTTTTCGGCGAAGTTCAGCTTTCAAGAATACTTGAACAGATACTCACTTCAGATCAGTATGCAACAAACTTTGCCACCAAGAAAAACAGCAGAGACGTTGTTGAGTTTGCCGTAAAGCTTCCCGGCAAAAGCGTGAGCGACGGTCCTGTATATCTGCCGATAGACGCGAAATTCCCTCTTGACGTTTACAACGCGCTTCTTGACGCATACGACTCAGGCTCAACAGACAAGATCGAAGAAGCAGGCAAAATTCTCGAAAACACTATTAAAAAGAACGCAAAAGATATACGCGACAAATATATCGATCCGCCCAATACCACGGATTTTGCCGTGATGTTTTTGCCTACGGAAGGACTTTATGCGGAAGTTGTAAGAAGAACAGGACTTATTGAAGCGCTTGCGGCTGACTATTCTGTAAACGTATGCGGTCCCTCTACCGTATCGGCGTTTCTGAACAGTTTGCAGATGGGTTTTCGAACGCTTGCGATAGAAAAAAGGTCGCATGAGGTATGGACTGTTCTCGGTGCGGTCAAAACGGAGTTCGGCAATTTCGGCAGGGTGCTTGAGTCTGTGCAGAAAAAATTCCAGTCTGCAGACAGCGAGCTTGAATCACTTATCGGCACAAGAACGAGAGTAATGATGCGCAAGCTGAAAAGTGTTGAATCGCTTCCGGAAGAATCTGCAAAACAGATATTAGGCACGGAAGACGATGAAACAGAATATGAGACAGAATAATTACACGGAAGAGAATATATGATTTATCTTGACAGCGCCGCAACAACTTCGGTTTTACCGAATGCTGCCCGTGCGGCTTTAGATGCAATGACAAATATGTTTGCAAACCCGTCGTCACTTCATTCCTTCGGATA
>JAEEJJ010000193.1 GCA_016281805.1 Clostridiales bacterium
CGTTATCGCAAGCACGGCAACTCAGCTCTGGGATCCGCATGATCCCGACAGAAGGCTCGACAACGGCACATGCGATATAGATACCGCCGACGCTGAAGAATACGCATGGGAACGGTTTATCCGCTGGTAGCCGTTCCCTGCAATTTCAGGAGGGAATTATTTGAACTACTCAACGATTCTGAAATGTCTGCGGGAATATTTCGGAGCGGAATGCGCGGATGACGGAATGATGCCTCTCATTGAAAAATGGCGCGAATGGTATTCAGGCACATCCGAAGGATTTCATAAGATCTTTATCAACAACGGTCTTTCGACCGTTTCGAGAGAGATGTTCAGGCTAAACATGGCAAAAAGAGTCTGCGAAGACTGGGCAAACCTTCTGCTTAACGAAAAAACTCTGATCTCGATCTCAGGCGGCAGTTCGGAGGAATTTGTATGCGGAAAAAACGGCAAAAGCGGAGTGTTGGGCGAAAACGGCTTTCACACGGCAATGAACCGTCTTGTCGAAAAATCCTTTGCGCTCGGAACAGGCGCCGTTATATGCTGCATTGACGGCATAATAACTGACAGAAACGGAAATATCGTTCAGGCAAAGGATGCAAAAATCAGGTTTGATTATGCAGACGCGGGCAGTATCTTTCCCATTTCGTGGTCAGGGGACAGCGTGACTGAAGCGGCATTTGCAAAACAGACCGTGGAAAACGGAGAGACTCTTCTTTATATTCAGGCGCATCTTATCGAAAACGGAGAATATGTTATCTACAACAGATGCTTTTCTGAAAGAGACGGACTGAGAGAAGAACCGCTTCCCGAAGGAACGGCTCCCGCGCTGAAAACGGGGTCGTCTCTGCCCTGGTTTGCCATGATACGTCCAAACACGGTAAACAGCCTTGTTCCGTCTTCGCCGATGGGTATTTCCGTTTTTGCTGATGCGATAGATATAATAAAAGGCATCGATCTTTGCTACGACAGCCTGAATATGGAGTTCGTGCTCGGCAAAAAGATGGTGTTTTTGCGCAGAGATCTGCTCGAAAAAGACGGTGACGGCAATTATTATGCACCTCAGGACATAAACAGGCAGCTTTTTATGTATCTGGGCGACAAAGCGATAGACGGAGATATGCTGCCGCAGGAGTTTAACCCGCTGCTGAGAGTAAACGACCATGTGCGCTGCATTCAGGAGCAGATGAATTATCTTTCTTCGAAATGCGGTTTCGGTGAGAGATACTACAGGTTCGATTCTTCAAACGTCGTTACGGCAACTCAGATAAACAGCGAGAATTCAACGCTTTATCGATGCGTGAAAAAGCATGAGATCCTTCTCGAAAAAGCGCTGGAAACCGTTATACGGACAGTTCTTTACATAGGCCGCGCGATACTTGGCAAAAATGTAAGCGAAAAAGACTGTATAAACATTATTTTTGATGACTCCGTTATCGAGGATAAGGCGGCAATGATGTCAAGAGACCTTGAGCTTGTAAAGGCAAAAATAATGGCGCCGTATGAATTCCGCGTTAAATATTTCGGCGAAAACAAATCAACGGCAAAAAGGATCATTGCGGAGGAATGCGTATGAAAAACGATATACTGAGATCAGTTTTCAACGGCGAAAACATTGATTTTGAAACGTTTGAAAAACGGTTTGAAGAAAAAGGCGGCTTTAACGCCGTATACGGAGACGAAATAAAAGACAGCAAAGAGCTTGAAAGAAGGAACAGCGAGCTTGAAAAAGAGCTTGAAAACGTTAAAAACGAAAGCAGGATTGATCTTGCGCTGTCAATGCGAAGAGCAAAAAACATAAAAGCGGCAAGGGCTGTAATGGACGACAGCCTGATCTATGACGAAAACGGGCTTAACGATGAGCTTCTTTACGCGCAGGCAGACCGTCTTTTATCCGAAAACCCCTGGCTTTTCGATCACGGGAGCAGTGAGGCAAAAAGCGTTTCGACTTTTCTGCCGGGAGGTCCCGAAAAATTTTACGACCCGTCACGGATGAGTGACGATGAATATTACAGAAAAATAATGAAAGGTGACAGTAAATAATGGCAAACACATTTCTTACGGTTCAGCAGATCGCCCGCGCGGCACTGCCGATACTTCATGACAATCTTGTATTTCCGGCGCTTTCATATAAGGAATTCTGCGCGGGAGTAGGCAAAAAGGGAGACGTAGTGCAGATAAAAAAACCTGCGGTGTATTCTGCAAACGAGTTTACTTCTTCGATTTCCGTTCAGGATATAAAAGAAAACAGCGTTCTTGTTACGCTTGATAAAATTGCGGATGTTTCGGTAGAGCTTTCCGCAAAGGAAATGGCGCTTGACCTTGAAGATTTCACAAGGCAGGTAGTTTATCCTGCAGCGACAGCGATCGCAGAAAAGATCAATGCCGACGGACTTATGCTTTATAAGGATATTCCGTTCACCTGCGGCGCTGCGGGCACGACTCCGTCCGGAATTTCCACTTTCGCCGCGGTTTCAAAAGCGCTCAACGACCGCAAAGCCCCTCTTGCGGAACGATACTGCGTCTGGAACAGCGCCGCCCTTGCTTCTTTTCAGAGCGACAGCGCGATCGTTTCCGCTGAAAAATGCGGAACTACAAAGGCTTTGCGAAACGGCAGCATAGGCAGGATCATCGGTCTTGAAAACTATATGTCACAGCAGGTTTGCACACATAAAAAGGGAACGCTTTCGGGAGCTCTCAAAGTTGCCGAAAACACTGCCGCGGGAGCAGACAGAGTAAAAATATCATGCTCGTCGGGAACGCTCGTAAAAGGCGATATCCTTACAATAAAAGGAAATAATTACGTTGTTGCGGAAGATGCTGAGGCAAATTCCTCTTTTATTACGGCAAAAATATACCCGGCAGTTGCCGAAGGAGGTTTTTCGGCGCAGGACGCTGTGACTTTAATGAACGATCATACCGCAAACATAGCATTCCACAAAAACGCATTCGGTTTTGTTTCACGTCCTCTTGAAAAGGCAAGAGGCGCGGAAAGCTATGTCACTTCTTTTGACGGCATATCGCTCAGAGTAACTTTGGATTACAACATTGCGACTAAAAAGCAGACGATGTCCGTAGATACGCTTTACGGTTTCAAAACTCTTTATCCCGAACTTGCCGTGCGTGTTCTGGGCTGATATGGCATATATAGATTTTGATTTTTACATAAGCGTTTACAAAGGCGCTTATGTTGACCCGAATGATTTTGACCTGTATTCAGAGAGGGCGTGCGATATCATTGACGGCATAACGGCAGGGTGCGCGTCTCATGCTGCAAAAGATGACGAAAAAACGGACACAGCGAAAAAAAAGGCGGCAAAGCTTGCCGCATGCGCGCAAACCGAGTATCTTTTGTTTTTAGGCAATAAAGAATATCTCGGTATTGCAGGCAAAGAGATATCACGGGAAGAAGTGGGAAATGCTGCAGTTTCGTACAGAAAAGAAAAAGGCGTTTCATATCTCGGTATCCCGGTTTGCGGCCTTGCGCTGATGTATCTTAAAGGATCGGGACTAATTTTAAGAGGTATCTGATATGGACGAAATCGAAAAGGGCGTTTATGATTATCTGCGACGGCAGGAAAACGGAATGTCTGCCCTGTCGCAGGAAGAGATACGCACTCTTGCGGAAGAAATAGGGAAAAAAATTGTTGAAATTCTGATCGAATCGGGATTACTCGGTCAGAGATAATGTTATGCGAACGGGAAAACCTTGTATTTTTCCGTTCGCAATTCATAAAGGATGGTAAAATGTTTGAAAAACTGATGAAAAGCGCCGCAACGATATACCACAAAACAGGGGAAGACAGCGAAGGGCGCGGAATATACGAAAGATTTGTGCTCAAAAACACTCGGTTTGAGCGAAAAGAAAGCGTCCGTCCTACCGTTGCGGGGCTTTTGCCGTATAACAGTTTTAAGCTGTATGTAAAATCAGGCAAAAACGATAAGCCGATCTACGCAAGCAAAAACGATTACGGCGCAATGACGGAATATGC
>JAEEJJ010000194.1 GCA_016281805.1 Clostridiales bacterium
CTGGCATGTTCATTGCGGTTTTTCAGTCGGATATACAAAACCACAGAGAGAAAAGCTCGCTGATGTCCTTTTTGAAAAATTCCGTGAAATATTCGGCTATTATCCGCGTGTTTTCGGTTCGTGGTTTTTCGATACACATACCGTTCGTTATATAAGCGAAAAATACGGTCTTGACGCTATGTGTAACTGCAAGGAGCAATACGGTACAGACGGTTACACTTTATGGGGAGGATATTACGGACAGGGATATTATCCAAGCAGATCCAATGTATTCGTTCCTGCCCGCTCAAAGGATGAACAGATATCCGTTCCTCTCTTCAGAATGCTCGGCTCCGACCCAATATATCAGTTTGATTACGGTGTCAATGTTGACAATAACGAAAATCTCGTTCAGGGTGTAATCACACTTGAACCCGTCTATGTAAATGCGGGCGGGGGAGGAGATCCTGCCTGGGTAGACTGGTACATGCAAGAAAACTTCAATGGCGAATGTCTTTCTTTCGGTTATGCACAAGCAGGTCAGGAAAATAGTATGAGCTGGCCTCAGATGAAAAACGGACTTGAATATCAGTTTGCTCTCTTTGAAAAACTGGTAAATGAAGGCAAAATCACTGTTGAAAAACTTGGCGATACCGGTAAATGGTATAAAAATACATGGCAAACCACGCCTGCATCAACTATAACCGCACATTGTGCTTTTGACGATAGTGATAAAACATCGGTGTGGTATTGTTCTGATCTTTACAGAATCAATCTTTATACAGAAAAAAACAGCTTCAGAATACGCGATATACATCTTTTCGATGAAAAAATGCCTGATCCGTTTGAGGATATCGTATGCACAGCCAATGATGCTGCGTATGAAACATTGCCTCTTGTAGACGGAAACAGGCATAGCGGTTCCGGAATTCTCGCTGGCGTCCGCATTTACCGCGAAGGAAAAGAAATATCTGCAGGAAAAATGAAGTTTACCGATCTCGGCAATGATTGTGCAAAAATAGATTATACTGATTTTGAATTAAATCTCTGCAAAGATGGATTTACAGTTAAATCTGATAGCGATTTTTCTCTCCTTTATATGTTCGGCAAAAAAGGAGAATATGTTCCCGAGGTGCTTTCATGTTCCAAGCATGAACTTCATCTTCGCTGTATGCAAAGAGAATATTCGATATGTCTTGATTCCGGTGCTTTCGATTGTAATTTTGAAGTTGTCGATTCAAACGGAAAAACATATCGGGCAGGATGCGAAAACGGCATGCTTTCTTATGCCCCTGCAGTTCGTTCCGAAAACGGAAAAGTAACAGTAAGATTTTGTTTTCAGTAATCTTATTTCTGCTGAATAAACTAATAAAGAGACCGTTGTAAGCGGTCTCTTTATGTTTTTTAATAATTGCTTATATTGTTCTGAGAACAATGACCATAGCAAGTCCTTCTATTATAAGAGCTATTCCTCTCAGCTGAACAAAAACAAAAGGATCGATAATAATTACTATTGCAAGAATGGTGGTAATGATCGCAAATATAAGCGACGCCAAAAACATCATTCCGAATACCTTTCGAAGATTGAAAGCATTGATAAACATCATAATCGCGCCGTATAAAAGGATGAACGCTATTACGTAATGGAATACTGAAATAAAAAAGTCAGAAGCAAATATAAAAGCACATCCGATCGCTATTTGAGCAAGACCAACAAACAGAGTCGATGAACCCTTTATTTTTTTTGAAAAAAATGCAATTACTTTTATAATGCCCATTATCACAAGCACTGCGCCTATAATAATGAGCGGAATTTTAAGCGATTCTTCCGGCCATATAAGCATTGCAATGCCGAGAGCAATTAAAAGCAGACCGTCAAAAACATAACTTTTGAACATCGTTGTGATTTTTTTTGCCATTTTTTACCTCGAAAAAAAAGATAATACAATTATTATAATTTATTATATCACATTTGATCTTTAAAGTCAATAGAGAGCGTATTATAGGTGTCAATAGAAAGAATGTATGTATTGGCGAAGAGCTGTTGGGTAAAATGATTACGAAAATGGTTTTCGGGTTTTCAGATAAGCATGATGATTAAAATGAAAAAACCGCTCTGACCGATATTATAACGGTATTAGAGCGGTTTTTGGCTGGGATAGCTGGACTCGAACCAGCGGATGCAGGAGTCAAAGTCCTGTGCCTTACCGACTTGGCTATATCCCATTGTCGGCTGACATTTTGTAATTATAGCATAATCAAAGATGTTTGTCAAGATATAAATCAACAATTTAATTTGCGAAAGAAAAATGACAGGCGTACCGGTTAAGTTTCTGCCGATCCGCCTGCCATTATGTTCGTCAATTAAAGACCTCTGTCAGCAAGTGCAGCCTTCCTTGAGAAATTCGTTCTTCCCTGATTATCTGTGCCCATATATTTGACCCATATTTCGTCGCCAACGGAAACAACATCTTCAACTTTTGCAACGCGTTTCTCATCAAGCTGTGAAATATGAACAAGACCTTCTTTACCGGGAACATATTCTACAAAAGCTCCGATCGCGATGATCTTTGTTACTTTTGCAAGGAAGATCGTGCCTTCTTCAGGACCGTCAACAATTGTTTTTATAATGTTGAGTGCGTTTTTGCCGGATTGCGGATCAGTGTATGAAATATAGCAGTGACCGTATCCGCCGTCCTCTTCAATATCGATCTGCGCACCGGTATCGGCAGTTATTTTCTGGATTACCTTACCTTGTTTTCCGATTACTTCGCTGATCTTATCTGACGGGATATTATATGTTATTATTTTCGGAGCATATTTTGAAAGTTCCGGACGGGGAGCGGGGATCGCCTTGAGAAGGATATCGTTAATGATATGTTCGCGACCTTTTCTTGTTTGCTCAAATGCTTTTTCGATAATTTCATAAGTAAGACCGTCAACTTTTATATCTACCTGAATCGATGTAATACCGTTCATCGTTCCGGCAACTTTAAAGTCCATATCTCCGAAAAAGTCTTCAAGACCCTGAATATCGACCATTGTAAGCCATCCGCCGTCTTCACCGGTTATAAGTCCGCAGCTGATGCCCGCAACAGGGCGTTTGATCGGCACGCCTGCATCCATAAGTGCGAGAGTGCTGCCGCAAACTGAACCTTGTGATGTCGATCCGTTGGATGAAAGAACTTCCGAAACAAGTCTGATTGCGTAAGGGAATTCTTCAACAGAAGGAAGAACAGGTTCAAGAGAACGTTCTGCAAGGGCACCGTGACCGATTTCTCTTCTGCCGGCACTTCTTACCGCTTTTGCCTCACCTGTAGAGTAACCGGGCATATTATAATGGTGCATATAACGTTTTGTAGCTTCTTCATCTATCGAGTCAAGAGTCTGACTGTCTTTGAGCGAACCAAGTGTAGCTATGGTAAGAACCTGTGTCTGTCCTCTTGAGAAAAGACCGGATCCGTGAACGCGTGGAATGAGTCCTGCTTCTGCATAAAGAGGACGGATTTCCTCGAGTCCGCGTCCGTCAACACGTTTATGTTCTTCATACAGCTCTTTTCTTACGATATACTTCTGTGTTTTATAAAGAGCTTCGCCCAGCGCTGCGCTTTCATCGGGATAGATTTCGGCAAAATGCTCGTTAACGTCCTTTGTAACTACCGCTATAGCAGCATCGCGTTCGTCTTTGTTGTCATGGTTAAGCGCAAGCTTCATAGCATCGTAACAATATTCTTTGACTGCTTCATAGATCTCTTCGTTAACGGCAAAACTCGGATACTCAAATTTCGGTTTGCCGATTTCGTCTTTGATGCCCTGAATAAAGTCTACAAGATCTTTAATTATGCCGTGTGCGTAAATGATTCCCTTTAGCATAACATCATCCGGAATCTCATTTGCACCGGCTTCGATCATAACGATCTTTTCTTTTGTCGCGGCGATTGTAACGGACATTTCGGATCTTTCGCGTTCTTCCGCCGTCGGATTGATAATATATTTTCCGTCTGCGTAACCGAGTGATACGCCTCCGATAGGACCGTTCCATGGAATGTCTGAAATTGAAATAGCAATAGATGCGCCGATCATTCCGGCAATTTCAGGTGAGCAGTCGGGATCAACGGACAAAACCAGAATATCGATAACAACATCGTTTCTCATATCCTTCGGGAAGAGGGGACGTATCGGACGGTCAATAACTCTCGATGCAAGTATTGCCTTTTCTGAAGGTCTGCCTTCTCTTCTTGCCCAGCTTCCGGGAATTTTGCCAACGCTGTAAAGTTTTTCTTCAAAATCTACAGACAGAGGAAAAAAGTCTATTCCGTCTCTCGGCTTTTCCGATGCGGTTGCCGTAGCAAGAATCGTAGTATCTCCGTATCTTACTATGCATGATCCGTTAGCAAGACCGGCAAATTTACCGGTTTCAACAATAAGTGGACGACCGGCAAGTGTTGTCTCATGTTTTTTGTAATTTGCGTAAATGTTCATCTCGTTTTTCTGCGTCTGTCTTTGACGCAATGCCTTTCATTAGAATTTTGTTCCGTGTTTTCGGCATGCGCTGCGGATTTGAGCAGTTAAGAAAATCTTCTTGTATAAAAAAACTATCTTAACTGCGCAAACAAAACCCGCATCGCGGTTTTCAACTTTATGCCGTGATCTCACTTTTGTGGATCACGGCATAAAGCACACGGAGTAGAAAATAAGATAAACTTACTTTCTGATGCCGAGCTTTTCGATGATCGCGCGGTATCTGTTGATGTCTTTCTTCGTGAGATAGTTCAACAGATTTCTTCTC
>JAEEJJ010000195.1 GCA_016281805.1 Clostridiales bacterium
GTGTTTTTCTCGGCGGAAATATCGGAACACCGCTTTTACCGCGCATTTCGCAAATGAACGAAAATGATTTTGTTGTTGCGGAGCTTTCATCGTTTCAGCTTTCGGATATGACTTCAAGCGCGGATACCGCAGTAATAACAAATATTGTTGAAGAGCATCTCAACTGGCACAAATCGATGGAAGAGTATATAGACGCGAAGAAAAACGTTTTTCGTTTTCAGAAAAAAAACGGCAGACTCATTCTCAACGCCGACTATGCCACAACGCTTTCACTTGCGCCGGAAGCTAACGGTAAAACTGAATTCTTCTCAATGAAAAAACCTCAGGAAAACGGTACTTTTCTGAACGAAAACGGTTTTATCGTCCATAAAGACAGGGCAGGTTCCGTTCTTCTTTTCCACAGAGATATAATAAAGCTTCCCGGAGACCACAATGTTGAAAATTTCATGGCAGCAGTATGTGCCACATGGGGTCTTGCAGACATTTCGACATACAGAAAAGTCGCAAAGGAGTTTTCGGGCGTCGAGCACAGAATGGAGTTCGTGCGCGAAAAAGACGGAGTAAAATACTACAACGATTCGATCGCGACATCGCCCACATCGGTAATAGCATGTCTGAAAAGCCAGACGCAGAGAATTATCACGATAAGCGGCGGTTCCGATAAAAATCTCGATTATTCCGCGGTCGCTCCGTATATAATCAAATATGTAAAGCATATGATTCTTACAGGGCAGACGGCTCAGAAAATATACAAAGCAGTCACTGAATGCGAAGGATACGATCCGGATAATACCGTTATAGAATTCGCGGACGGAATGGCAGACGCAGTAAAAAAAGCTCATGATTGCGCAAAAAGCGGCGATATCGTTTATCTTTCGCCTATTTCGGCGTCTTTTGACTGCTATAAGAATTTCGAAGAACGCGGAAAACATTTCAAGCAGCTTGTAAATGAGCTGTAAAATATAAATAGGAAAAAGGTGATAAAGTGACGGCAAAATTCAAGGATCTTGAGCAGATGTTGCTTGTTGAGTCCGAATGCGGCAATGAACGCGAATTTTCGGAATACTGCGCAAAACTGCTCGAACAGTACACAGGTCCCGAAAATATCAGCATTGACAGACTGAACAACGTTATAGCGTATATCGGCGACCGCACAAAGAAAAAAATCATGCTCACCGCTCACCTGGACGAGCTTTCCATGATCGTTACGGGTATTACGGACGAAGGTTTTGTAAACGTTTACCGTGTAGGCGGCGTAGACAGAAGGACTCTTCTTTCCGCGGAGGTCACCGTAGCGGGCAACGACGGAATTATCTGTTCCACCCCTCCGCATCTTACAAAACCGGGAGAAGGCAACAAGGTTCCGGAATATAAAAATATCTATATCGATCTCGGTCTTAAGGCAGACGAGGTAAAAAAACGTGTAAAGATCGGCGACAGAGTAAGGATCAAAGCCCCCGTCACGGAGCTTCTCAACGGCAGATTCGCATCGAAGGCTCTTGACAACAAGCTTTGCTGCTTTGCAATTCTTACCGCGCTCAGAAAGCTGAAAAAGCTTATAGCACACAAGGAGCTTGACTGCTGCATAGTTGTGATGTTTGCCTCCGAAGAAGAAGTAGGCTCTCGCGGAGCGACAGTAGGCACATACGGTATAGAGCCTGACGAGGCGTTGGTGCTTGACGTAACGTTCGCAAAACAGGCAGACGCGCCCGGTCACGGTCTCGGCGAAGGCGCCGTAATAGAGTTTTCAAGCTTTTTTGACAGAAAGCTTATGAAGGCAGTCGATAAGGCGGCAAAAGACCGCGGGATCAAGCATCAGTATGAGGCGAACGGCGCGGCATACGGCACGGATGCTGACACGATCCCGGTAATAGGCAACGGTGTAAGGACCGGACTTATTTCCATTCCCGTGCGTTATATGCATACGCCGGTCGAAGTGGGCGATATGGATGACGTTGAAAGCGCGGCGGATATTCTTGCGGCGTATCTGAGAACATATGAGATAGGAGGCGAAGAATAATATGAGCGAAAACGCAAACAATTACGATCTTCTTGAAAAGCTGTGCAATCTGAACGGATTGAGCGGCGAGGAAGACGAAGTTCGCGATTTTATAAAAAGCGAAATAGAAAGCTGCTGCGACGAAATAATAACCGATAATCTCGGAAATCTGCTTGCTCATAAAAAAGGCAGAAAAACACCTCCGAAAACAATTATGTTTCAGGCTCATATGGACGAAACGGGCTATTACGTCAACGGTATAGACGACGACGGATGTCTTAAAATAGACTCAATCGGTGTCTCCCCGAGCGTTACGCCGGGCAAGACGGTGCTTGTAAAAGCAACTGCCGGAGACGAGCCGAAAATGATAAAGGGCGTTATAGGCGTATGTCCGATACATCTTGCTTCCAACTCTTCCGAACTTCCGCAGATAAAATCTCTTCGTGTTGATATCGGAGCAAAGAAAAAAGATGAAGCCGAAGGCAAGGTATGTCTTGGTGACAGCGTATATTTCAACGGTGAATTCGGCAAATTCGGCGATTTCATCAAAGCAAAGGCGATCGACGACCGCGCAGGCTGTTTTGCCATGATAAGGCTTATAAAAACCGAGCTTGAATACGACACATGGTTCGCATTCACGGTTCAGGAAGAAACGGGATGCCGCGGATCAAAAGCGGCGGCGCACAGAATAAGACCCGATATTTCATTTACGCTTGAGGGAACAACAGCCGCAGACATAGGCGGTGTTGACGACGACGGAAAAGTATGCATTCTTGGCAACGGCGTTGCGGTTTCGTTTATGGACAGGTCAACGGTATACAATCCGAGATTTATTAAAGCCGTTACGGATATCGCAGACGAAAAAGGCGTGAAATGGCAGATAAAAACATTTGTTTCGGGCGGCAACGACGCAGGCAACATTCAGCGCTCGGCAGACGGAACGCTTGTTTGCACGCTTTCCGTTCCGGTCAGATATCTGCACTCAAGAATTTCCGTATGCGCACCGCAGGATACAGACAGTATGTTTGATTTCTGCAAAGCCGTAAGCGCATCTATGGAAAAACTTTTCGATATCAATTAAGGAGATGACGACATGAAAGACAGTATATTCAATACAATGAAAGCTCTTAACGGCTTTGTATCGCCGTCCGCTCATGAACGCGAAGAGCTTGAATACGTAAAAAAAGAGATCGCTCCGTTTGCAGGGGAGGAAAACATCTGTTTTGACAAAATGGGTAACCTGATCGCTGTTTTAGGCAAGGGCAAAGGCGAAAAAGTTATGTTTTCCGCACATTCCGACACACTGGGCTTTGTTGCATATTTTATAGATGAAAAAGGATTTGTTAAAGTTTCTCCTCTCGGCGGTATCAATACTCAGACTCTCAGAGGCAGACAGGTAAGATTTACAAACGGTGTAAACGGTCTTCTCTGCTTTGAATCCGGCGATCTCAATATGAGGACAGCATACGTTGACATAGGCGCATCTTCAAAAGAAGAGGCTGAAAAGCTCATTTCTCTCGGTATGGCAGCCTCCGTTGTAGGTGAAGTGTTCAGAATGGGTACGGAAAACGATCCAAGGATAGTTTCTCCGTTCCTTGACGACAGAATAGCCGTAGCTATTCAGATAGAAGCGATAAAAAAGCTTTCGGAATGCGCAAACGAGCTTAAAAACGAGGTTTATTTCGTTTTCTCCGTTCAGGAAGAAGTCGGCATAAGGGGCGCTTCGACCGCTGCTTTCGGCATAGATCCGGTATACGGCGTTGCCATAGACGTTACGTCCGCAGCAGATACACCCAAATGCGACCCGATGAATATGTCTGTAGGCGCAGGCGCGTGCATAAAATATATGGACGGAAGTCTTATCTGTTCGCCTAAAATGACGGAATTCATGAACAGAGTGGCAGAAGATGCCGGAATAAAACATCAGACAGAAATTCTTCTTCACGGCGGAACGGACGCCGCTGCTATTCAGAGAACCCGCGCAGGCGTATATGCGGGCGGAATTTCGATAGCTACACGTTATATTCACACTCCGACCGAAGAAGTTTCTCTTGCGGATTGCGTATCATGCGTTGAACTGATAGTTGCTCTCTGCAAAGAAGGATTTACATTCTGATGACGTTAAACGACATAAAACGGTTTCTTGACTATCGCGTGAGCGATGTGGGAGCCGCAAAATTACCCGAGCCTTTTATGGGGCTCGGGTATGTGATAAGTTTATGCATAAAACTTTCCGATCCTGTTGTTGAAACAATAACCGACAAACCGACGCACGCTTATTTCCACCACTACCGTTCGATAAACAGAGCGCTTGACGATGCGTCGCATGCTCTCGGATTGTATCTTCAGAAAAACGGATACGATTTTTATCCCGTAGCCGCATCTCAATCCATAAATACCGACGGCAATCCGTTCAAAGGGGATTATTCGCACAAGCAGGCAGCCGTATACTGCGGTCTCGGTTTTGTAGGGCTGAACAATCTTTTTATCCACAGTAAATTCGGACCGAGAGTAAGGCTTGCCACGGTATTCACAGACTGTCCCGTAACGGAAAACCAGGCGCGCGTAATGGATAAGAACGAATATACCGCATGTTCGCGGTGCGGCAGTTGCATTAAAGCGTGTCCTGCTCAGGCGATCACGCCGGACGGGTTTGACCCGAAAGCGTGTTCAGACTATATGAAAAAAGAGTTTCAGCTTATCGGCAGAGGTTCGGTATGCGGGATATGCATGAAGGTTTGCAGCGACTGTCACGAATAACGGTCCGTATTGACTTTTTGAAATCCGTGTGATACAATTAACTCAGAATATGTTTTTGGGGTTTTTATGAAAAAAGTATATGCAGATAACGCGGCGACAACAAGAATTTCAGATGAGGCGCTCCGTGCAATGCTGCCGTATCTTAAAGATAATTTTGCCAATCCGAGCTCATACCATTCAGCGGGCAGGGAGGTCAGACTTGCAATTGAAAACGCAAGACAGCAGACCGCATCTGTAATTGCCTGCGATAAAGACGAGCTGTATTTCACCTCCGGCGGAACGGAAAGCAACAACTGGGCGATCAAGGGCGCGGCATATCTCAGAAAAAACAAGGGAAAACATATAATAACATCGAAAATCGAACATCACGCCGTTTTAAATCCGCTTAAATCACTTGAAAAAAACGGTTTTGAAATATCGTATATTGATGTTGACAAAAACGGTTTTGTATCTGTTGAAGCACTCGAAAAAGCAATCAGACCGGATACCGTGCTTATTACGGTAATGTTTGCAAACAACGAAACAGGAGCGATACAGCCCGTTGAAGATATAGGCAGGATCGCAAAAGAGCACGGTATTCTTTTTCACACAGACGCCGTATCAGCCTTCTGCCATATCCCTATAAACGTAAACAAAATGAATATAGATATGCTTTCGTTTTCAGGACATAAATTCAACGCGCCGAAAGGCGTGGGAGGCCTTTACATAAAAAGAGGGATCGTTTTACCATGTCTTATTGACGGCGGCAATCAGGAAAATTCAAGGCGCGGCGGCACCGAAAACGCTGCGGGGATAATTGCGATGGGCGAAGCGGCAAAAAATGCCGCGGCTGAAATGCAAAAAGAATCGGCCCGTCTTTCAGAGCTGAGAGAAAAGCTTCTGCGGGGCCTTTTTGATAAAATTCCGGGTATTATAAGAAACACCCCCGAAAAAAACACGCTTCCCGGCACTGTCAACGTAAGTATTCCGTTTTGCGAGGGTGAAGCGCTTGTGTTGATGCTTGACCTTAAAGGCGTTTATGCGTCGTCCGGATCCGCCTGCATGTCCGGATCAAAAGACCCCTCTCATGTGCTTACCGCAATGGGACTAGACGAAAAAGCCGCTCACGGCGCTGTCCGTTTCAGTTTTGACAGATACACTGCAGAAGAAGATATAAACATAATACTTGACGTTTTTCCCGAAACGGTAAAAAAGCTGCGCGCAGTATCACGCCCGTAAAAGAAAAACAGAATCATAAAAGAGGTAATAAAATGCACAGAAAAGCATCAGACAGAGAAGTTGAGATACGCCCGAATATGAAAGGCGGAAAAGGGGAAGTAAAGCTTCTGCATTCGTTTGCGGATAAAGAGCTTGAAAGTCCGGCAAGACTTTGCGCCGAAATAAACATTGAGCCGGGCAATTCCATAGGAGTGCACACGCACGAAAACGAAGAAGAGATATTTTATATAATCGAAGGCACGGCAAAAGCAAACGACAACGGTGAAGATGTGATTCTCACATCAGGCGATTCTCTTCTCACCGGCGGCGGCAGATGCCACGGAATAGAGAACATAGGGAACGATACTCTTCGTCTTGTGGCAGTCGTAATTAGGTTTTCCTGATGGACCTGCTGAAAAAAGCGCTTGAGCTTCCCGAAAAGCCGGGCGTTTATATTATGCACAACGCCGAGGGACGGATAATTTACGTTGGCAAGGCAAAAATACTGAAAAACAGAGTTACAAGTTATTTCAGAAACGGAGAACATACTCCGAAAACCGCAAAACTCGTTTCTGAAGTCGCGGATTTTGACGTAATAATCTGCGAATCAGAGCTTGACGCTCTTTTGACGGAGTGCAGCCTTATCCGCCACCATTCGCCGTTTTACAATATTAAATTAAAAGAAGGAAAAGGATCCGGATATCCGTATATACACCTTTACAAAGAAAAAATCGGAAACATCGAAGCGCCAATGCTTGAAATGTCTTTTCAGAAAACAGGCAACGGCAAATATTTCGGACCATTCATTTCACGATTCAATGCTAAAAACCTGATAAATCTTCTGTCTGCGGCATTCAAGCTGCCCAAGTGCGGCAAAAACAGCGCGCGGACCGACAAAGGCTGCATCGAAAAACAGATAGACAGATGCGCAGGCTGGTGCGTGGGCGATGTAAGCGAAGAAGAGAGAGATGCGGTATATGAAGATATCGTTTCTGTAATGTCCGGCAACGCCGACGAGCTTTATAACAGAACGAAAAAAGAGATGGAAGCTGCGGCTGAAAAACTCGAATTTGAAAGAGCCGCGCAGATGCGCGACAGACTGAGATCACTTTCGCTCATTACCGAAAAACAGCGGCCGATGGTCTCTCAAAAAAGAAATGCGGACTACATAGCATGCGGAGAAACAGACGGACACTGCGCTATTTTCATGCTGAGGATACGCAACGGATATGTTATAGGCGAAAACTGCAATATTTTTTCCGAA
>JAEEJJ010000196.1 GCA_016281805.1 Clostridiales bacterium
CACAAACGGCAGCGCTCGTCAATTTCGCAAAGGATATCGATGCGGACAGCATACAGACCTACAGCATCCAGGGCTATATGAAATGCAATTATGAATGGCGGTACTGCTTCATCGATCAGCAGGCGCGGATCGATCTCATCAGAAAAATCTACGGAATCGACGCGGGACCGATGCCGATCGATACCCCGGTGTACGAAAGATTCCTGCACAAGAGCGGTTTCCGCGCGATTCTGTATCTGAACATCTCCAAAAAACTGTTTGCCGCGGTGAACGGCACCTCCGACTCGAGCAGCTGGAGCGAGGAACAGAAATCGGCTTATGCAGTCTGCTGGCAGGATTATGAGAATCTGCAGACAATGTTCCAAACCGTCGATCGGTGGACAAAGGAGCATTATGACGAATCGGTTGAACTGACAGACGCGGAGGAGCAGGAGCGCGATGCGTATTATGCAACGCTTCTGGAGCTTGAAGAACGACTGAAGAAATCGGCCAACGCCTTGAACGAGCTGTTCGGCAAGCCGTACCGACCGAGATGGAACCAGAGTATTGCCGACTGGTCCGAAAAAGGCAGCGACATCAACGAGGTCTACGTTAATTTCGCGTAAGACTTGCTTTTGAATGTTAAGAGCATATATCTTTTTTCAACGGTTTGGGATAGGATATGGTGCTGACGCAAGGGGGAGACGTGATGAAGAACGAGCAAAAATACTATTATAGATTTGCTTGTAGCCTTGTTTTATCTATAATCTCAATTGGATTCTTTTTCTTTGTATGGTTTAGGTTTGTTCGAGTCAACAATCAAACGATGCATCTTTTGGGTATTGGCAACCTCGGAATGGCAATGCTTATTTATGGGTTGCTGTATTGTTTTATCGCATTAAAACTGCGTGCATTCAAAATAGGCGTTTATCGTAAGGTAAAGATTATTTCCTCGCAGGTTATCACTCTGTTTTTGGTGGATGCAGCGGAATTGCTGGTTTCAATGGCGATTACTGGACAGTTTAGATTTTTCGGTCGGTTTTTGTGGCGATATACTTTGCTTTTTATTGCACAATCAGTCGTTATCAGTTTGGTAACTATCTTGATGAATGATCTTTATCGCAAAATCTTTCCTCCATTTCAAGTGCTTGAAATCTACGGCGACAATCAGAATGATCTAACCAGGAAAATCAATTCTGTGGAGTATAAATACCATATTGTTGAAAAGGTGCATTATAAAGTGGAACACTTGAATGAAAAAATACAATTATTTGACGCGATCCTGATAAATGCTGTTCCGACATTCGAGAGAGATCAAATACTGGAGTATTGTTTTGAAGTAGGCAAACGTGTTTATTTTGTGCCGATAATTCCAGATATTATTGTAAAATCCTCAAGTGAATTGAACCTGTTTGACACACCTCTTTATTTGTGCAGAAACAGCGGTATATCAAAAACAGAAGCAATAGTAAAGAGAGTATTTGATATCATCATTTCTTCTTTAGCTTTCTTTGCGTTTTCGCCGATTTTCTTGATTACGGCGTTGGCAATCAAGTTGAATGACGGCGGTCCGGTGTTTTATAAGCAGGAACGCTGTACGATAAACGGTAAGAAGTTTATGATCATCAAATTCCGTTCTATGATAGTGGATGCGGAAAAAGACGGTAAATCTCATCCTGCAGGAGAGGATGATGACCGTATTACAAAAGTCGGCAGAATTATCCGAGCAATGCGAATCGATGAACTTCCGCAATTATTCAATATTCTAAAAGGGGAAATGAGTGTAGTTGGACCTCGACCGGAGCGGGTTGAACATGTTCTAAAATATACAAAGGATTTGCCGGAGTTCTCATTCAGAAGCAAGGTTAAGGGCGGTTTGACGGGGTATGCGCAGGTATACGGTAAATACAATACTACTGCGCTTGATAAACTCAAACTCGACTTAATTTATATTATGAATTACAGTTTGTTGCTGGATTTACAGATTATTATTGAGACAATTAAAGTGCTGTTTCAAAAGGACAGTACAGAAGGATTTACCGAGGAAAGAGCAGCGGAGATACATGATGCTGTTTTCGTTGAGAAAGAACGAAAAATCGGTTGACTGATTTTGGGGTTGGTCGCTTATGAATATAGTAATGATAACGAATGATACGAATTTCGCGTGGCATCTCCGGAGAGAGATTCTGGCTGAATTTGTGCGCCTTGGTCATAAAGCAACCTTAATTGCCAGGATAATGGATTTTGAGAAAGAGTTCAATTCAATCGGGGTTCGAGTGATTGATGTTGAGAATGACAGAAGAGGAACAAATCCTTTAGCAGATTTTCATCTTTTTCAATCGTATCGTCGTATTCTTAAAAATGAAAAACCGGATATCGTTTTTACAAACAATATAAAGCCAAATGTATATGCCGGGTTGGCATGCCAGTTTTTGAGGATTAAGTATATTCCCAATATTACAGGACTCGGCACACCGGTGGAGAATCCGGGACCGCTGCAACATGTTTCAACCATTTTATATAGATTAGGCGTTAGAAAAGCATCTGCGATCTTCTTTCAAAACACCGAGAATCAATCCTTTTTCTCAGCACATAAACTGTTGAGGAAGGGGACCCGTGAGGTTCTCCTTCCGGGATCCGGAGTAAACCTTGAATCATTCCCGTTGCTGCCATGGCCAACGGAACACCCAAAGCATATTCTTTTTGCGGCACGGATTCTCAGAGAAAAAGGAATTGACCTATTCCTTGCAGCAGCAAGAAGATTTGCGTCTCGGGATGAAATCATTTTTGATGTTTGCGGGCAATGCGATGATCAGTCGTATTTACAGATTCTCGAAAACGATTCATCGATTGCATATCACGGTTTACAAAAAAATCTAAAACCATGGTACGAAAAGAGCTGCTTATTTCTCTATCCGTCCTATTATCCGGAAGGAATGAGCAATGTCTTGTTGGAAGCAGCCGCGAGTGGAAGACCTGTTATTGCTGCAGACAGATCCGGATGCAGAGAAATAGTTGATGATGGCAAAACAGGTTTTATTGTTCCGATCAAGGATGAGAAAGCGGTTATAAATGCAGTCTCATCTTTTCTTGACATGGAACCGAGGGAAAGGAAACAGATGGGACTTTTAGGAAGGGTAAAAATGGAGAAGGAATTCAGCAGAACGCGTGTCGTGGAGAAATATTGCGAAGAGATTGAACGCTTATTTCCAGACTGTTCGTTTTAAGATGGAATAAAAAAGAGAAATAGAGAAATGATATTAGAAATACAAAGCAATACGAAACAGAATTGCATAAAAAACAGATTTAATGAAGAGATTATTCTGATTCTGTATTTCACTCTTAAGCCGCTTTATTTGTTCTCTTCCGGATTACCGCAGATCAGCGATATGTTTTTGATCGCGGCAGCACTGGGATTGCTTTTGAAAGAACGCGGCAGGATACGGATACCGTATGCGTATATGCAATGGGTCACGATCTTCCTGGTGACGCTTGTATTTCAGGCGCTTGTTCAATCTGTCTGGTGGGTAAAAACGAAAGACAACCGAATGCTGCTGTATGCCGCCGCACACGGCAGACCGATCATTACGACCGACCGTGCGGGCTGCAGAGAAACGGTGGAGGACGGAAAGAGCGGAGTCATCATTCCGATCAAAGACGAAGACGCGCTGACGGATGCGCTGGAAAGATTCCTGAAAATGAGCTGGGAACAGAAGCGCGACATGGGCCTGGCAGGACGCGCGAAGATCGAACGGGAGTTCGACCGCGAAATCGTTGTTGAGAAATACCTGGATGAAATCGGGAAGGTTCTGAAGTGATAGACTACAAAAAGATTTTCAAAACAAAGAGTTCCCGTGAGGCGGTTTTAAATGCGCTGCGTTTCGTGCCGGATTCGATCATGCTTCCGATCCAGTACCGGATAAAACTCGGCAGAAAACTGAATTTGAAGAACCCCGCACGGTTTACGGAGAAACTGCAATGGTATAAAATGCATTACCGGAATCCC
>JAEEJJ010000197.1 GCA_016281805.1 Clostridiales bacterium
GAACAGTTCTTTGTGAGTTCCCTGTTCAACGACAGATCCTTTTTCAAGGACAATGATATTGTCTGCCTTCATAACAGTTGTAAGACGATGCGCAATAACTATTATGGTGCGATTACCCATCAGTTTTTCAATAGCTTCCTGGATATTTGATTCTGTTTCCGTATCAACGGATGACGTTGCCTCGTCCAAAATAAGAATAGGCGTGTTTCTCAATACAGCTCTTGCAATAGCGATCCTCTGTTTCTGGCCGCCGGAAAGACGAACTCCCCTTTCCCCTACTACAGTATCATAACCATTTGGCATTTTTGATATAAATTCATCTGCATAAGAGGCTTTTGCGGCAGCAACGACATCCTCTCTTGTATAATTATCCACGCCGTATGCGATATTCTCTTCGATCGTGCCGTTAAAGAGGAAAACATCCTGCAAAACAAGCGAAATATTGTTTCTTAGTGAATGAATGGTTATATCTCTTAAATTATGACCGTCAATCGTTATCTTACCTGAAAGCGGGTCATAAAATCTTTCAAGAAGAGATACGATAGTTGTTTTTCCTACACCTGTAGGTCCGACAATCGCGATCATCTCGCCTTTTTTTGCGGTAAATGAAATATCCTTGAGAACATGTTCTCCGTTTATGTAGTCAAAAGAGACATGTTCAAAAGAAACATTTCCTTCAACGGAAGAAAGATCATAGGCATCGGGAGATTCTTCGATCTCACTTTTACTGTCTAAAACTTCTGCAACTCTGCGAGCACCTGCGAGAGATGTCTGAACATCTTCAACAAGTCTGGCGAGAACAGCGAGAGGCTGATAAAACAAGCTAAGATAAACGAAAAAACCTACGATATCCGATGTCTGTATCTGTCCGTTCATTGCAAGTAATCCACCGACTCCTACAACAATAACGGTACCGAGAGATGTGAGAAATTCGACAGACGGATGGAATATTGCGTTTGCTTTGTTTGCGCGGATATTGACAAAACTGTAGTATTTTGTATTGTCAAGCATTTTTCCATGCTCAAAATTTTCTTTTCCGAATGCCTGTATCTCTTTCATGCCTGAAAGATTATCCTGCAAAACCCCGTTAAGGTCTCCGAGCACTTCCTGATTGATCCTGAAAAGCGGAGCAACCTTTTTTGAAAAGAAGGAACTGGCGAATAATACGAAAGGAACGGGAATAAGGGTAAGCACGGCAAGAAATGGATTGATAATGAATATCATTACAGTTACGCCTATTATGACGAGAATATTTGAGATAAGATCCGGAAGAGAATGAGCGATAAGAACTTCAAGCAAACGCGTATCGTTGACCATGCGGCTCATAAGCTGACCTGTCTGCTTATCCTGATAATACCGCATAGACATTGACTGATATTTGTCGTATACTTTAAGTGTCAGTTCACCTACAAAATTCCACGCAGCTATGTGGCTCACATACATAGCAACAAAACGCAGAACTCCTCTCAGCAAGTATGCTCCGATGAGAATCAAAGAAAACTGTAGCAGGATCGATGTTGAAATTCCTTGCGGATCAGTAAGAGAGGCCGTCATTCTTCTGATCACTTCCGGCGTAACAAGGCTCATGGCAGAGCTTCCGATAAGTGCAATTACAGTTATTGCAAGTTCACCCCAGTGACTTTTTGCCATGAGAATAAATCTTTTAGCAAGTTTCATTTTCTTTAATTAAGTTCGACATCTACACTTACAGGATAGTGATCTGAAAGATATACACCGTCGTGACAATCGTCCCATATTTTTGCATTGCTTCCCGTAACGTTGCCGGACGCGAAAATATAGTCTATCTTTGCGGAATGCGTTCCGTATGCATGGTAAGTGGTTTTGATTTCAGAGGTGAGATCCTGAAATTTTCTGTTTTCGCAGGTCATAACATACCGCATGGGAATGCTGTCCGGATACGCATTCATGTCACCCATAAGAAGGTGCGGAACCTTTATGCGTTCATCGTCTTTATCCATGCGTTCAAGGATCATTTTTATACCGTTCTTCCTTGCCTCGGCGCTGACATGGTCAAGGTGTGTATTATATACCCTGAACAGTTTTTCTCCGTCCGTAAGTTTCAAAGTGATGACAACGCATATTCTCGGACAGCCGCAGTTTTCGTCGTAAAGTGTTCCGGGAACAAAAGGTGTTTTTGAAAGCCAGAACATATCATAGCTTATAAAGTCAAATTTATCTTTTTTGAACAAAACAGGGTTTGATTCGTCCTTATAGTCCGAGCCACGTCCCGCGCCAACGACAGTATACTCCGGGAATGAATCACGAAGCCAGACAAGCATATGAGGACGAACTTCCTGAAAGCCGATTATATCGGGACTTTCTTTGCGAATAGCCTCGCGGATATAAGGTGTACGGTTAGTAAACATGTTTATTCCGTCACCCTTGACTTCCATACGAAGGTTATAAGTGCAGACCTTGATTTTTTCCATAATCTTAACTCCTTGAAAATGATTTTATTTCGATTGGATTCTTCGTTTTTTTATCTGTGACGGTTTTATCGAAGAAAAAGTTTCATCTGTTGTGTCATCTTCAGGCACAGGTTCGGTAACCCGAATAACAGGATCATTCATATTAGGATATTTAGAATGATATCGTTTTTTTATTTCTGCGATGCGCATAGATTCTGTATGGACATGCTCGGCTTCAATATCGGAGATATCGTTTCCTTCACGATCCTTTTTAAGTCCGCATATACATTCGTATCCGAAATCGGTTTCGGACATAAGCTTACCGCATTTACAGAACATATTTTACCTCACAAAATCATATAGTCGACAAAACGTTCAGGAATTAGCTTTAAAAAAAGCTGATGAAGTTTTCTTTAGAATAGCAGATGCGATAACTGCAATAAAAAGAACAACAGACCACATTACGGTAACTCGCGACCAGTCGCTGCCGTTGGCAAGAAATCCGGTCAGAGGGCTGGAAAGAGCGGCGCCGAGATAAATAACACAGTCTACTGTGCCTGCAACTGTTGAAACGCAGTTCCATTTTGCAAATTCAATGGGGAAAAATGCTGTCAAAACAGGGTTTGACGCAAATGTCAATCCGCTGAGAGCGACAGTCATCACTATCAGAGCAATCGTGCTGAAGGAAAGGAATGAAGCAAGCAATGATATTCCGAGTGAAATAAGAAGAAGAATAAAAATCGTGTAAAAACTGTTTAACCTTCCCCTGCTCATAATTGTTCTCATCAAAACGATTCCGATAAAATTTACGACAGGAACAACGACAAGCACGCCCAGTGTTGATGAAAGCGAAAAAGAACCGAAGGAGTCCATCATAGTAGGAAGCCATGTGTTGATGCTTTCCTTGATAATTCCGTGGAACAGACCGACAACAAGCATTAAAATGACCGTGACGGGAAAATATTTCATTGAAAACAAAGAACGGAAATTTGATGTTAATGTGTTTTTTCCGAATGCGGGAAGTTTTTGCTCTTTTTTGTAAAGGATCAGCCAAATCACAGAAAATATTCCGGAAAACAAGGCAGGGATCAAAAAAACGTAATGCCAGTCCAAAAACGTTTTTATAATCGTTGAAGCGCTCCAGGAAACAGAATAGCCTACAACGAGAGTCATAGACATTAAAAACGTCATTTTCCCGAGACGGATACCTTCGAAATTTAGAACTATGGTTTTCATTATTGGGGCCCAGAGCATAGACTGAAATACCCCGTTCAATGCCCACAGTATGATCATAACAGGAAATGAAGATGAAAAAGAAAAGAGAATATTGATCAGCGCAGAAGAGAAAAGTCCTATAAAAATCATATAGCGAGGAGACACTCTGTCGCCGACCCATCCGGATATCAGCTGGCCGAGCGCATATGTCCAGAAAAAACCTCCCGGAATATATCCGATCGAGGAATTATCGCTGTAGCCGAGATATTTGGAAATATCCGGAAGAGCAATTGATATATTAACACGAATAAGGTATGCGGAGAGATAAGCTCCGAAGCAGAGAAATGCAATAAGTTTTTGTCGTGGCGTGAATTTAGAGCCAAAAACACCTGTTTCTTTCATATCATATTAATTCCGAAACCGAATAAATATCATCAAAAACCCAGTTAGCGCCTGCGTTTAAAAGGTCTTTTTCAGGGAATGACGTTGTTACTGCCGCAACTTTCATGCCTGCCGAGATTCCTGCTATCGTTCCGGATACAGCGTCTTCGACAACAATGCATTCGGAAGGCTCAATTGATATAGCATCGGCAGCTTTAAGATATATATCGGGAAACGGCTTTTTTCTCTGAACATCACTTCCTGTAATTACAGCATTAAAATCATTTTCGGATGCTCCGAGCGCCTTGATATTAGCTTTTACCTTTATAAGATCGGACGCAGACGCAACTGCAAGAGTTATTCCTTTTTCTTTAAGATATTTTATAAGCGGTAATGCGCCGGGAAATCTTTTTATATGGGTATCGATTATCTGAAGATATATCTCATATGCCTGTATTTTCATTGAAGGATCATATTCAAGTCCGTATTTACGCGCTACTCCTCCGATAAAAATATCATCGCCCATTCCGGTAAATTCCTTGAAATCGGACTCTTTTGCCTTCACACCGTATTTTTTAAAAACACGCAGCGACGCCTCTATTATAACCGGTTCGGAGTCTACAAGGACACCGTCCATATCAAAAATAACTGCTTTCATTTTTATACCCGCAACAATAAATATTGTTTAAAATATATCATATAAAACATGATTTGTCAAGCACTACTCAGTGATAAAAACGCATATAAATCAGATTTTCAACAAAAGCATAACCGCATAAAAAAATTGCAAATAAAGGGTTGACAAAAAAGTGCAGATATGGTATAATCCATTTGTAAAAAATAAGTTTAAAGGCTGAGACGAAGAAGGTCGGGATCACAGTCATTTCAGAGAGCCGGTGTTTGCTGCGAACCGGTATGGCATTTTCCCAATGGCCCCTCACTTCCGAGCCGGATATCCGAACATTGTATATAAGTAGGCGTATCCCGTGAATGCTGCGTTAATGCATAGGGATTGAATGATCCCAAAGAGAGGCGGTTTTAGAACCGCAATTTGAGTGGTACCGCGAGTGTTGATTTCACCCGTCTCAAAGCTTATTACAAAGGCTTTGGGACTTTTTTATTTTCTCCCGAAGCATTAAAAAAGGAGAAAAACCATTATGAATGCAAGCAAGTACAAAACAGGCTATTTCCCTGCCCCAGGAGAACACGACACTTGGGTAAAAAAAGAAAAAATCGACAAAGCGCCAATATGGTGCAGCGTTGATATGCGAGACGGGAATCAAAGTCTTGTAGTTCCGATGAATCTTGAACAGAAACTCGAATTTTATAAAGTTCTTCTGAAAGTCGGATTCAAAGAAATAGAAGTGGGGTTTCCTGCTGCAAGCGAAACGGAATTTGAATTTCTGAGAACGCTTATTGATAAAAACATGATCCCTGATGATGTTACAGTTCAGGTTTTAACGCAATGCAGGGAGCACATTATAAGAAAGACATTTGAGTCTTGCAAAGGTGTGCCGAAGGCAATCGTGCACTTTTACAATTCGGTCAGCGCAGTACAAAGAGAGCAGGTTTTCAGAAAATCAAAAGAAGAGGTCAAACAAATAGCCGTTGACGGAGCAAAACTCGTAAAAAAACTTTCAAAAGAATATGAAGGTGATTTCAGATTTGAATATTCTCCTGAAAGTTTTACCGGCACAGAGCCTGAATACGCACTTGAGGTCTGCAATGCAGTGCTTGACGTGCTTGAGCCGTCTAAAAACAATAATGTTATTATTAATCTGCCTGTTACGGTTGAAATGAGCCTTCCCCATATTTATGCAAGCCAGGTTGAATACATAAGCGAAAATCTGAAATACAGAGAAAATGTTACATTGTCACTTCATCCGCATAATGACAGAGGAACAGGCGTTGCCGATACGGAGCTTGCATTGCTTGCCGGTGCGGAAAGAGTGGAAGGGACGCTTTTTGGAAACGGTGAACGCACAGGCAATGTAGATATAATCACCCTGGCTATGAACATGTATGTTCACGGCACAGATCCGAAGCTCGATTTTTCGGATATGCCATATCTTGTTAACGAATATGAACGATGCACCGGAATGCATGTATATGAGCGCGCGCCATATGCCGGAGCGCTTGTGTTTGCGGCATTTTCAGGCAGTCATCAGGACGCCATAGCAAAAAGCATTAAATACAGGGAAGAAAAAAATATCACGGAGTGGAATGTGCCGTATATTCCGATCGACCCCAAAGATCTGAACAGAACTTACGACGCAGATGTTATTCGCGTAAATTCCCAGAGCGGTAAAGGCGGCATAGGATATTTACTTGAACAGAATTACGGTTATGTTCTGCCTGCGCAAATGCGCGAAAATCTCAGTTACCTTTGTAAAAGCATTTCAGACAAAGAACATAGGGAACTCAAAGTATCCGACATTTTTGACATTTTCAAAGCGACGTATTTCAGAACGGACTCCCCTGTTGCGATTGTCGAAATGCATTTTCACAGAAGGCACAGGCGTGATATTGAAGCAGAAATCGTATTTGAAATTGATGGACAGAAAAAAAATGTCCGTGCATCCGGAAACGGTTCTTTGGATGCCGTAAGCAATGCACTGAAATTATTTACCGGAGATTCTTATGAACTGCGTGTATATACCGAACACAGCATGCAGGAACACGGATCAGGAAGCGTTGCTGCGGCGTATATAGGCATAAACAATAAAGACGGAACGACCTTCTGGGGAGCAGGAACCGATACCGATATTATTCATGCGAGTGCAAATGCACTTCTCAGCGCTTACAACAACATGAAAGATCCAATAAAATAAAGGAGAAAACATATGCCTATGACTATGACGCAAAAAATCCTTGCCGCACATGCAGGTCTTGAAAGTGTTGTTGCCGGGCAGCTTATTGAAGCTAAGCTTGATATCGTTCTCGGTAATGACATAACCGCTCCTGTAGCAATAAAAGAATTCGAAAAAGCATGTTTTGACAATGTTTTCGATAAGGACAGGATCGCGATAGTTCTCGATCATTTTGTTCCGAACAAAGACATTAAAGCAGCTGAACAGTCGAAAATATGCAGAAACTTTGCAAACAGTCATTGTATAAGTCATTTTTACGACGTAGGCAAAATGGGCATCGAGCACGCATTGTTACCGGAGCAAGGTGTAGTGACCGCCGGCGACTGTATTATAGGTGCAGACAGTCACACATGCACATACGGAGCGGTCGGAGCGTTTTCAACGGGTGTAGGCAGCACGGATATGGCCGCAGGAATGGCGACAGGAAAGGCATGGTTCAAAGTTCCGTCGGCAATCAAAGTTGAGCTGACAGGAAAACTAAAAAAAAATACAAGTGGAAAAGACGTTATTCTCACATTGATAGGTAAAATCGGAGTTGACGGCGCGCTTTATAAGAGCCTTGAATTTTGCGGAAACGGCGTTGCCTCACTTTCAATGGATGACCGACTTTGTATTTGCAATATGGCTATCGAAGCCGGCGCAAAAAACGGCATTTTCCCCGTTGATGGTGTTACGATTGCTTATCTTGATAACCGAGCTGAAAGAAGCCCTGTTATATACTCTGCTGATAAAGATGCGAAATATGAAAAAACTATCTGCATAGACCTTTCTGAAGTCGTTCCGACGGTAAGCTGTCCTCATCTACCGGAAAACACAAGACCGGCGAAAGAACTTTCACATATAAAAATCGATCAGGTCGTTATAGGCAGCTGCACAAACGGACGAATGGAAGATATGACTGCTGTTTACAAGATACTTAAAGGAAATAAAATCAAAGACGGCATCAGATGTATTATAATTCCTGCTACAATGCAGATCATGCGCGAGTGCGTTGAAAAAGGTTATGTTACTGAATTTATAAATGCAGGGGCAGTCGTATCAACGCCGACATGCGGTCCATGCCTCGGAGGATATATGGGAATTCTTGCCTCCGGAGAAAAATGTATAGCGACAACAAACAGAAATTTTGTGGGAAGAATGGGGCATCCGTCAAGCGAAGTATACCTTGCATCTCCTCAAACTGCCGCAGCAAGTGCACTGACGGGCTATATTACCGAATACGCAGAGTAATCGTCAACAGACTTTTTACGAAAGAAAGGAAAGTATCATGCAGACTGAAGGAAAAGTATTTAAGTATTCCGACAATGTTGATACCGATGTTATAATTCCTGCTCGTTATCTGAACACTTCAAACGCAAAAGAACTCGCCGAACATTGTATGGAAGATATTGACGGCGAATTCGTTAGATTCGTAAAAAAAGGAGACATTATAGTTGCAGGACAAAACTTCGGATGCGGATCATCACGCGAGCACGCCCCTATTGCGATCATGGCATGCGGGGTCGGATGCGTTATTGCTAAAAGCTTTGCGAGAATTTTTTATCGTAACGCAATAAACATCGGTCTTCCGATCCTTGAATGCAGTGAAGCAGCCGATGAGATCTGCGCAGGTCATTTAGTTAACGTTAATTTTGACACAGGATTGATAACAGACATTACAACAGGAAAAACTTATTCAGCACAGCCGTTTCCGAAGTTCATTCAGAGTATTATTGCAAGCGGAGGTTTGCTTGCTGCCATAAAAAACGAGGGAGAAAAGAAAGATGAATAAGAATATTGCTGTTATAAAAGGAGACGGTATCGGCCCTGAAATAATAGAACAGGCTCAGCTTGTGCTCGATAAGATCGCGACAAAATACGGTCACCGGTTCAACTATACAGATGTGGATATGGGTGGAATTGCAATAGACAGATGGGGAGAGCCATTACCTGACAACATGCTGGATTTATGCAGAAAAAGTGACAGCGTTCTTCTGGGCGCCGTAGGAGGCAACAAATGGAACTCGTTGCCGGGACATCTGCGTCCGGAAAAAGGACTATTGAAACTCCGGGCAGGGATGGGTGCATACAGCAACAATCGTCCTGCCAAAATATGGAAGCAGCTCGCTTCGGCATCACCGTTGCGAAAAGAAATAGTTGAAAGAGGTATTGATTTTATTATTGTCAGAGAACTTACCGGAGGTGTTTATTTCGGTGAGCATAAAACCGAAGTAGAAAACGGTATTAGATATGCATCTGACCTTTTGATCTATTCCGAAAAAGAAATCGAAAGAATATGCAGGATCGGCTTTGAAACCGCAAAAAAACGAAGAAAAAAGCTCTGTTCCGTTGAAAAAAGTAACGTTCTTGATTCAAGCAGACTATGGAAAAAGGTCGTTCATGAAATCGCTGACGAATATCCTGATATTGAATTGACTGATATGCTCGTAGACAATTGTGCAATGCAGATAGTTAAAGATCCGTCTCAGTTTGATGTTATAGTTACTGAAAATATGTTCGGAGACATTCTTTCTGATGAAGCATCTATGATCACAGGCTCTATAGGCATGATTCCTTCATCCAGTCTCGGTAACGGAACGAACGGCGTTTATGAACCAATTCATGGTTCTGCACCGGATATAGCAGGAATGGATATTGCGAACCCGATAGGAACGATTCTTTCAGCGGCGATGATGCTGAAATACAGTTTCGGACTGGAAAAAGAAGCGGAAAGCATCGAAAAAGCTGTTTCGGATTATCTGGATTCGGGATACAGAACTGCTGATATTATGCCGCATCATGAAAACGAAAAGAAAAACTGCACTCTTGTAGGTTGCAGCAAATGCGGAACATTGATATCTGAATTTATAAAATAATTAAATCATACAATGCAAAAAACCGACAGATTTTATCTGTCGGTTCATTTGTATTTACATGATCGTTTATCTTCCGCGGTCTTCCATCAATTTAAGGTTGGTCGTATAATATTCACCGTTGCGATATACTTTTACAGTTATAATGTCCCCCACCTTGTGAGTAGAGTTAACATTCTGGATATCGGTCATACTTTCAACAGTTTGACCGTCTATCTCCGTAATTATATCATTTACCTGAATACCTGCGAGATCAGCGCCGCTGTTTTCTTCAACTTCTGTTACGATCACGCCCTGAGGAACACCGTAGTATCTTGATATTGAAGCTGATACTGTGCTGCCGGCAATGCCTGTGGCAGGCCGATCTTTCACATAGCCGTATTCTACAAGATTTGAAATGATCGGCGTAGCATAATCGATGGGAACAGCAAAACCGAGACCTTCTACTTCAGTATCCGAGATTTTCAATGTCGTAATTCCGACGACCTCACCCTTCGTATTGACAAGTGCCCCGCCGGAATTGCCGGGGTTGATCGCTGCATCAGTCTGAATCATTGAATCTGCAGTGTTTTCTTTGTCGATGGTTCTGTCAAGAGCAGAAACGATACCGAGCGTCACACTGCCCGCAAATTCTATACCGAGAGGATTACCGATCGCAAGAACAACTGCTCCTACCTTTAGATCGGAGGAAACGCCGAATTTTGCCGGAACAAGATTTTCGGCATTCTCAACTTTAATAACTGCAAGATCGTTATTTTTATCTCCGCCGATGAATTGGGCAGGAAATTCTCTGCCGTCTGAGAGAGTGACATCAATTGTAACATTATCGTATGAGTCATAATACGAAACAACATGATAATTTGTGACAATGTAGCCATCGGTATCAAGTATTATTCCGGAACCCGAAGATGTTACTCCACCCACAGTATAGTAGAAAAATCCACTTTGATACCGTGTAGATGGTACACTCACAACGATTGTTACAATTGAAGGCTTTACAGCCTCCGATATATCTTCTATAGCAGTTTCCCCTATCGGTGCAATAGATGTATAAACAGATGTCGATTGAGCTTGAGATGAATCGACCAAGCCATTCAGTTTATTGATTTGATTTTGAAGGTCGGCAATCGTTTTATTCAGATCGTCTATTTGCTGACTGTATTTTTCATCAATTTCAGAGCGAACAGATTCGATATTACTGGTATCGTCCGGCGTATCGTTAAAAATGGCGGCAAACAATCCGACCGCGGCTGCAACGCATACTGCCATCATTATAATAACACTGACAAATGCCAATCCGCCACGTTTTTTTGTTTGTGTACTATACTCGCTGTTCATATGGAAATGCCTCCGGGATTATATGCTATTCTAGCCTTATAATTATATTATAAACAAAGAAAATGTAAAATTAACAAATAATAAAGGGTAAAATATTGTCAATTCATTTAAACGATACAACGATGTCAGATTTTAAGATTCTGCATTTTATCGCAATAATATTTGACGTTATCCCATTTTGCATCCGGAGCGATTCTGTGATCAGGACAAGGAATATATCCTCCGAGATCAATAAGGCGCTTCAGTCTTTCAATTTCCTTATCTATTGCGGCATAATCTTCTGCAAAAACACGTTTATCCATACCGCCGACACCGCGTACATATTCCCCGTATTGTCTTCGCCAAGGTTCGATGCTCGCTTCCCATGTTCCGACTTCGATCGGAAACATGGTATTGACTCCGCCCTTCAACCAGATAGGTACAAGTTTATCAATGCAGCCGTCACAGTCAAGTGAAATTATATCTACACCATAATCAAGTAACAGATCAGATATTTTTCTGTAATGGGGTAAAACAAATTCTTCAAAAACATCCGGATTTACAAGCGGACCGTTTTTAAAACAGATATCTTCCCAATAATGGCAAAAATCAACTTTGACACCTGTTGAAAAGACTGCTTTTGCGTTCTCATAAGCTATAGAGGCTATGGTATCTATTATTTCAACAAATAAATCTTCATCGTCTGCCTGAAGATAAGCAAGATTTTCAACGCCAAGCATATCACGGATACTTCCGTAGAGACTTCCTATATGATAACCCACCGGACGATCTGTTATGCTGTCTAATTCCGGTATCAATTTTTTTATACCGACGATATCATATCTTTTTTCTGACGGCTGAAGCTTTGGAAGATATAGTTCTTCCCATGCTTTTCTGTCTTTCAGCAAAGTGCCGACCGTAGCGGGGATAGATGAAATTCCCCGTTTTGATTTTTCTATAAGACCGTTGCCGTTCTGAGAGATTATCCATCCGTCGCCAAGTTCCTCAAGAACTTTACCTTCAAAGGAAGGCATAAGTCCGGTATGAGAACCTATGGTCGTAGACCACGCGCAGTCGAAGCCGAGTTTTTCATTAATCTCCTTGCAGGATCCGCCGTTATCCCAGTAGTGTGTTGCTTCCCACTCAGTGAGAAAACCTTCTTCTTTCCATTTTGTAAGTGTTTCTCCCCAGAATCCGAAATGGACAACAGGCATTTTATCGTAATTACGATAATGTAGAATTGCGTTAATACGATCACGTGTATTCATAGTATACCTCACAATTTTGTTCTTATTCGTTTCGAACGATCATATTATAAATTGAAAAAACATTTTTGTCAAGTATTTTAATTAAAGCACATAACAATAAAAAGAAAACATCGAACCGGAGCTGTTTGATCAATGAAATTTTGAAAAAAATGTAAACACTCTTGAAAGTCAGATGATATTGTGCTATAATAACAAAGCTTGAATAAAATAATAATTCGGGGTGTAGCGCAGATGGTAGCGCGCTTGGTTCGGGACCAAGAGGTCGCAAGTTCAAATCTTGTCACTCCGACCATTAAAAGGATTCCTTTTGGGGAATCCTTTTTGTTTTATTTCAACGCTTTTTTTAAGGTAAGAATATTTTTGCCCTCTTTATATTCATAAGAAATATCATCTATCATTTTTTTAGTAAGGAAGATTCCAAGACCGCCAATTTCACGTTCTTCTGCAGACAGCGAAACATCGGGGTCGTTTTTTTTCAGAGGATCGTAAGGAACTCCCCCATCCGTAAATGTTATTGCAACAGTAACAGGATCATCTGATACTTCGACTTTTACGCCCGCTTTTCCTACCTCAGGAGCATACGCATAATGTGCGATATTAACAAAAATCTCTTCAACGGCTATATCAAGCTGCATTTGATGTTTTGGCAGACATTCAACGGCTTCAAGTCTGGAATTCACAAAGTCGATGACTTTTTCAAGATTTTCTGTTTTTGCATCTATTATAAGTTCATTTGCATTTGTTTGTTCATCGACCGATATGTCAAAATCAAGGGTATTAATCCTTTGCAGAATTTCAACCAGTCTTGTTTTCCATAATTCGATGGTTGCTGCTCCTTTCTGAGGATCGGGATCGGGATGTCGGGTTCCCCAATCAATAAGACCTGCATAAGAAAGACAACGCACTTTATCGTCAACATCTTTATATCGGCTTTCATCTTTTGTGCAGAGATATTTCATAAGGGAGTCGTGCCAAAACTTATGAGACACTTCAGTATTATATCCCTGGAAGTCATATACTATCTTAGGATCATATTCTGAAAATCCGACATATGCATTATACATATGAATAAAATCAAAGATAGGATGACCAACGGACAGAGTATCCATATCTATAACAAGAACTTCATCTCCGGCAAGAACGATATTTTTTGTATGAAAATCCCCATGAATCATATGATTTGATTCCGGTATCGCCTCGACCATTGCAACAAGCTTATCTCCAAGACCGTCGGGAAGGCAGTCTTTCATCCGTCTGACAGAACGCAACGTTTTTTCTTTAATTGATGGTAATTCGCCATCAGGAACGATAATGCTGTGGATTTTTTTCAGCATTTTTACGTATTCATCTACGCACCAATCGTATTTATCCGGTTCATTGGC